>NZ_CAMLDX010000077.1 GCF_946478885.1 uncultured Bacillus sp. | reverse complement strand
CATAGCAGGCTTTTTCTTTTCTTGATTGGTAGAGAAATATTGTTTGATGAGTCCTTTATCTACTTTCCCACATCCATTAATTGGTAGTTTATTTGTGATCAAGATTTTACGCGGTAGTTTAAACCCGCCCAGCTTCTGGCGGCAAAACAACTGCAATTCCTCCAGAGTGATGGTTTGTCCCAAAGGGCAGCACACCATGGCTGCTACCACTTCACCCCATTTTTCATCGTTAATTCCTACTACTGTAGAATCTTCCACTGCCGGGTGCTGATTCAAAATATTTTCAACTTCGGATGGAATAATATTTTCTCCGCCGCTGATAATTATATCTTTTTTACGGCCGACAATATAAAAATAACCATCCTGATCCAATCTTCCTAAATCCCCGGTATAAACCTCACCATTCTTTAACACCTTGTTTGTTTCTTCCTCTTTATTCCAATACCCTTGAAAAATATGTTTTCCGGATAAAACTATTTCTCCTATTTCTCCTAATCCTGCCTCTTTTCCTTCTTCATTCAAAATTCTGGCTTCGTTAAACATCATCGGTCTTCCGACAGATCCTACTTTAAATTTAGCGATAGCTGGGGCAATATAAAAATTATTGGGGCCAGCCTCTGTTAATCCATATGCCTCTTTAAAGGGAAGCCCTTGATTGGCAAAGGCTTTATAGATGCTTTCCGTACAGGAGGCCCCCCCGGAAATAAAGCTCTCTACTGAGGATAAATCGGTCCTGGTAAAACTCTTTGCCTGGATAAGGGAATAATACATCGTTGGAACCATAAAGATAATCGTACATTTCTCTTCTTCAATTAACTGCATGGTCTCATCCGGATCATATTTTTTCTGCAGAATAACCCTTCCGCCAATCATCAGCAGCGGAATCGTCAAAGCAAAAAGCCCGGATGTATGATACATAGGTACAGAAATGATAGTTGCATCGCCGGCTTTTAAATTCCAGCTGACAATTGTATTCAAGCCATTGTGTTTTACAGCGCCGTGAGAAATCATCACTCCTTTTGGCCTGCCTGTTGAACCGCTCGTATAGACAATGGCTAGTGTATCGGAGTCTGAAATTACTTCCGCTGCGAAAGTCCCTTGACGTTGGTTTATGATTTTTTTATATGAAGGTGAATCGATGAAAATAAGTTTCCGAGAATCCATATCACCATAAATTGATTTATTTACAGATGTTGTTGCGATCAGTGCAGGGCTACAATCCTCGAAAATCGCTTTTATTTCACTCGCAGAGAGCCGCCAATTGATTGGAACAAAGATCATCCCGTTTTTTTCACAGGCGAACAAAAAATCCAAATAACAAATATCATTCGGGGAAATAAGCGCCACTCTATCACCTTTTTTTAGGCCTATTTCACATAAATATGCAGCCAGGTCATCGGATCGTTCATCTAATTCCTGGTAATTCCAATTTTCTTTCGTTTGAGCATCCATAACCGCCGGATAAGAAGAAGAAATCTGGGCCCGGTGTTTTAGCCAATCCGTATACAATTTGCTTCGCTCTCCCTTCGCTCAATTTGTTGGAAATAACTCTCAGCCGTAGCGGTATTCAATCCCGAATGTTCCTTTCGGATATTCCCATTTTTCAAGAATGGTATCGCCACAAAGCACCCTGCATGTACCACATTCAAAACAGCCGGCATAGTCAAATCGGTAGCTGCCGTCATCTTCAATCACATATAAGTGGGCCGGACAGGAAATTACGAGTTTTTCAAATTCCTTTCTATATTCAGGGGTATCCTGACCTTCTTTTTTCAGAATAATATGCGGATTTTCTTCATCGACATTAAATTTATCAATTCCTAATTTTTCTTCCACATTTACACTCATAGTGCTTTAACCCCCTTTATTCCGTCTTTCACAAGATTCATGACTCCGACCTTTTTCAATTCCTTCATCACAGACTTCATCAACGGCTGGGAGGAGACTCCATCTATTACAAACATAGCCTCCATGATATTAGTAACCATTTCCGGATATTGATTAAAAATGCGCTCATTTTCTATAAACTCAGGAAATTTACGGTATAAATGTAAATCTCTCATAACGAAGCTATCATCTAATAAAGCTTTATATGTTGAAAGGCTGACCTCGCTAAAGTCATTCTTCCTCTTTGCTTCAATAACCGCTTTTGCGGCACAATCGGCCGAAGATACAGCGAGATCCATTCCTCTTACAGCATAGCCGATATTCATACAGAAGCCGGCTGCATCGCCAATGACTAAGACACCTTCACCAACAATCTTTGGAATCATATTAAAACCAGCTTCCGGCACCAAATGACCTGAGTATTCTATCATCCTCCCATCTTTAATCAAAGGCTCGATAGCCGGATGATGTTTAAAGTCTTCTAGCATTTGCGGCACTGTTTTAGAAGCATTTTCCAAGTCGGCTAAAGTACAAACAATTCCCAGTGAAATGGAATCTTTATTTGTATACAGGAATCCGCCGCCGACCCGGCCGGCTGAAGGACTTCCAGCAAATAACCACGCTGTTCCATCTTCATCATTGCCTAATTGGAATCTGTCTTCGATAACCTTCTGAGGCAGAGAAATGACTTCTTTTGCCCCAACGGCTACTTCATGAGGTTTAATTTCCCCTCTGAAGCCTAATTTCTGCGCCAACTGGGAATTTACACCGTCAGCGATCATGACAACCTCTGATTCTAATTCATCCTCACCCGCAATGACTCCGCAGACTCTGCCATCGCGCACCAGTAAATCATCAACAAGAATCCCCGGGATGACCTGTACCCCGGCTTCTTCGGCTTTTTCAGACAACCATTGGTCAAATTCACTTCTTAATACGGAATACGAGTCTTTCCCCTGGATACCTAATTTTTGTGAAGTATAGTCAATCGTAAATGCGCTGTCATCCGTCATCAAGCTGACCTTTTCATGAACAATCTTTCTTTGTACGGGTGCCTCTTTGGCGAAATCGGGGATGATTTTCTCCAGGCTGTGGCTGTAAATACGGCCTCCTGTCATATTTTTACTACCCGGGTAATTCCCTCTTTCGATTAAAAGGACATCCAGCCCTTCCTTTGCCATCACATAACCTGCAGTCAGCCCGGCAATCCCGCCGCCGACAATAATCGCGTCAAATTTTTCTTCAGACATGAATTTACACCTCATTTATCTTAAATTAGTAGTCTGAAATGAAGGCTGGCTTGTCAGGATACAAATCCATACAGCCAGCCGGTTCATAGATTATCTATTATTTTGCAGACACTAATTTTACCGTTTCCGTTAATGTTGGCAATACTTCAGTCAAATCGCCAACGATATAATAATCAGCCGATTTGAAAATGGAGGAACTTTCATTTTTATCAATCGCCACAATGGTTTTGGAATCGCGAACCCCATACATATGCTGAATCTGGCCGGAGATACCGGCTGCGATATAAAGTGTTGGTTTGATGACCTTACCTGACACTCCGACATAACGCACTTCCTCTATCCAATGGAAATCCTCCGCAACCGGTCTGGTGCAGGCGATTTCTCCGCCAAGGGCAGCCGCTAAATCTTCAGCAAGCTTCACGTTTTCTTCAACTCTAAATCCGCGTCCGACACCAATCACGACTTCTGCATCATTTAAGTTGACAGTAGACGCCAATTTTGCCTTTCTTTCCACTACCTCAATGCCTGATGCTGCGATTTCCACGGTTTTGACTTCGCCGCTCCCTGCTGCTTCTGACTTTTGAGCTTTAAATATACCAGGTGCTACTGTTACCACTACGGCCTTTTCCGTTTCTAACTCTTTTTCGGCTAAACCACCGTAAATCGTTCTTGCTGCAGATACTTTGCTGTCAACAATATCTAATACCTTCGTTTCTGTAACGCAAGGAGCGTCCAGTAATGCAGCTACCTGTGCGGCCAGCGTTTTTCCTCTTCTAGTTGCTGAGACAGCAATCAGTTCAGGCTTTACTTCTTTTGCATAAGCAGCAATCGGTTTTGCGTATTGTTCCCAAATTGTATCAGCCGGCAGCGACATTAGTTCAACTGCTGCAGCTCCATAGCTGAAGCACTCTTCTGCAGTAGCTTGGTCTCCATTTACGAACGCGGTAACCCTTTCGCCATCATCCCTAACCTTAGTCAATAATTCATAAGCATGCTCTGGTACATCGGCAATAACCCAAATATTTTTCATTCCTATCACACCGTCCCCTATTAAATATCTTTATTGGATTTTAATTCCTTGATTAATTTTTCAACTGCTTCTTGAACACTTTCACCATTTGCATTCATTCTGATTTGCTTGCGATCCTGGATAGACGGACCTACACCTTTGACTGTAAGCCCCGATTCAAGCTGGTCCTTTTCAAGGCCTAAATCAGCCAATGCAAGGGCTTCCGAAGGTTTCTTCTTTGCTGATAAAATGTGTTTCATAGTAGGGATACGCGGAGTGTTAATGTCAGAAAGCACCGTAACAACAGCCGGTCCCTGAACTTTAACCACTTCAAAGCCATCTTCTAATTTCCGTTCCGCAGTGAATGTTTCACCATCTGCCACAAATGAAGACACATAAGTAATAGCTTGATAATCAAGCAAAGCAGCTACACGTGGTCCTACCTGCTGAGAATACTGATCACCTGATCCCTCGCCGCAGATTATTAAGTCTACGCCTCCGATTTTCTTAACTGCTTCGGCAATGATTTTGGCGGATGCTGAACTATCCAATTCCTCGGTTTCAACATAGTAGGCCTTTTCAATTCCTCTAGCCAAGACTTCCGTAACCGATGATTTTACACCCGTTCCAACGGTAAGAGATTCAACATTGAAACCATTTTTTTCACTAAGAGCTACTCCTAATTCAACAGCATTGCGGTCGTATTCACTTACTGTATATTTCACCTTATCCATATTTAAAGTCTTATTGGCTTGATCGACTACGATATCTGCTCCATCTGGTATCCATTTATAACATACTAATGCTTTCATCATTCATTCCTCCTATGCTTAAGCTACAGATTTACTAGCAATTACTATTCCTTTTTTCTCCATTCTCTTAAATAAAAGAGTGAGGACGATTCCTACTAAACTAATTGCAAATGCGATATAAAATGCCAATGTGAAATCTCCGTTATGAGTTCCTGCTACCTGTACGGCAATTTTTGGTCCAAAGAACGCAGCTAAAGAATAGCCGATAAAGGTGACTCCGTAATTTACGCCATAATATTTCATGCCGAATTTATCACCAACAATGGAAGGGAAAACACCCATTGTACCGCCAAAGCATGTGCCGATTCCGATTACAGCTATGATAAAGCCGGCAGTTGAAACTGTATTCGCTAATAACAGGAGCATTGCGGCGATGACTATATAAATGCATAACAATGTATTAGTGCGGCCGATTTTATCTGATACAGCCCCCCAGAGAATCCTTCCTAAACAATTGCTCAAAGAGAACAAGCTAACTAATACCGCAGCAACCGCAGCAGTTAAACCGTACATTTGCTGACCGATGACAGAAGCATTAGAGGTAACCATCATTCCGGATAGCGCTCCAATCATAAACAAGAAAGCAATCGTATAGAACATTGGTTTCTTTATCATTTCATTCCACGGAACATCATTACCTGCCGCTTTCTTTCCAGTAGCCTGAACAGATGGGCTCCAGCCTTCAGGCGCATAGCCTACAGGCGCTGCCTTGACGAATAATGCACATACGACTGTAACAACAAAGTAAATCATTCCCATAGAGATAAATGCTGAGGATACTCCATGATTTTCAATCAAATAGTTTGCCAAAGGAGCAGCAATAATGGTTCCTCCGCCATACCCGGCGGTTACAATACCGGATGCCAATCCTCTTTTATCAGGGAAAAATTTCACCGTATTTCCAAGTGTTCCGGAATATGCAATCCCCTGTCCCAGACCGCAAAGTATACCATATGATAAGTATAGTGCCATCATACTATCAGAAAGTCCTGTCAGGATAAAGCCGGCACCAAACATTGCGCCTCCAGCCATAATGGAGTATTTTGCTCCTCCCTTATCAAGGATCTTTCCTCCCAGGATCATGGGAATTGGAGCGATAGCGGCATTTATTGTAAATGCCAACATGATTTCCCCCATCGACCAGCCGTGAGCTTTACTTAATGGACCGGCAAACACGCTAAAAGCATAGATCGATCCGACACATAGATTAATAATGGCTGAAGCAACCAGAACTGACCATCGATTATATTTTGGATTCATATAAATCCCCTTCCTTTATCAGTAATTGTATGATTAGCCGATTACATGTCTTGCAATTGAGATAATCATTGGCTTCGCATGTACTTCTAATAATGAAATTCCTTTAATATCCCTTAATAGCACTTCAACCCCTAGGTCCTTGCTGTAGCCGTAACCGCCATGAATCTGGATAGCATCTAAACAAGATTGTTCACCTGTTTTTAATGAATAGAAGCGGGCAATTGCTGCTGCTTCTTTATAGTCTTCTTCTCTTTCCACTAAGGAAGCAGCCTGCAGGGTGAGCAGATGAGCAGCACTCAGATGAACCTTCATATTGCCGATCATTTCCTGGAGGCCCTCAAACTTGATAATCGGCCGATTGAATTGCTCACGTTCTTTTCCGTAAGAAATACTTTTCTCCAGCGCAACCGCGGATATTCCAGTACCAATAGCAGCCAGACTAATGCTGTGAAGGTCTTTAGCAGATTGATAGATTTCTTCTCCTAACCCTTCTTTTCCAATGACATTGTCGGTGGGAACCTGAACATTTTCCAGCGTCAGCGTCACGATTGGCAGTTCATCAAGCCCCATTTTCTTATAAGAATCGCTGAATGTAACTCCAGGTGCCTCTTTTTCTACCACAAAAGCAGTCAAGCCTTCCTCTGTCTTTGCAAAAACAATATATAAATCAGCTTCGCTGCCATTTAAGACAAAGGTTTTTGAACCATTTAGTAGATAGCTATCCTCTAATTTTAGTGCTGTCGTTTCAATCGCCAGCATATCTTTGCCTGCCCACGCTTCTCCATAGGCAAAGCTGCCTATTCTCTCCCCTTTACATAATGGGGCAAGGTAACTTTTCTTTTGCTCATCATTTCCCCATTTATTTAAAATGGAAGCGGCTTGTGTACTATGAATGGCATAGGCCAGTGCTGTAGACGGAGACACCTTTGCCAATTCTTCCAATGCGAGAATATAACTGGAAAATTCCCCGCCGGCCCCGCCGACTTCCTCTGGAAAGTACATTCCTAAGAAGTCCATTTCCCCCAGGCTCTTTAATGATTTATTGACAGACAACCCTGATAAATCCTGGGCAATTTCTTTGATACTTTGTTGGATGAGTACTTGTTCATCTGATAATGTGAAATCCATGTATATCCTCTTCCTCCCTGTTTATCTCGCAATGTTATTTGCTATCACGACACGCTGAATTTCGTTTGTTCCTTCATAAATCTGCATAACCTTAACGTCGCGCATATATTTTTCTATCTGTGCCTCATGTAAATATCCATACGGGCCGTAAAGGTCTACTGCCATCGCTGCTAATTTCATCGCTGTGTCTGTGCAGTAGGTTTTTGCCATGGCTGCTTCCTTGCTATACCGCTCGCCGGAATCCTTCAGGTAGCATGTTTTATAGATAATCCCTTGTGCAGCTTCAATTTCTGTAGCCATATCCGCTACTTTGAACTGGACATACTGGGAAGCAATCATTGGTTTTCCGCCCAATGTATTTGTTTTTAGAAATTGCAGCGTATCCTCAAGGATTCGTTTTGAAAGTCCGAGAGCAGCCGCCCCGACAGATAATCTGGCTGAGTCAAGGGTAATCATTGCCAGTTTGAAGCCTTCTCCTTCTTTTCCAATCAGGTTTTCTTTTGGAACGCGGACATTATTTAGGATGATCTCCACTGTATTGGATCCACGCAGACCCATTTTGTTTTCTTTTTTCCCGACAATGATCCCTTCGCGGTCTGCCTCTATCATAAAGCCGCTCAGTCCTTTCGTTCCTTTTGACGGGTCAGTCGAAGCTATCAATGTGAACACGCTTGCTTTTCCGCCATTAGTGCAGAAACATTTTGTGCCATTTAACACATATTCATCCCCATCCAAAATAGCGATTGTTTGTACTGCTCCGGCGTCGGATCCGGCAGCAGGCTCTGTCAATGCAAAGGCTGTTAATTTTTGATCTAAGAGATATTGGAAGTAGCGTTTCTTTTGCTCTTCATTGCCACCGTATAATACCGGATAAGCAGCAAGACCATTACCTCCAATCGTTGTAGACATCGTCACATCTCCGCGGCCTAATTCCTCCGAGATTATGCATATCGATAATGTATCAAGTCCCGGCCCGCCGAATTCTTTAGGTACTGAAAAATCTAATAAACCGATTTTCGCTGCCGCCTCCACCACTTCGCTAGGAAACTCTTGTGCTTCATCGTATCTTAAGGCATTTGGCATAATATATTCTTCAACAAAAGCTCTTACTTTTTGCTGTAATTGCTGCTGTTCTTTAGTAAGTCCCAAATTTAGCATGTAACTGCCACCCTTCTTCTCTCTTCAATAATTTGCTTCAGTTCTCCCCAATGCTCGCAGAACATCCCAGGGTTCATTGTTTTTAAATCCTTAGAAATAGCAGGAGTGAATTCCATTTGTTCAAGAATATCTCTTTGTAAATCAATTCCAGGGGCGATTTCGATTAATGTCAGCTTGCCGTCAATCAATTGGAGTACAGCCCGTTCTGTCACATACAGTACTGTTTGGCCTACTTCCGTGGCATATTGACCGCTGAACGTTACCTGTTCTACTTGCTTAATGAATTTTTTATTGCGTCCTTCTTTCACGATTTCTATTTTTCCATTGCCTAAATTTACTTCTAAACCGCCATGAGTAAAGGTCCCACAATATACCAGCTTTTTAGCTGTTTGCGATATATTAACAAATCCGCCGCAGCCCATGACTCTTTTGCCAAACTTACTTACATTCACATTGCCCATTTCATCTGTTTGTGCCAATCCTAATACGGAAATATCTAAACCGCCGCCATCATAAAAATCAAATTGGACATGTTCCTCCACGATAGCTTCTGCGTTATAGGCCGAACCGAAATCTAATCCGCTTCCCGGCACCCCCCCTATCGTACCTGCTTCAGTCGTCATTTTGAGGTAATCGCTTATACCCTCTTCAGCTGCGATACTGCCGACACCTGAAGGCATCCCGACACCAAGATTCAGTATTGCATCTTCCTTTAACTCGATTGCACAACGGCGGGCAATCACTTTTCTTTCATCAAATGGAAGCACATCTACACCTTCCAGAGGTACCTTCAATTCGCCTGATAAACCTGGATGATAGTGAGTACCTTCTGTTTGGTCATGATTTTCTGGTTTTGAAACGACAAGGTAATCGATCAAGATGCCTGGAACTCTAACTTTCTTTGGATCAAGTGAACCATTCTTAACGACATTCTCTACTTGAGCAATGACAATCCCACCGGAATTATGAACAGCCTGAGCTACCGGCAGCACTTCCAGCATTAAACTTTCCTTATCCATAGTTAAGTTCCCATTTTCATCGGCCACCGTACCGCGAATTAATCCGACATGAATTGGGAAGGATTTGTAGTAGAGCCATTCCTCCCCATCGAGTTCAATAAGGTTCACAATATCTTCAGTTGTATTCGTGTTCATTTTTGCCCCTTCAAGGCGCGGATCTATATAGGTTCTTAAACCGACCTTTGTGATAACCCCTGGCCGTTTAGCGGCGATTTCACGATAAAGCTGGGTAATGACACCCTGGGGAAGATTATATGCTTCAATTTTGTTATCCTCGATGAGTTTTGCCATACCTGGTGATGCATAAGCAATTCCGCCAATCCATCGTTTAACCAATCCTTCATATCCTAAATGGCTCATTCCCTTTGAAGCATCTCTTCTTGAACCGACAGCGCTTGCATGAACAACAGTCAGATTTTGCGGATGCCCAGTTTTCTTAAAACGGTCTTCAATGGCAATTCCCATTTCTTCATTCCAACAAGCCAGTCCGAAACCGCTTGCTGCTAATGTACAACCGTCTTGAATAAACTCAGCAGCCTTTGATGTAGAAATTACTTTTGACATATTTCTTTTACCTCTTTCCTCATCATTTTTTGAGAACTTCGTGTATCGTCAAACTTCACCATGCTGAAATGCAAACTCTTTGAGGAATGCACCCCTGTGAGCTTTTTACTATTTAATAATGCAAGCACTATGCCAAATCGTAGGAAATTGGTATCTCTTCATAATTTGTTCATATATGAGCAAACCAATCTTTAATCATTCTGCTGAACGATGTCCTATGAAAGCCCATTTAGAGTTCTTTTGCTTGCTAAGTAAAATGGCAGATCCAAAGAGCCAATCCCCCATTTGTGATCAGCCTGACTTCTATCGTTTTATTATGCGGATGTACCTTTTTTGGTACATTTTCTTATTCATACAATTTTGCAATGTACCTAAAATGGTACATTACTAATTGCCTAACACCTTAATTGGAATTGGGGATATTATCTTGGCTGAAGCGGAAAGTTTAAATAGCTGTTTTTATGAAACAAGTTTTGAAGCACCGGATGCAGACAAAGAAAAACTCCGTTATCTGTAACAGATAACGGAGTTGAGTGACTTCCTAGTGTATTTTCTGATGATCCTCCTCAAAGCTTTTTAACTTTCGATATAATACAGTCCGGTAGATTCCCAGTTTTTCAGCTGCTTTTTCTTTTTTACCCTCACATTCCAATAAAACCCTTTTAATATACTTCTCTTCTACTTCACGTAAAACTTCCTTTAGGGTAGGGATACGGTCAGGATTGATGTCAATCATAGTATCAATATCGATGAGTGGCCGCTCGTCTTCATTAATATAACTACTGTCCAACCCTCCCTCACTCACAACGACAATTCGTTCAATATAATTTCTCAGTTCTCTTGTATTTCCCGGCCAATCATAGTTTAACAAATATTGAAAATGGCAGGCGCGCAATTTAAAATCCTTTTGATACATTTGATTGAAATCCTTCAGATATTTATATGCTAACTTGATGATGTCTTTTTTACGCTTTCTTAAAGGGAGAATTTGTATTTGGATCACATTCAGCCGATAATACAAATCTTCACGGAATTTCCCCTCTTTGACCAGTTCCAGCAGGTTTTTATTAGTCGCAGCTATGAGACGAAAATTCACTTGGAAATTTTCAGTGCCTCCTACTCTCCGAACCTCCCGGGTTTCCAGCACTCTTAATAATTTCGCCTGCATATCGAGAGGCGTTTCGGATATCTCATCTAAAAAAAGCGTTCCGTTATCAGCCAGCTCGATCAAACCTTTTTTCATCTGAACTGCTCCGGTAAAGGCGCCTTTTTCATAGCCAAATAATTCAGATTCAAATAGATTCTCAGGTATGGCAGCACAGTTTACCGAGATAAAAGCCTCCTCTGCGCGTTTACTCTTTTTGTGAATATAATTGGATAGCACTTCTTTTCCTGTTCCCGACTCGCCATAAAGGAGAACCTTACAATCGGTTGGCGCAATTTGATTGCATACCTTCAGAATATTCCGCATCGCTTTACTATCGGCAATGATTCCATATTCCTCTTCACGTTCAGGCGACCAGTCCGCATTTTTCGGATCATTCTTATCATAAAGCGCTTTCATTTCTTTATCTTCGATTAACTCAGGGTCAGAAGATGTAACAACCAGATAGACTTCTCCATTTTCATTTAATAGCGGGGTACTTGTAGAGAGAACATTGAATCCCATCCTTGTCCGAATCATTCCTGTTATCGTCTTCTTTTGCTTGATTGCTTCCAGTGTAGTTGAAACATTATACACATTGTTCCTCACTAAATCTGCAACATTAGACGATTGTACTTCTTCTAAAGTCATCCCCATACTAAATGCCGAAAAGGTATTAGAAAGAAGAATATTTCCTTCACAGTCAGTAACGAATAATGTTTGGGGAAAATCTATTTGAAGTCCAACAGTAGAAATGGCTTCTAGTACATGATTACTTATTCGTGACATATAAATAATTCCTCCTAGATGATTATTAAATATCGCACTTTATTTATATAAGCTGCCAGAAAAATGAGTAGTTTATTAGATGAAGGTTTGAAATGGAGATATTTATCGTAAAGCTTATCTATTTTTTTGAAGATAATTTTCTGCCTTTTATTAATAAAACAAATTAATTTCTACTAATCACTATATACAAAAGCCCATCAATCATCTATAGTAAATGAAATTTAGTCAAGAAAAAGTTGAATTTCCACCAAATAACACCAATAATATAAGATTAGTGTTTGTCTTCCTTTAAATCCCTTTTTAAGGGGTCTCCTATAGCGGATCGCCCAAAGTCAAAAGGGTTCTCATTCACTTGTAGCATAATTTTCTCGCTAATCTTACTCACTAACTCAGAGGAAATCTCAATATGATAGAGATCTTTAACTTGTTCCTGGATATCTCTAGTGGACATACCGTGGGCGTACAGAGACAGGATTTTTTCTTCCAATCCATCCACATTCCTCTGATATTTATTCAATATTTGTGGCTCATACAAACCCTTTCTGTCCCGAGGCACATTTACTTCCACTTCGCCGAATTGTGTTTTTAATTTCCGTTTTATGGAGCCATTTCTATAATTGCCTGGTTCATCGCTTCGGCGCTGATGTTTCTCATAACCCAGTTGCTCTTCAATTTCACATTGGAGTACTTCCTCCAAAATATCAGAAAACATTTCTTTAATCGTTTCCATGATTTGATTGGTACTGGTGAATTTTTCTCCCTTTACAATTTCTTTGATTCATTCCTTTGGTAATTTCGTGTCGAAAAATCCTCCTTAGCAAAAATTATTTATCCTAATTCTTGCCAAGGAGGATTGATTTCAAACTTATTTACACTACTTTTTCCGCACTGTCTGATCGAATGCTCAATACCATTGATCACTTTAAGACTGTTAAAGATTCTTTTACCTATAAAAGTAATATCTCCAAAGCGGATTTCACTGTTGACTATATGATTAAAAGTCAGACAAATGCAGCTTCATATAAGAATATTACCAATAATGTAGATAAGAGTGTTGTAACAAAACGTAATGATGGAAAAACTGAATCGAACGAGATGAAAATAATAAGACATATAAAGAATACAGAAATTCCGTTAGTCACTTAGTCTAGATGAGCCATCAGTGTAATTGATCCTCACTCCTGACTGAACATTAAAAATGTAGACATTAAATTCCAATTTATCATCCTCTATACTTTTCGCCTGCATATGCACACCTCTGGCTACCAATTCATTCTCCCTAAATACCGGTTCAACCTGATAACGTACATGATGATTCGTTTCTTTTATATAATCAACTATCTCATTTTCATAGACTAACATTCCAGGATTATTCAAACTATTAGTACAAGTCATTAGATTTTTCAGATTATTATTTTCTCCTGTTAGTTGGTAGCCAATAAGATGACAGCGATTATATAACCATTCTGTTTTCCCATCGACTGTTATCTTTTTATTTTTCCAGCCGGTTGGGTTTACATACAGCGGTTCACGCTCCTTATTAGGCATCAACTCTTTTGATAGCATTGCATTGGCTACTCCAACTCTATTCAATGGATCTAGATTAGAGAATGTTTGCCAGCTACCTTTTTCTAAACTTAATTCACTGGCTAAAAAAGTTGAACGATTATCATTAATAGCCACAACCTGATCTTTCCCATTAAATTCTAAACTCGATAACTCTTTATTTTCTACCGCAACGGATGGTATCTCTGCTTGCTCTGTAGCAATAATATCAACTATGTCACTAAGTGTTTGAATGTCTTCATCACTACATGCCGCCACTAAGCTTAAAGATAATACTACTATTAACGTACGAAGTATCTTCATATTCTCATTTCTCTTCTTCCTTTGTTACGTGAGGATTATACTTTTTTAACTCTGTTAAAAACCCCCTCAGCAACATTCCATATTAGCTGGTTTGGTCTCCTTATAAAAATTAATTTGGGAGTTCCCGTCCCAAAAGTACAGTTTTACAACACTGCAGTTTGTGACATTAATAATGAAAGATTTCACAACGATAAGACTTTTTGAGATAAATCATTTGAAACATCCAAAAGTCTGGTCTCATATGAAATCGATTAAGTTTCAATAGATTAAAACTCTACTGATACAAAGCTTCCCGTTTTATCGTTATAAATCCACATAATTCTGCTGCTACCCTTTATAGAAGGTATCATTACCTACGCAAGCATAACACATCTTAATTTATTTTTTGTTTATCTTTACCCCTAATAATAATTTTATAAGGCTCTTCACCAATCTTGCTTTGAATCTCCTCAGAACTTAGAAATTCATTGATTGTTTCTTCTATTATACGAACCTTTTCATCTGCATCTTTATCAGAGGTCTTTATTGATGTTTTTATAATAATTTGAAGTGGTGCTGGGTGAAAAGAATAAGCAAATCCAGTTACTTTATATTCCTTTTTTGCTGTTAATCCTTCAATAATTGCAGGGAATATTTCATTCCACTTGGCTTCCTTTTCTTTTTGAGCAAGGTCTATTCTATTGATCTTAATAGAATATGAATCAATATTTTTCGTTTTTAGGCTTTCATTGAGAATTTTCTTTATTTCCTCTACCCTTTTTTCAGTTGTAGGAATATCAATGTGGATGATCACTTTACCTGAGTTAGGAGAAGGATAAGAATACCCATGAGAAAGTACATTATACTGTAATCCAATCAAACGGTCATAACTTTCTTCCACCGCTTTTTCGATTGTCTGGTCACGTTCTGAAATCATTGTATTTGACGCTCGTTCAATCTGTCTTTTTACTTCTATTTTGTACCCATCATATTCGTTTTCTTTTAATATATTTGCAGTGATATCCTCTACTTCATCGTGAACATCTTGAAAATATTGTTCGGACCCATTTATAGATATTGAAATATAACTGGCATTTCCACTTAATCCGACTATATTATAGCCTTTTTTCTCTAATTCCCTCCATATTGTCTGATTTATAGGTTCTGAATGAAGTATTTTACTTAAATATGGGATTTTAGAGGCCACCCCTGCCATTGCTGGAGAAATAAAAGCTGCGCCAATAAATAAACCAAATAAAATAGTCGATGCAATACCGAAATATACCCACTTTCTAATCCAACTTACCCTTTTATTATAAATTAATACATTTGATATCTTATATCTATCTTGGTATTCTAATCTTTCAATATCAGTCAAGATTTGGTTTTTTAATTCTTGTTTTTTTGTTTTCTTCCACAAAAAATCAGAATTTAACTTTCTTAAATGATTATCGATTTCAGTATCTTCGTATTGCTTTTTCACTTAAATATCCCCCCTTTAATAATTGTTTTTTTAAAAGTGGAATTGCTCTAAAGAGAGTTGATTTCACCTTACCCTCAGACCAGTTCAATATTTGTGCTGTCTCTTCAATGGAAAAATCTTTAATCTTTCTTAAAATTATTACCCTTCTATATGTATCTTTTAGTTTCCCTAAAGCACTATAAAGTTCATATGAGTCTTCTTTTAAACGAATAACTTCTTCAGGCAATGGATGACTATCTTTTTTCATAAAAAAAATGTCTTTAAAGAACATAGAAGGTTTTCTCTTCCTTAAAAAATCAACTGTTATATTATGAGCAATACTAAATAGCCATGTCTTTTCACTAGAATAATGTTTAAAAGAATCATAATATAAATAGGCTTTAACAAAAGTATCATGAGTTAAATCTTCTGCTTGTTGATAGTCCTTAACCATCAATAAAATAAAACTTAAAACAGATTTACTATGTTGATCATA
Source organism: uncultured Bacillus sp. (assembly GCF_946478885.1). Next base: position 577 of record NZ_CAMLDX010000077.1, on the reverse strand, counting down.
CCAACCTGCAATTTCTTCTTTTTTGTACTCTGACAAATTTCTTCCCTCCTTTTCTTGAATATTCAATGCTTAGACGTAATAGCTGAAAAAAAGTTATATTTTTGAATTATTTTTTTATTTTAGCTAAAGAAGAAATATTATCCAGAAACTCTGTCAATAAATCTAGATTCAGATACTATTACTAACATTAAGTTATGTTACGATGAAACGGAAAAATTAAAAATCAAGGAGAAGAAATTAATGAAGGTAGGATATGCTCGTGTTTCAATAGATGTTCAAAATCTAGATTTACAATTGAATGCTCTTAGAGAACGTAGTTTTGAAGACAAAATTAGTGGTGTCAGAGACAAAAGAGATTAAAACTATTACTTACAATTATTAATAACTTTTTTCATTGGGACATACCTTTTTTGTATTTATTAGCCTTATCAATTTTTTTATATAAAAAATACCTGCAGATAAAACACTTTTTTTCAAGTGTCCTAACTACAGGTACCATATTAGGTACTATCTTACTCTTTTTTTGCCTGGCGGCGTCCTACTCTCACAGGGGCAAAGCCCCAACTACCATCGGCGC
>NZ_CAMLDX010000076.1 GCF_946478885.1 uncultured Bacillus sp. | reverse complement strand
TTAATGAGACTATCTAATTACTAAAAAAATCTGATAAACATCCAAGTGAAAAATAATACTACAAAAAGGTACATTATAATATATATTTTTCTAAATCTAATTTTCTCAGAATAATATAGATAAATATATATAATAGATAAAATAATGAAAAGTAATAGAAACAGATCAAACATATTATCACCGCCTGTTTTTACATCTCCATTTTACCTAGACTTAACTGTATATGCAAGAGCCCAAGTCATATCTAGAATAACACCATTTCCTTTATTTTTTGATTTCATGTCTTTAGCAAGTTTCCCACAATATGTGCCTGTAATACCTGAAACAAAAGCGAAAGACGGAATCCAAACTAGTGCAGCTGTAAGAAAACCTATATCTATTGATGCATCTTCTAATTGTTGGATCGTTTTTTTAGCTTGAGCATTAGTATATGTAGCTCTTTCTCCCTACCAAAATTTCTCAGAGGTATACCCCTTGGTAGATAATGTTGAGATACTAGACGTACTAGTAATAGATAAATCATCATTAATGACCACTTGTCCATCTGCTACTTGCTTATTAATTTTTTCAAAAGATGCTTCCAAAACGTCTACTTGATTTTTAATATATACATCTCTTGGAATATTGCTATCCACATATAAAAAGCCTTTATCATCTTTATGAACATAAGGTGCTACTTCTGAAATAGAATTTGAAGTATCTTTTGATACTTTAATTTCATTTGCTCGTAATTCTGTCATTTCGTTTGCTCGTTCGTTTGAAGGAATTTCATATGCATGAGCAATAGATGTTAAAGATCCTAGAGTTAACATCATTGTTACTGCTAAAATAGGTGCTTTTTTCATTTTGTTTGCCACTCCTTGTAAACTGTCAAAATCTTGACGTTATCCTTATAAGTTATTTCGTTTTTATACTCCTTTTCGGATTTATTAAATGTCAAAAAAAAATTCTATGAACCGGTTCATAGAAAAATGTTATAATTTGTCGAAATAAAACAATTATTTTCAAATTGATACTACATCAATAAAATAAACACAATTTTTTTCGCACTTTCGCTTGGTAACCTTCATAAAAATACATCCCGTAAACCCTCATCAATAGCAAAAACCACATGACGGTGATTCACTTGAAGTACTTCCTCTGTCAGTAATCGACTCCATTCTTAACTCTCACCCACAAAACAAGTAGTACAGAAAAGCCCCTTACAACAGTATGGGATTTTTCTTACATCATGGCAACCTCCACACAAATAGCTTAATTTTTTAATGTCCTTACAATCTCGAAAGTTCTCTACTTCTTTGATTACAATTGGACGGATCTTTCTTGCATATTTAATTTTGAACTTTTCCCAGTGTTGGCGCTGGTCGAAAAAAAATACGCCTTAAACGACCACCTGCTAAAGCAGGTGGATTTTGACATAAATGTCGACGACTAAAGTCGTACCACAGGCTAAAGCCCTGCTAAATGTCCATAGGCTAAAGCGTACTCTAAGTATGACTAAATTCATTCTTCAATCTTGAATATTTCATCTTTACCTTCATTGAACTGATTGGCAATATAATTTCTTATTATTTCTTCCGTTACTGTTCCAACTGTGGCACAAAAGTATCCTCTGGCCCATAAATGCTGTCCCCAATACCTCTTCTTTAGTTCTAGAAATTCATCCTGTAATAACCTAGAAGATCGACCTTTTAGATACTGCAATATTTTACTCAGAGCCATACTTGGGGGACATGATAATAATAGATGGATGTGATCTTTTCTCACACTACCTTGCCATATTGTTATTCCCCTAGCTTCACACCCCTGCCTAATTAATTCTCTTGCCCTTATTGCTATCGGCCCCCGCAACATTTTATATCTATATTTTGTAACCCATATAACATGATACTTGATATCATAGACAGCATGACTACTTTTCCTATATCCGCCCATACTTTCACCTCACCCTTAGTATGGACATCGAAGGATAAGGCTAAAAGCTGATACCGTCTAAAGACGGTGGAGTTAGACCACGTATTTGGAAATTAAAATATTAGTCTCCATATATGAAAAATACCACAGTATCAAGAACTGTGATGTGACAGAATTTTATACTTTCTTATCTTTTAAAAAAGACACCTCAAAAGGTGTCTTAATGCTGAATATGATTTTGTTGATCGGATATATCCGTCAGTGCACTACCTGCCTGCTGATCTGTTAATTGATTTGTAGCAAAATCTCCTAAGCTAACAATTCCTATCAACCGCTCTCCTTCTACGACAGGCAAACGCCTGATTTGGTTTTCTGCCATTAGTCGTGCGCCTTCACTGGCGCTGGCATCAGGCGAAATAGTAATTAATCTTTCACTCATGATTTCCTCTACTTTTACAGACCCCGGTTTCTTTTCGGCAATCCCTCGTACTACAATATCACGGTCCGTAATCATTCCCACTAATTTTTCTTTATCTGCGATTGGAATCGCTCCTATATTCAACTCTTTCATCTTCACAGCCGCTTCGTACATGTTATCCAATAATGAGCAGCATTCAATCTCATCTGTCATAATATCACGAATTCTTGCCATTACATGTTCCCTCCTTTTTGAATTAGCTTAATTATTGGGTAAAATAAGCTTTCTTCCCTCATTTTCTCCACTTCATCATTTATTATGCAAAGCGAAAGAAAACTGGCATTTACAGGTTGTCGTACCCAATATGAAAAACAAAGACGACACAAATAAAAAGTTATCCTTCACGACATTTTTCTTCTCGAAAATGGATTGCAACTTAAGCGCTTTTCCACTATTATTAAATTTGAGTTAACTTTGATAATTTTTAAAAAAAGAACATTTCATTCTCTAATGGAACAAAGATTGATGGGAGGGTATTGAATGAAGTTTGAAAACAAAGGCTTTGAAGGTTTAAAGGCAGATTTAAGACGCCTTGATGATGTAATGCTTGAATATGGATTAGTAAGAGAAAGCCAATGGGATTATGAAAGAGTTACATACGATCGGAAGTTCGAATTAAATGATGGCGTTTTCTATCTTCGTGTTCAAGGTTATGCCGTAGAAGGCGATGTAGGTGCCAATAAAGCGGTTATTCAATTGAAGACACCATTGCTTGGAAAATATTATTATCCTCATGGTGTTGAGTATGGAGAAGGAGAGAACTTTCCAAATTCATTGGTTACACAATGTGAATCCATTTTGAATAACCTCAAAGAGGAAATCAGCGCATTTGCCAAACAATAAAAGATATAAAAAAGTGCTGCGGAGAAATACCGCAGCACTTTTTTTATAATCCAAGGATAGCTTTAATGACTGATGTCGTTTCTCCGCCATGATAGAATACGTACAATAATAAATAAACCGCCACACCAGTAATCGCTGTACAAAACCAAACAACGCTGGTTGCTGGTCCTATTTTACGATGAAAAGCAAGATTATTCTTAAAACCGGTCACAAGCATCATGATCCCTAAGACCGCACCGACAGTTGCCAATGTAATATGAAAAACTAAAAAAACGGTATAATAAATCTTGATATCATCCGGTCCGCCAAAAGCGGTATTGCCGATAAAAATAGTCCTGCTTGCGTAAATGAGAAAAAATACAACTGCAAAAAATGCAGCCAGCATCATCGTCTTTCTATGCGCTTCCAATTTCCTTTGACGAATTAAACTCCAGCCAATGGCAACTGTAATGGCACTTATAACGATGAAGGCTGTACTTATCGTTGGGAGTATAGGTAATGAATAGTCCATCCTGCTTTGCTTCCTCTCTGATTAATGATAATATGCCAAACTTTTTACAACTAATAATAGTTTATTGTAGCCATATATGTAATACAAGAAAAACCATCATGATTTCACACAATATTGCTATTTTTTACAGGTAAGGTGTGATAATTTCGCTTGACTTTCTCAATTCTCTCAAAAAATGAACTGCTCACATCCGTAAAATGAGCAGTTCATTACGATCACTCGATTGACTGCGGATTCAGTATCTTGAGCTGCTGTTCAGCTGCTTCCTCTTGATCCTTCTGATACCACTCATAAAAAACTCGAGCCAGCATAACACCGTAAATGATTTCCTGGATTATCTTCATTAAAACTCCACCGAGCTGCTGATCATGCAAAAGAGACATCGAAGCAAACATTTCCGGACCGCTTAAATTTAAGTCTGCTAAAGTACCTGCTGGAACACAAAGTTTCATTGCCAAAAGCCATGCAGCAGGATCTGAATAGGCCGTATACATCGGTTGATCATTAAAAATAATGAGGGCGCATGCGGGAGTTAACAGAACTCCGCTGGCAAAAATATAAGCAACCTTCTTTATACCAGAAAGACTGTTCTTACCCTCAAATTGAATAATTAACGGCCACCACATGAACAGAGCAAACAGGAATAACGCACTTGTATAAAAAGCATGCAGCCACATATTGGTTTTCACCGCATCAAAAATCAGGGGCATATGGTATAACGAAAACAAGCCATTAAATAGAATAAGCGCAAGCAGCGGTTTGGTGAAAAAGCTTAACAGCATATTCACAGGCTTCCATGACCATATTTTTTCCCAAAACCATTCGGGGACAGCAATGATCAGCATAGGAGGAATTAATAAATACAAAAAAGCCATTTGAATCATATGGGCATAAAACATAATATGGCCCATTAAATCCAATGGTGAACCTTTAATTATATATAAGAGAACCATTGATACAATAAAGAGAATCCCCTGTGAAGTCTTTAACGGCCGTCTGTCTTGAAACTGGCGGCTGTACCTCAACATAATAGAAAAATAACAAACCGCTACTATGATGAGTGCCAGTAAAAAATAAGGACTCCATAATGCTCTAAAGCCAAACACATCTAAAGTCATTCACCTATTCACCCCTTTTATTTCTGCCATTAACACGTACAATGATGATAGTGTCATATACACCAATTATACGTTTTCTATAGTAAAAACTCAATTTCACGATAAATAACTTCCCTCTTATAATGAGACTCTGATAAGCTTTAAGGACAATGTCCTTTTTTGATGTAACGCTTGCCATAGCCAGACCGTCCCGCCGAGACTCCATGTAGAGGACGGTGTCTCCCCTTTTAACTGACAAATCAGTCCTGCAATACAGTTTAATATAAAAGGGAAATCAGCTAAGCCGATCTCCCTCATTCCCTCATTAGTAAAAATTTCGTAATCATTACCACCATACAATGGTAACAAAAGCTAATACCGTTACAAATGCAATCAATATGCCGCTGAACATATATATTGCCGCTACCTCATGCCCCTTATGACTCATATGCATGAAATAGTATAATTGATAGGCAACCTGTATAACCGCCAATAACACAATAAACGGTACAGTAAACCGCGGTGAAAACCCATCATAAGCAACCGCCAAAAAAGAAACGAATGTCAGAAAAATCATCAATGCAAACGTAATGACCTGGTGCTTCATTTCCTCTGCATTTTTTTTCCTTCGGTATTGTAGATCTGTATTGTGGTCAACTGAATTTACTTGTTCATTACTCATCAGATTATCCCACCATCCCCATCAAGTATACTACCGTAAAAATAAATACCCATACGACATCGATAAAGTGCCAGTAAAGGCTAGCGATATAAAATTTCGGCGCATTATAAAGATTTAATCCTCTTTTTGCATTGCGTACCATTAATGTAAGAATCCAGCAAAGACCGAAAGCTACGTGGGCCCCGTGGAAACCTGTCAAGGTATAAAAGGCTGAACCAAAAGCACTACTCGTAAAGGTATGATGAAATTCATGAACGTAATGATTAAATTCATAAATTTCCAGTGTTAAAAACGATGCACCTAAAATAACTGTTACTCCAAGCCAAAGCATCATCTTTTTAAATTGAAAATTTTTCATATGATAAATGGCATACACGCTAGTCAAGGAACTCGTCAAAAGAATCATTGTTGATGCAAACACAAGCGGCAGTTCAAACAGGTCAATAGCAAGCTTATGATCTGTGCTTGGTACTTTATCCTTTAAGGCCAAATAGGTGGCAAAGAGTGTGGCAAAAAGGACAGTCTCGCCTCCTAGGAACAGCCAGAAGCCAATAAATTTATTTTTTGCTTCTAATGTTTGCCTTTCGGGTGAAGCAGGCCATGTTTCAGCAGTCCATTTTTCTTCCGCTATCATTGTCCCTTCCCCCCTTTATCGTCGCTATCCAATAAATCTTCTTTGTGAATATGATATCCATGATCATCCTTCACAGAGCGGAAAATCATCGAGCCAAAGGTAATCGCTAAACCAATTATAAGGACAATCACCCCTGCTTTGTTTCCAAATACATCGTCGGCCTTCATATCATATTGATACATAACGCCAAATGCAGCTATAAACAATCCAAGGCTGATAACAAATGGATTAAAGGAGGAATTTGGCATATGAATATCTCCAAGCGGTTCAGCAGGAGTCAATTCCTTTTTGCCTTCCATTTTTTCAATCCAATATGGATCTAAACCTCGAACAAGCGGAGTTTGTTTAAAGTTATAGAAAGGCGGAGGCGAAGAAATTGCCCACTCAAGCGTACGTCCGTCTTCCCAAGGATCGTTGCCCACTTTTTCATTTCTAACACAAGTAATAATGACGTTGATAACTAACAAAATCACAGCAATTGCCATGACTATTGCACCGATCGTACTAATTAAATTTGCAGTCTCCCATCCTTGATTTGGCAGGAACGTAAAGACACGGCGCGGCATCCCCATTAAACCAAGAAAATGCTGCACGAAGAATGTTAAATGGAATCCGATCAAAAAGAGCCAGAAAGTAATTTTTCCTAGTTTTTCATTCAGCATGGTACCAAACATTTTCGGCCAGTAAAAATGGGTAGCAGCCAATAAAGCAAAGACCACACCGCCAACGATGACATAATGAAAATGTGCGACAATGAAGTAACTATCATGATATTGATAATCAGCAGGTGCTGCTGCTTGCATAACCCCGGTTACTCCCCCCATTACAAAAGAAGGAATAAAGGCAATGGCATATAGCATAGGGGTAGTGAACTTAATGCTTCCTCCCCACATTGTAAATAACCAGTTAAAAATCTTAATTCCCGTTGGTACAGCAATCGCCATCGTTGCTACCGAGAAGATGGCGTTGGCAATCGGTCCGAGTCCTGTTGTAAACATATGGTGAGCCCATACCATGAAACCTAAGAAACCAATTAACATAGTGGCAAAGACCATTGATGAATATCCGAATAGTCTTTTTCTTGAGAATGTTGCGAAAATTTCCGAGAATACCCCAAAGGCAGGTAATATTAAAATATATACCTCAGGATGTCCGAAAATCCAGAAAATATGTTCATAAATAATCGTATTTCCTCCACCGGCTACATCAAAGAAATTTGCACCGAAGAGACGATCAAATGTTAATAAAAATAAACCAATTGCTAACGGTGTAAATGCAAATAAGATAAGAGTGGATGATACAAATGTTGTCCAGGTAAATAACGGCATCCGCATGAAAGTCATACCAGGTGCGCGCATGTTAATAATGGTAACGAGAAAGTTAATCCCGGAAATCAATGTACCAAATCCAGATATTTGCAGTCCAATTGTAAAAAAATCTATCCCATGACCTGGTGATTCGAGCGAAAGTGATGCATATGATGTCCAACCCGCATCTGGTGCCCCACCTAAAAACCAGGAAAGGTTTAAAAAGATACCTCCAAATAAAAATAACCAAAAACCTAAAGAATTCAAAAATGGAAAGGCCACATCTCGCGCACCAATCTGCAGCGGCATGATCGCATTCATAAAGGCAAACAACAGCGGTGTTGCTGCCAAGAAAATCATGGTTGTTCCATGCATAGTCAAAATCTCATTATATAAACCGGCACTGACAAAATTACTATCTGGCTTCATGAGCTGAATCCGAATCATCATCGCTTCAATCCCACCGATAACAAAAAACAGTGCCCCTGCAATAAAATAAAGGTGCGCAATCTTCTTATGGTCGACTGTTGTTAAATAGTCCCATAAAAAAGCGCCAATTCCCTTTTTTTGAGCATAGGTACTCACAATATATCCTCCCTTTTTACAGCATTATCCCCATTCATTATTCTTGCACTTTTAATGACATCAAATATTCTGTCAACGCCTCTAGCTCCTGCTCAGATAATTCCTTATACACACCAGTCATTTTATTTCCTGGCTTATAGCTTTCCGGATCCTTGATCCAGTTCTTCAAGTTTTCCTTATTTTGCTCTAAAACGCCGGCAATCGTTGTACGTTCCCCGAAATTAGTTAAATTCGGAGCCAATCTTGCAGCCTCAGGTGTTGCATTGCTCGGAGTAACCGCATGACAGCCCATACAACTGTTATTAAAAATTTCTTGTCCCTGGCTGGCTAAATCAGTCTCTGCTTGCACAGGCTCTTTAACACTTTGCATATCAGCTACCCATTGATCGAATTCTGCACGAGAAACTGCTTTTACCTTGAAATCCATTAAGGCATGTGACGGTCCGCAAAGCTCAGCGCATTTACCATAAAATAAGTTGTTAGCTTCTTCCGCTTTTTCACTGTTAAACTTCAACCAGAATTTATTTGGATTGTCTGTATTCGTATCCATTTTTCCGCCCGCAGCAGGAATCCAAAAGGAATGCTTAACATCAGATGCTTTTAAATTAAAGTAAACCTTTTCATCGGTAGGAACAACTAATTCCTGTCCGGTTACGATTTTTTCATTTGGATACTCAAACTCCCACCAGTATAAATTAGCGCGAACATTAACAACCAATGCATCAGAGTTCTCTTTCTCCATACCTATCGTATCAGCCAGATTAAAGGTCGCCGCAACAGTAGGAACCGCAAGAATTAAGAGTAAAAGAGTAGGAATAGCAGTCCAGATGATTTCTAATTTATGATTTCCTTCAACTTGCTTTGGAATTTTGTTGTCTTTTCTTCTAAACTTTATTACGACTATTAAGAATATTATGACAACTATAGCGATAACTCCCACCATAATAGCAGTACTTAAGACCATAAGATCAAACTGCTTTTCTGCAACTTCACCAGCCGGCTTTAACGCCGATATAAAAGGTTCGCCACAACCGGAAAGTATGAGCGCCAGAACCAACAATGACGGTACGAGACGCCAATTTGACAGCCTTTTCATTACTAAATCATACCCCTCTTTCGTAAAAAATTTCTAAAATATAGTTAAACCCTTTCTAAGCTTCCATTATTCAAAAGCCGGAAAGAATCCCCTAACGAATTTCATTATTACTATCTGCTTTTATCAATATGTAAAAGGACATCTCTATATGTCCTCCAACATTTGTGCTTATCGGGAGTATGTACAAGTCATATAGTATATATACCTATGACTTGTACATGAAAACAACCGATTTGTCAAATATTTACATTTGATGATCACACAAATGTGACAATGACCATCGCTACAAATATGATCGTAAGATATTGTAATGAGTAGATGAACATTACTCTTGCCCATTTCATGTCATCTTTAAACCTATTTGTATATACTCCTGCCAAGATCCATCCAAGATTCAACAGGGTGGCCAGCACAATAAAAGGAATGCCCAATTCAGTCATGAAAAAAGGAAGCGGTACCAATGCCAAAATCCATAAATAAATATGAATTTTAGCCGTTGCAAACCCCTTGACCACAGGCAACATTGGGATACCTGCTCTGCGATATTCTTCCGCACGTCTCATCGCCAAGGCATAAAAGTGCGGCGGCTGCCAAGCAAACATTATCAGAAACAGCATCCATGCCATCACATCCAGATTTGGATCAATAGCAGCCCAGCCAATCAGCGGCGGCACAGCCCCTGAAACACTGCCGATAATCGTGTTGGAAACATGACGGCGTTTCGACCACATGGTATATACTACAACGTAACTAAATACACCTATAACACCAATAATAGCTGCTTGAATCGTTGTTAACAGTAATAAGATAAGTCCGGCGAGAATTAAAACAGAACCCAATACAGCCACATTGATTGGTTTTACTTTTCCGGTTACTGTCGGCCTTGATTTTGTTCTTTCCATCAAATGATCGATATCCCGATCCACAAAATTATTCAAAGCACAGGAACCTGCCATAATAAGCGCTGATCCTGCCATAGAGTAAAATAATACATCTAAGTTGGCGAAAAACCCTTTGTCCAAGATCTGCAAAGCTAACCAAAAACCTGTGAACGTAGTAATCAAGTTGGAATTAACAATACCAATTTTTATCAGTGCAAGAAAATCTCTCCACATAGTTGTTTTCGGTATGTCTGCTACTAGAGAACTTTCATCACTGGAGATCACCATCTTTGAAAGCGTCCTTGAATTAGACATAACTCTTCCTCCCTTTTTCGCTATTACAAATATCACACCTTCCCTTATTATTACTATAAGGCATTCTTCAAAACAATTCCATCCTTGCTTTTATACTAATATCCCAGGAATGATTGTAATACCGAAAGCGGATTCTTATATTAATACAATTGTAATGTTATTAATTGTGTATAATAGAGCCCGAAAAATATCTTTCTCGTATATTAAATCATATTTTACCCTACTTTGTGAACTTTTTTTGTATATTTTGTGAAAAAATTATAGAAAATGAGATGATTTCTCTTTAAAATGTGTCATCTTAGTGACATAATAAAAAATGATTCCAAGGTTTTGCTATGAATAATACAGGATTTTTTCCCTTCTATTTTCCTTTAGAGCTATTTTTCTGGAAAAACTTCTTATTTTTGTCACATTCTCTTTTTACTATATGAACAATTAAAAGCTGATTTTTAAAAGAAATAAAAAATTTTTTCTAAATGCAAAAAAGTACCGTGTTAATCTATCCAATTTTTGTAAAATCATATATGATTAGTTCAATTGTTATGATCAGAAATAAATCCTAGCATTTTTTTTGAATTAATATTTAAGTAGGTGAAAGGTTTGCATCGTGTTCTTAAATGGTTATCTGTTTTAACCACAATCGGTATGCTCTTTATTTTAATAGGAGGGGCGCTGGTGACCAAGACGGACTCCGGCATGGGCTGCGGACGTACATGGCCATTATGCAACGGAAAGTTCGTTCCGGATGAAATAACAAGCGAATTAATCATTGAACTAGCCCATCGCGTTGTATCCGGCTCCGTCGGAATTATGGTAATATTATTATCAGTGTTGGCATGGCGAAAGATCGGGCATATCCGGGAAACAAGATTTTTGGCAGCAGGCTCTATTATTTTTTTAGTCTTTCAGGGACTTCTTGGTGCAGCTGCGGTTATATGGGGGCAATCTGACTTTGTTCTCGCTCTGCACTTCGGAATTTCATTGATTTCTTTTGCAACCGTATTCTTATTGACCTTGCTCATTTTTGAAATCGATAAAAAATTTGATGCCGAAAAATTGATCCTTGATGTCCGACTAAAAAGACATATTTTCGGTGTCACTATTTATAGCTATTTTGTTGTTTATACAGGAGCACTGGTACGTCATGTAAATGCAAGTCATGTCTGCCGTGATTGGCCACTTTGCCGCAACGATCAATTGATCCTTCCCACCAATCTTTATGAGTGGGTTCAAATGGGACATCGCGCAGCAGCAGGTCTTATTTTCCTTTGGATTGGATTCATCGCCTTTTTGGCAATAAAAAATTACCGGCATCAAAAGATTATTTATTGGGGATGGATCATTTCGTTTCTCTTAGTCACTCTGCAGGTGATTGCAGGTGCTTTCATTATCATCCTTCCTGCATTCAGCCTGTATATTGCACTTGCCCATGCATTATTTATTACTTGTCTATTCGGTATGCTGAGCTATTTTGTTCTGCTAGCTTACAGAAGCAGGATTCATTCAACCGCTTCACAGGAACAGTCACTTAAATTCTAACAAAATTAAAAACTCCGGCAAAGTAAATTATCCCCTGTCAGTAGGCAGTCAAAAATAAGCGACTTCTTCAGCTTAGGAAGTGAGTTTGGTCCGCAGGCTGAAGAAGTCGCTTTAATCAGTTTCTCAGGTAACTTCATTTTTTTCTACCCATAGCAACTTATTAAAAAATCCCTCCTGTGAGACAGATTGGCTACTTCCTAACTGTCTACACAAAAGGGATTATATGATGGCGCTAGAGCCTTTTTATTTTTCCAATTCGATTAATAAATCACCATTTTGAATCGCTTCACCATTTTGAACATGGATATCTTTAATGGTTCCGGAGAATGGTGCCTGAACTGTGGTTTCCATTTTCATCGCCTCTGTAATTACCAGATGATCTCCTTTTTCAACCTTTTCACCTTTCTCAACAAGAACCTTAATGACTGTTCCCGGCATAGTAGCTGATAGATGATTTGGATTTTTCGGATCTCCTTTCACCTTCGTTGCTACCGTTGATTTAATACTCTCATCTTTAATAACAATTTCGCGGGATTGTCCATTTAACTCAAAATAAACAATTCTTGTTCCATCAGCCTGAGGCTGTCCAACTGATACAAGCTTCACAATGAGTGTTTTACCAGTTTCAATCTCCACCTCGATTTCTTCGCCAAGACGAAGTCCGTAGAAGAATGTTGGAGTATCCAATACAGAAATATCTCCATATAGGTCAACTGCTTTGACATAATCGATAAATACCTTTGGATAAAGGGCATAAGCAATTAAATCTTTCTCTGTGACTTTTCTATCGATTTCACCTTTCAATTCTTCTCTCAGTGCCTCAAAGTCTACAGGCTCCAGAAGCTCTCCCGGACGGACAGTGATTGGTTCTTTTCCTTTTAGAACAACTTTTTGTAATTGTTCTGGGAATCCGCCTTGCGGCTGTCCAAGATATCCTGATAACAACTCAATGACAGAATCAGGGAAGTCAATGGAATCTCCCTTTGTTAAAACCTCTTCCTCAGTTAAATTATTTTGAACCATAAATAATGCCATATCACCAACTACCTTGGAGGATGGTGTTACTTTCACAATGTCGCCAAGCATTTGGTTAACACGCACATACATTTTCTTAACATTATCCCACTCATCGCCAAGTCCAACTGCCTTTGCTTGCTGCTGCAGATTACTGTACTGGCCTCCAGGCATTTCATGCTGATACACTTCTGTATGAGGAGATTTCATTCCAGACTCAAAATCCTGATAATATTTACGGACATCTTCCCAATAATGTGACAGCGTTTCTAATGCTTCAATGTTAACGGCAGGCTGTCTTTCTTTTCCTTCCAATGCATAGAACAAAGTATTAGCACTAGGCTGGGATGTCATTCCGGCCATTGTGCTGACTGCAACATCAACAATATCCACACCCGCTTCAATAGCTCTGGCGTAGGTATAAATACCATTTCCACTTGTATCGTGTGTGTGTAGATGAATTGGAATATTGACGCTGTCCTTCAGCTCAGAAATTAACCGATAAGCGGATTGCGGTTTTAACAGCCCTGCCATATCTTTAATGGCCAGAATATGTGCACCCTGTGCTTCTAATTCTTTAGCCATATTTTTGTAATAGTTAATATCATACTTACTTCTCATTGGATCAGCAATATCACCTGTATAACAAACGGCTGCTTCCGCAATCTTTCCTGATTGTCTGACAGCATCAATAGCCACTTCCATACCCTTTATCCAGTTTAAGCTGTCAAAAATGCGGAAAACATCGATGCCGGATTCAGCTGATTTTGCGACAAATTCGCGAATGACATTATCAGGATAGTTCTTATAACCCACTGCATTAGAAGCACGCAGCAGCATTTGGAATAAAACATTTGGAATCTGCTTTCTTAAAGTTTCTAATCTGATCCACGGATCTTCCTTCAAGAAGCGATATGCCACGTCAAATGTTGCACCGCCCCACATTTCCATTGAAAATAATTCAGGCAGTAATACAGATGTCGGTTCCGCAATATGCTTAAAATCATCGGTTCTAATTCTGGTTGCCAGTAAGGATTGGTGAGCATCACGGAAGGTTGTATCTGTTAACAATACTTCCTTACGGTTTTTCACCCATTGAACCAGTCCGTCTGCACCTTGTTCGTCAAGGATTTGTTTTGTTCCGTTTGCTGCCATTTTTGAAGAAATCTTCGGAATTCTTGGTTTATCAAAGATTGGACGTTTTCTTTTTTCGATTCCTGGGAATCCATTGATTGAGACGGTTCCAATGTAATTAAGCATTTTTGTTCCACGGTCTTTACGTTCTTCAAACTCGAACAATTCAGGTGCTTCATCAATAAAGGACGTATCATATTCTCCGTTACGAAATTTCTTATGATTGACAACGTTAATTAGGAATGGAATATTTGTCTTAATCCCGCGAATCCGGAATTCATACAGATTACGTACCATTTTTATTGCAGCCTGTTCAAATGTATGTGCATGTGTGGTAACTTTCACAAGCAATGAGTCATAATGCGGTGTAATGACAGAACCTTGAAATGCATTTCCTGCATCGAGACGTACTCCAAAGCCTCCACCGGAACGATAAGCAACAATTTTCCCTGTATCCGGCATAAAATGATTTAACGGATCTTCCGTTGTTACACGTGATTGAATCGCGTAACCAAGGGTAATAATGTTCTCTTGCTTTGGTATATCAATTTCTTTTCCATGAAGAACATATCCTTCAGCAACCAAAATCTGTGTCTGAACAATATCAATTCCCGTAATCATTTCCGTAACAGTATGTTCTACCTGAATACGCGGATTGACTTCAATAAAGTAAAAATTATCTCTGGAAACTAAGAATTCCACTGTCCCTGCATTCGTGTAATTTACATTTTTCATCAAATGAACGGCAGCATCACAAATCCGGTGGCGCAAATCATCCGAAAGTGAAACACTTGGCGCAATCTCTACCACTTTTTGATGACGGCGCTGAATGGAACAGTCACGTTCGTACAAGTGAATGATATTGCCAAACGAATCCCCGATAATTTGAACCTCAATATGCTTTGGTTTACTTATATATTTTTCAACATATACTTCATCATTACCAAAGGCAGCTTTTGCTTCAGATTTAGCGCGGTCATACGCCTCCGCCACCTCATTTATATTGTGAACAATCCGCATACCACGGCCACCGCCGCCTAGTGAGGCCTTGATAATAACAGGATAACCATGTGTTTCGCCAAAGTTTTTCACATCATCCATGCTCTTTACAGGACCATCTGAACCAGGAATAACAGGAATATTTGCTTTAATTGCCTGTTCTCTTGCTTTCACCTTATCTCCAAACATGTCAAGATGTTCAGATTTAGGACCGATAAAAATGATCCCTTCTTCTTCACATCTTCTGGCAAATTCGATATTTTCAGATAAAAATCCATATCCTGGATGGATGGCATCTACATCACTTTCTTTAGCAATTTCAATAATGCCTTCAATATCAAGGTATGCATCAATCGGCTTCTTTCCTTCTCCAACAAGATAAGCTTCATCAGCTTTGTAACGGTGCAGAGAGCCGGAATCCTCTTTTGAATAAATCGCAACTGTACTAATATCTAATTCGATACATGCCCTGAAAACACGAATAGCAATTTCTCCTCTATTCGCGACTAGCACTTTGTTGATGCGTCTGCTCACTATTAAAACACCTCATTTATATAGATAATATTCGGCTTCGTCATTGATAATTGTTGAACATACTTGCATAATATACAGCCAGTATTATTAAACCAGCCGTTAAAATGCGTAACAAATCGGAAAGAGTTCTTCTTTTCAACAATACGATATAACCCAGCCTTTTATTAAAAACGCAGAGAAATTACTCCTCCGCGCTTATTTACGAAGATAAAATGATGGTCTGGCATTTTTGCCTGCTTTCTCATGCAGTGATTTTTCATTTTTATGCTTATAATGTTTTTCATAATTAACAAACATGGATATATTCACTAAAATCCCCATTGCTATCGATAATTGCAGCAATGATGAACCTCCATAGCTAACAAATGGCAACGGAACTCCGGTTAACGGAATAACCCCCGAAATCCCTCCTAAATTAATAAAAGATTGGATTCCGATCATAACCGATATTCCAATAGCCAAAAGGCTACCAAATGGATCTTTGCACCTTACGCCTACATATATTCCTTTTAACACAATATACCCTAAGCATAATAATACAAATCCGACACCAAAGATCCCTAGCTCTTCTGCGATAACAGCCATGATAAAATCTGTATGTGATTCAGGAAGGTACCCTAGTTTTTGAATACTTTGCCCTAGTCCTAGACCTTTCAGTCCCCCTGAGCCAATCGCAATATAAGAATTAGCTAACTGCCAGCCAATCCCCTGCTCATAAGCAAAAGCATCCTTATAGGCGAGAAATCGTCCAAGACGGACGTCAGAAAAGATCTTGTCCCACATGACGATCATAATGGGAAGTAAAAACACTAGACCAATTCCAATAAGCTTCATAATATTACGGAAGCTCATCCCGGAACAGCAAACCACTGTGCCTGCAATTAAAAAAATGATGAAGGCTGTACCAAAATCAGGCTGTGCCGCTATCAATAAACAAGCTAAGGCTACATAGGCTAAAGGAGGCACTACCCCTTTGTTAAATTCATTTATGTATGGCTGTTTTTTCGCATATACAGCTGATAAATAAATAATAACACACAATTTGACAAATTCTGAAGGTTGGAGCTTTGAAGT
>NZ_CAMLDX010000075.1 GCF_946478885.1 uncultured Bacillus sp. | reverse complement strand
TTATTCATTTTTTGTGCTTCCGTTAGAGGTTCATTTGTGAATTCTTCATTATAACCGGCTCCTTTACCTTGTGCACTTGCAGAATTTGCTCCAGGAATAATATGATTTGCTTTTCTTTTTCCCATAATAATCACCTCCACATTTCGCTATTTTCTCACTTTTTTCGTGTTTTATGTCTTTTTTTTGTAGTAAAATATGGAATAGGGAGTATGTTAACGTACAGAACTAAAAATGTACTTTATATTGTAATATAACAATTTACTATCTAAGAAGTTTGAGCTTAAGTTTAACAAATGAACCGCATGCTTAGGATTTTTGTAGTTTCATAAGCATTTCTTATTAAAAACAATAACTTACTTGTTATTTACTTATAGAACTTCGTATATTACAATGTAATAGTTAGAGAGGTTTAGAACAAAGGAAATATTCAAATTTTTCGACAAATATTTTATAATTATTTGTGATATTTCATATAAGGGGGATATATATGTCAAATGATGTTTTTAATTCCCGTAAATCCTTTAGCTTAGACGGGAAGCGTTATAACTATTATGAATTGGCTGCTCTTGAACAAGCAGGCGTGGGAAATATTTCTAAATTACCTTATTCCATTAAAGTACTCTTAGAATCTGTTCTCCGTCAATTAGATGGTCGCGTTATTACAAAAGAACATGTGGAAAACCTAGCAAAATGGGGAACTGATGAAGTAAAAGAAATTGATGTACCTTTCAAACCTTCACGCGTTATTCTGCAGGACTTTACTGGTGTTCCGGCTGTTGTCGACCTTGCGTCCCTTCGTAAAGCAATGGCTGATTTAGGTGGAGATCCAGATAAAATTAATCCGCTTAAACCGGTAGATCTAGTTATTGACCACTCCGTACAAGTTGATAAATACGGAAATCAATCTGCATTAGGCGATAACATGAAGCTTGAATTTGAACGTAATGCTGAACGTTACCAGTTCTTAAGCTGGGCGCAAAAGGCATTCAATAACTATCGTGCAGTTCCGCCTGCAACAGGTATCGTGCACCAAGTCAACCTTGAGTATCTTGCAAGTGTAGTTCATGCTCTAGAAAATGAGAATGGGGAATACGAAGCATTCCCGGATACATTAGTTGGAACAGACTCACATACAACGATGATTAACGGCATCGGCGTTCTAGGATGGGGCGTTGGCGGTATTGAAGCTGAAGCAGGAATGCTTGGTCAGCCTTCTTATTTCCCAGTTCCTGAAGTTGTAGGGGTTAAATTAGTTGGTGAGCTTCCAGATGGAGCAACAGCAACAGACCTTGCTTTGAAAGTAACTCAAGTACTTCGTAAACACGGTGTAGTTGGTAAATTTGTTGAATTCTTCGGTCCTGGAGTACTTGCTTTACCACTTGCTGACCGTGCAACGATTGCAAATATGGCTCCAGAATATGGTGCTACTTGTGGATTCTTCCCGGTTGATGAAGAATCTCTTGAATACTTACGTTTATCAGGTCGATCTGAAGAACAAATTAAAGTAGTAGAAACATACTGTAAAGCAAACGGATTATTCTTTGATCCTGCTTTAGAACCAGTATATACAAGTGCTGTTGAAATCAACCTTGCCGAAATCGAAGCAAATCTTTCCGGTCCAAAGCGTCCGCAGGATTTAATTCCACTTTCTGCTATGAAGGAAGAATTTAATAAAGCCATTACTGCACCGCAAGGAAATCAAGGCTTCGGTTTAGATTCAGATGAAATTAACAAAGAAGTAACAGTTAACTTTGCCAATGGCGACACGGCAACAATGAAAACAGGTGCAATCGGTATTGCTGCTATTACAAGCTGTACAAATACTTCTAATCCTTACGTATTAGTTGGTGCCGGATTAGTTGCAAAAAAAGCAGTTGAATTTGGTCTTGAAGTTCCTAAATATGTAAAAACTTCATTGGCACCAGGATCTAAAGTAGTGACAGGATATCTTCGTGACTCCGGATTGCTTCCATATTTAGAACAAATCGGTTTCAATGTAGTGGGATATGGCTGTACAACTTGTATCGGTAACTCAGGTCCATTAAAAGATGAAATTGAAAAAGCCATCTCTGAAAGTGATCTATTGGTTACTTCTGTTCTTTCAGGTAACCGTAACTTTGAAGGTCGTATCCATCCACTTGTAAAAGCAAACTATTTGGCATCACCACCGCTTGTTGTTGCTTATGCATTAGCTGGAACAGTTAATATTGATTTGAAAAAAGAACCAATTGGTAAAGATAAAAACGGTAAAGACGTATTCTTCCAAGATATTTGGCCAACAACTGCAGAAGTAAAAGATGTTGTAAAACAAGCAGTTACACCAGATTTATTCCGCAAAGAATATGCTAACGTGTTTGGCGATAATGAGCTATGGAATCAAATCAAAACAAGTAATGAACCGCTTTATACATTTGATGAGAATTCAACATATATACAAAATCCGCCATTCTTCGAAGGATTAAATCCTGATCCTGACGAAGTAAAACCATTAACAGGACTTCGTATTGTTGGCAAGTTTGGTGATTCCGTAACAACAGACCATATTTCACCGGCAGGCGCTATTGGTAAAGATACACCAGCAGGAAAATATCTGTTGGAACATGGCGTTGCAATTCGTGACTTTAACTCTTATGGTTCACGCCGTGGTAATCATGAAGTGATGATGCGCGGAACTTTTGCAAATATCCGCATTCGCAATCAAATTGCACCAGGTACAGAAGGAGGGTATACTACTTATTGGCCAACTGGCGAAGTAACATCTATTTATGATGCATGTATGAAATATAAAGAAGATGGAACAGGCTTAGCTGTCTTAGCCGGTAAAGACTACGGTATGGGATCTTCCCGTGACTGGGCAGCAAAAGGTACAAATCTGCTAGGAATTAAAACGGTTATCGCAGAAAGCTACGAACGTATTCACCGTTCTAACCTTGTCTTAATGGGTGTTCTTCCATTACAATTCAAGGAAGGCGAAAGTGCCGAAACACTTGGCCTAACTGGAAAAGAAACGATTGATGTACAGGTTGATGAAAATGTACGTCCTCGCGATCTTATTAAAGTAACAGCTACTGACGAAGCTGGAAACAAAAAAGAATTCGAAGTTGTTGTACGTTTTGATTCTGAAGTAGAAATTGATTACTATCGTCACGGTGGTATTCTGCAAATGGTCCTTCGTCAAAAATTAAAATAATCTTATTTTTTAATAGAAAAAAGGCTGTCTCATAAGGTGTCAGGCATCCACAATTGATCTATATCCCGTGTAAATTTACACAAAGGGATACGAGATACTATTTTGTGGTGCCTGACACCTTTGCTTTTGAGACAATCTTTTTTTATCATTTACGATCCATCATACATAATAGAAAAGAATTAATTTTATTTCTAATTTAGGTTAAAATATACTTATGAACGAGGAAAAATAGGGTGGGGGGTTTTGTGTGATTAAGAAAATTATTGCAGGAGTGCTGTTATTCGGTTTTCTCGCTGTTGCCGTTGTACAGGCGATGGAAAAAGAAGAAAAACAGGACAATCTTCCAGGATTAAAAATAGGGGTTAAGGCACCTGACTTTGAGCTCGAAAGCCTGACAGGAGAAAAAGTGAAATTATCAGATTATCGTGGAAAAAAAGTAATATTAAATTTTTGGGCAACATGGTGCTCACCATGCAAAAAGGAAATGCCAGCTATGGAAAAATTTTATCAACGAGCTGGAGATGATGTTGAAATATTAGCGGTCAACATTGATCCACAATATAACGTGAAGGGCTTTACAGAAGATATGGGAATCACTTTTCCGGTCCTGCTTGATAAAAAAGATAAAGTCAATTCGACTTATTCCGTTTTAACCATTCCTACTACTTATTTTATTAATGAAGAAGGTATCATAACCAACAAATATTTAACTTCTATGACAGAAGATGTTATGGAAAAATATACGATTGAAAAGTGATGAAAATAAAGCATTAGCATTTAACAGGCTAATGCTTTATTTTATTGCAAAAAAAAGAATAAAAATTAATTTCAAAAATTTGTAATAATTACAACATGCATTGGTTATAATAACGCTTACAATAGTTATTAAGGAAGGTGAACGCATAATGAGAAAACCTAGAAAGCGCTCTTTTTCAGATCTTGTTAATGAAAATAAACGACAATTACTGAATGATCAAGAAGCGATTGAACGAATAGAAAAACGTTTAGAAAAGAAACATATGAGCAAGGCCCAATAAATGTAAATGTCCTAGCCTAATTATGAAAATACACACAAAGGGGATACTTTAAAATGAGGATGACCATCAGCTATTGGTGTATATATGGAATCCTCAGTATTATAATTCTCTTAGGAGGCAGGACGTAATGGGTAATCCCAAAAAAGATTATAAGCATTTTACACCAGAACATATCGGCACTCAGCCTAGAAGTTTTGGAGGAAATAAAGGAAAACAAATGCAGGATAAATCTGGAAAACATGTCCAGGTACTTCAAACTAAAGGAGAATAGCGCAGAAAGAGAAATGCCATTTTGGTGTTTCTCTTTTTACGTTTTAGTCGTATAACATCTAATTTTACTTAATTATTCCAATTATTTTCTTATGGATAAGTGACAAACTAAATATGTACGATTTTATCACCCATAAGGAGGAGTTCGAATGACTTTCAACAATCACCCAAATCCAGATGATCGTAGTGATAATGTAGAAAAACTACAGAAGATAATTGCGAATACAGATGACAATATCCGCAAAGCTGAAGCTACCATGAGCAATCTAAACGACAACGAACGGGCGCGGGTAGAAGACAAAAATGAGCGACGCAGAGAAAGCGTTGCAAGCATGCGTAAAGAGATTAAAGATGAATACAACGATTTACATTGATATAGATAAAGTATACATGCTGATTTTTAAGTTTTGACAATCCTTGTTTCTTGCTAAATAGATATATGTATCCCCCGTTGAAGGAACATATTCAATGGGGGATACGATTGCTTTGCTTCCATACTCAAACTCCATTACAAAACCCCTTCAATCAGACCTTTCGACAAAAATATGATAAAATATATAGCATACATGCTGTAAGAGATAGGCTTTCATCCACTGCGCATGGTTTGTTTCTCGTAAAGCCTGTAGTTATCCCTAATCGGACGATTTATTTTTGACAAAAATTTAACTGTTCATTGAAATGATTCCAAAAATTTTGCTAACATGTTGCGGTTCATTTTCCAAATTGTTTATGTACATCTGCTTGACTATTCTAATGAAGAATGGATTGAAATTAGAGATGAATTCGCTTCAGATCACGATTATGTTTTGATGGGTGAGACGAGAATAATCCTTGAAAAGGACTTGTACCGCTTGTTAGTTTTTCTTTCGGTTTCATACAGTTTTAAAGGAAACCCTGGTCGGGTAAAACAATCGTTACCTGTCAATTTCATTATTAATGTGATATAGACGAAGGCATACAGATTCATGGAAGTACCTAAAGATATAAAAACATCCATCATAGAAAAAACAGATATAGTAATGACATTACACTAATTGAGAAAAGGAGAACAAATATGTTACAGTCTACAAAAAAAATAGAAGTCAGATATGCTGAGACCGATCAGATGGGGGTCGTTTATCATGCAAATTATCTTGTATGGATGGAGCTAGGGAGAACTACGCTAATTAAAGACTTAGGTTTTAGCTATGCTCAAATAGAAAAGGACGGAATTATTTCCCCTGTACTTGATATTCAGGTTTCTTATAAAAGGCCGCTGCGTTACGGAGAAAAAGCTGTAATTAAAACATGGATCGAAGAATATGACGGCATTCGCATTACATATGGATATGAAATCAGAAATGAAGCTGGAGAACTTGCAGTTACTGGATTCTCAAAGCATGCTTGTGTGATAAAGGAATCTTTTCGTCCAATATCTATTAAAAAGAGATTGCCTATTTTACATCAAGCATACGAAAATGCTAAAAAACAATCAGAAAATACTGAGCCTAAGGGGTGAGGGAATGGGCTTCCAGTATTGCGAAGAAAGACTTTAAGGAGTGGAGGAGAAGACAGACAAAGGGAAGGTTGCCTTTCTTTCTTACATATTACTGGCTTCATAAAAGAATTCACGAGACACTAACAAAGATCGGTTACAACGATCTAGAAAAGCTGCTTATGTGGGGAAGACGAAAGGAGATATTGGAAAGAAAAGGACTGAAGCCCTTATTTATATAAATAAAAAGGATCAGATTGCTTCAGCATAATTACAATACAATTTGGTCGTTCTCCTTTCGGTGGTTAGACTCTTTAAGGTTCACCGTGATTAAATTGGCAGAAATGGAAAGGCACCGCTTAGAACCATCAAAATTTGAAAAATAAAATGCCATAGAATGGCCGGTATAATACTGCCTGAACGAAAGGTTATAAAACTCCAGTAACAGCCAAACAATGCAATGAGTAAACAAATGGACAGAGAGTAGCCAAACATGATATAAGAAAAACCGTATGCAATACTGGAAAAGATGACTGAAAAGATTTCATTTGTTAAATTTCGCATAGCAGTCATGATAAGTCCGCGCCACAGGATTTCCTCCATGATACTTGTAATGGCTGCATACAGGAAAATCCAAAACAGCCATTTTATATGGAAATCCGGGGATTCCAGTAGGATAAACGGTAAAAAGATGATAAGGGTAATGGATACTGCAATGTAAAAAAAACGGGAGAGAGATTGGGTGAAGCTTTTCCCAAAAACAAGTGAGAAAGAGATTAGCTTATTCCAATCATTTGGTCTAAAAAACAGTGTTACATTTTGCTTGAATTTACGGCAGACATAAAAAATAATCATAATAGGAAAGAACAACAGTAATTTGTCCAGCATTAAAAGGATATTTACATGATAGGATAATTCATTTAATAAGCGATTTCCATATAAATACATTAATTCGCCGATAAAATAGGCAATTGTAATCCAAACAAAAATCCGTTGCTTTTCCTGTAAAAACATTACAAGAAGCAGCAATCCAAACAGGATGCTAAAAGCAATCGTAAGCCTATTTAATTGAAAAAAGATAAGAGTCATGATAAAAAGAAAAATGAATGTTAAGTTTCTAAAAGGATATTCCTTAAAAAAAAGCATGATTGTTTCACCCCTTTCTGACTATTATATCAATATTCTAGCTCAGAAGGTCAAGGAGTGAAACAAAGTTTTTTGAATCTTCTTAATATAGATGAAGAGGATGTGATTGTTTGTTTAGCATAACTAATGCAGCACAAGAGGTTCTTATACGAGCTGTTAGGCAGGAGCAACAAAACGAGGATGAAAAATTATATGTCCGCTTAGCCATCGGGATTAGCTCATGTACACCGCAATTATTAACCCTTTCAATAGAAGAACAGCCGATTAAAGGGGATCAGGTATATGCGTTTGATGAGATCAACATTTTAATCCATAAGGATGAATTTAAATATTTTGCGAATAAACAATTGGATTATAGTAGAGACGCTCTGGGAGAAGCCCGATTTCAATTAATAAGAATCTAAACTAATGATTAATGAAAATCAGACTGCTCTTTTTAGGAAAATAGGAATTTATAACATGTAATGAATTAACTATCGTTTTCTGCTCTGTTTTTTTTCGTGTTTTTATCTTCATCGAGATTTTCAAAGAAAGAAATTAATTCATCAAAATTTCGAATGACTTTTTTTGGTTCAGCATCTTCTTCTTCGTCATCGGGGCAAAAAAGTTCAACTATAAAATCATCCGGGTCTGATGAATAATTAATTGAAGTTAAAAAGATATAGTTCTTTTCTTTATCTTGAGACTTTTCCAAGTTGAAAACCTCCATTTCATATTAATTTTGTACTATTATTTTATATCAAATTTCCAATCATTTCGGTTGATTATTTGACTTTTTTTTAACATCAGCTATTCTTTGACAGATTCATGAACAATTTGTCCTAAAAAATAGATAAGAAAAAGGTGAAGCAATTATGAAAAAGTGCCTCACCTTTTTCTTGTTTTTTATGAAAACTTTATTTTTTTCTACTTAACCATGTGACTTTTGGTTCGGTCCCATTAATAATCCGCTTGATATTTGCCCGATGGCGGAAAATGACAAATCCGGTTAAACTAGAGGCGACAACGATTAACACTAAGTCTTTCATAATTATGGCATAAATAATGGCAACTATTCCGCCAAACATCGAAGATAACGAAACATATTTTGTTATGAATAAAGAAATAAAAAATCCTGCTAACATAATGACAAACATAAGTGGTGCATAGCACAACAGAACTCCTGCTGAAGTGGCGACCGCCTTGCCTCCTCTAAATCCCGCAAAAATCGGATAAGTATGCCCGATAACTGCAAAAATTCCCGCAAGCAATAAATGCATGTCAGAATGAAAGAGGTTCGGCAGAGATGCTGCCAGAGTCCCTTTTAGAATATCAGATGTCGTGACAATTAATCCTGCTTTCACACCTAAAACACGAAAGGTATTGGTACCTCCTAAATTACCGCTTCCGTGCTGCCGTATATCAACACCGTAAAACTTTTTTCCAATAATTAAACCTGATGGGATCGACCCAAGTAAATAGGCTAGTACAATAATAAGACCGTTGACAAGCATGAATAATATCTCCTTCACATTTCCGAAGTTTTTTCCCTCATAATTCAATAGATATGTACATGTTTGAAGAGGAAAACGTCTCAATACAAGTGCTTATTCATTTTACCATTTAATTTTTGACAAGAGAAGGAAGGTCATATCTTGTTGAGAAATTTTTTCTTTTCATTCACTGACTGTTTCGTTACGATAGTACAAGGGAGGATATTACGAATGGCAAACATTATGTATCAAAAACAGACAAAAATGCGTAAAAAGTGGATTTTGTCCGGCTTATTTCTATCATTTATCTTAATTATTTCTAGTATTCTATTATTTTTATATCCATTTGATTCACGGAAAAAGGAAGCCTATTTCAGCGGGGAAAACCCTGTGCTATTTAATGGGAAACAAGCTGGCAATGGATTGATTAAAGATGATTCGGTTTATGTGCCGCTGAGCTTCATGAAAAAATATATCGATGAACATCTCATATTTGATCAAAAAACAAACTCACTCATTATCACTTTGAAGGATAAAGTGGTTCAAATGCCTGCCGATTCTTCTTATTATTTCGTGAATCAAGTGCCTGTACAGGGGAAAATGGAACCTGTCAAATCTCATGACGGGAAATTGTATATCGCATTGAAGCCATTTCTGATTTATTATGGCATTCAATATACGATCCTGCCGGATACAAAGGCTATTCAAATCGAAATAGATGGAGCCAAAAAAACTCATGGTGCAATAGAGGCAAAGGATGTAGATGATAAAAGGATCCGTTTAAGAACGAAGCCTGACCTGCAAGCACCATATACGGCACAAACAGTGGATCAGGAACCCATAACCATCGAAAAAGAAGAGAGTCAATATTATTATGTCCGCAAAGAAAACGGAATTGCGGGTTTTATTGACAAGCAATATATCCGCAAAGGTGAAACCGAGACCCTTCATATCCAGAAAGAACCAACTAGGGAAACAAATCCTCAAATTACAGAGCCTGTCAACTTGACTTGGGAAGCAGTATATAGCAGTAATCCCAATCTGACTACTATTCCGGAAATGCCTGGAGTAAATATTGTCTCACCTACCTGGTTTGAATTAGTCGGTGAAGATGGTTCAATCGAAAATCTCGCTTCATTGGAATATGTTAATTGGGCTAAAAGTCGTGGATACCAGATATGGGCATTATTTTCAAATGGATTTGATCCGGATTTAACACATGAGGCACTTAAAAACTTTGAATCTCGACAACATATCATCAATCAGCTGCTGCAGTACAGTCAATTGTATCATCTGGACGGATTCAATATTGATATTGAAAATGTTAGAGAAGAAGACGGTCCCCTTGTTACACAGCTTGTTCGGGAAGCAGTCCCATATTTTCTTCAGGCGGGTTTAATCGTATCAATGGACATAACATTTATTACGGATGGAAACTGGTCTGCATTTTATGAAAGAGACGAACTATCTCAAGTAATCGATTATTTAATGGTTATGGCATATGATGAACATTGGGGTTCGTCTCCAAAGGCAGGAAGTGTTGCAAGTTTTCCGTGGGTCGAACAAAATTTACAGAAACTGCTCGAAGTTGTTCCAAATGAAAAGCTGATCCTTGGGGTACCATTGTATACTCGGTTATGGGAAATTAAGGATACCGGTGAAGTTTCCTCTAAAGCGATGAAAATGGATGAAGCAAAAGCGTGGATTAAAGAGAAGGGGATTGTTCCGGTTTATGATGAAAGTAGCGGACAGAACTATGCTGAATTTTATGATATGAATACTAAAACTACCTTTCGTATTTGGTTGGAGGATGAACTTTCATTAAAGAAAAGAGTTGAACTGGTAGCAAAATATAAATTAAAGGGAATTGCCAGTTGGTCGCGCTCTTTTGCTGATGAAACTGCTTGGCTTGCCCTTCAAACGAATGATAACCAAGTAGTGCAAAATCAATAGCTTTTTTCAAGTGAATGGATTATAAGCAGCAAATTTTTGATTAATTAGCCTATATGGTAGACTTAAACAAGAGTGAACCAATGCTGCTTATAATAAAATAGTGGAGGGATTTCCTATGTCGATTGAAAATCCATCAAGAGATGAGATTCGTGAAATATTAAAGAAGGCAAAGCGCATTGCTGTTGTTGGTTTGAGTGATAAACCGGAACGCACTTCGTATATGGTCGCCAAGGCAATGCAGGATGCAGGCTATACAATCATTCCTGTCAATCCTACTGCCGATTCGATTTTGGGAGAGAAAGCTGTCTCCAGCCTGAAAGAAATCAAAGGGCATGTCGATATCGTCGACGTATTTCGTCGTTCAGAATTTTTGCCGGAAATAGCTAAAGAATTTGCTGAAATTGATGCAGATGTATTTTGGGCACAACTTGGACTAGAAAATGAAGAAGCTTATCAATTTTTAAAAGATAGAGGTTACACAGTAGTAATGAATCGCTGCATTAAAGTGGAACATGCAATGACAAAATAAGGTTGTTACAAGCAGGAGCTGTCCCAAAAGGTGTTAGGCATCCACAATACATCTATATCCCGTGCAGATTTATGCAAAGTGGTACTAGATACTGTATTGTGATGCCTGGCACCTTTATTTTTGGGATAGCTCTTTTTTTATTTTTTAGGAATGTTTATGATATATTAATTTAATGAAGAATGTAGGATTCAAAAAAATTTTTACTTACTCTTCAAAAATTCCAATTTGCCAAAATGAAAATAACCGATACAATAAGACATGAACTCTATTTTTAGATATGATATGATTATATAAGGAACGCACGTTCTTTGGTTCATAATGTAGGTTGTTTTGTTTCATCAATCTTTCTATTCGCAATGGCATGTGCGAAATCAGCTAACGCACTGACCAATAATATGCAATTTTCTTTTTAAATATGTAAAGGATTGTATACGTTTATGATGAATATATTCAACAAGAATAGAGACTTATTAGGAATTGTTTAAGTAATGAAAGGGGTATGTTCGTGGCAAGAAATCAAGCAGCATCTCAATATGACTATAATGATGATGCCATACAAGTATTAGAAGGGCTTGAGGCTGTCCGTAAGCGCCCGGGAATGTACATTGGTAGCACGGATTCCAGAGGATTACATCATCTTGTATATGAAATAGTCGATAATTCAGTGGACGAAGTGTTAGCAGGATTCGGAGATCACATTACCGTTAAAATACACAAAGATAATTCGATCAGTGTTCAAGACAAAGGAAGAGGAATGCCAACAGGAATGCATAAGATTGGTAAGCCGACACCTGAGGTTATTTTAACCATCCTTCATGCAGGTGGAAAGTTCGGTCAGGGCGGATATAAAACAAGCGGAGGCCTGCATGGAGTTGGGGCATCTGTGGTAAATGCTCTGTCTGAATGGCTCGTTGTTACGATTAAACGCGCTGGCAATGTTTATCAGCAACGCTTTGAAAATGGCGGAAAACCGATTACTACTTTAGAGAAGATTGGCAAAACAAATCAAACCGGAACTACCATCCACTTTAAACCGGATTCTTCCATTTTCTCAACTACAACATATAATTATGAAACGCTGTGTGAACGTTTGCGAGAATCAGCCTTTCTTTTAAAAGGTGTTCAAATTGAAATTTTTGATGAACGTAATGATTGGCATGAGGTATTTCATTATGAAAAGGGATTAGCTGCCTTTGTCGAATATTTGAATGAAGAAAAGGATATTCTTCATCCTGTAGTAGGGTTTGAAGGCGCACAAAACGGAATAGAAATAGACTTTGCTTTTCAATTTAATGACGGATATTCCGAAAATGTCTTATCTTTTGTTAATAATGTCCGAACAAAGGATGGGGGTACTCATGAGGCTGGTTTGAGAACAGCCATAACCAGGGCATTTAATGAATATGCCCGTAAAGTTAGCCTGTTAAAGGAAAAAGATAAGAATTTAGAAGGTTCCGATATCAGAGAGGGATTTACAGCGGTTGTTTCCGTCCGAGTTCCTGAAGATCTGCTGCAATTTGAAGGCCAGACAAAGGGAAAGCTTGGTACCAGTGAGGCTCGCTCTGCTGTAGACTCTATTGTTTCAGAGCATTTAGCTTACTTTCTTGAAGAAAATCCTGACATTAGTACATTATTAGTAAAAAAATCGCTTAAGGCTTTTCAAGCTCGAGAAGCAGCCCGTAAAGCACGGGATGAAGCCCGCAGCGGCAAAAAGAAAAAGAGATCTGAAGCCCTGTTGTCTGGAAAACTTACTCCTGCTCAGTCACGGAATCCGCAAAAAAATGAATTATATTTAGTTGAGGGAGATTCTGCCGGAGGCTCTGCCAAGCAAGGGCGTGATCGACGATTTCAAGCAGTATTGCCATTACGAGGAAAAGTAATCAATACGGAAAAAGCAAAGCTTAGTGATATTTTTAAAAATGAAGAAATCAATACGATTATTCATACAATCGGAGCCGGAGTTGGGACAGACTTTTGTGTGGAAGATTCCAATTATGATAAAATCATTATCATGACAGATGCTGATACAGACGGTGCTCATATACAGGTTCTTCTTTTAACCTTTTTTTACCGTTATATGAAGCCGCTGATTGAAGTGGGAAAAGTGTATATCGCCCTTCCTCCTTTATATAAAGTCAGCAGAGGAATGGGGAAAAAAGAAGTGATCGAATATGCTTGGAGTGACGAGGATCTTCAAGACACTATTAAAAAGGTAGGAAAAGGCTATATTCTGCAGCGTTACAAAGGTCTTGGAGAGATGAATGCTGATCAGCTATGGGAAACTACGATGAATCCTGAAACGAGAACATTAATCCGTGTCCGGATTGATGATATTGCACGCGCAGAACGAAGAGTGACCACCTTAATGGGGGATAAAGTGGAACCACGCAGAAAGTGGATTGAATCAAATGTTGCTTTTGGTCTTGAAGAAGACGGGAGTATTCTTGAAAATGAGAATATGACAGTAGCTGAGGAGGTTAATCCTTCATGAATACATCAGAACAATTTCGTGAACTTCCATTAGAAGAAGTAATTGGCGACCGATTTGGCCGCTATAGTAAATACATCATCCAGGAACGCGCGTTGCCGGATGCGCGTGATGGGTTAAAGCCGGTCCAGCGCAGAATTTTATATGCCATGCATGTTGAGGGAAATACACATGATAAGCATTTTCGTAAATCCGCAAAAACAGTAGGAAATGTAATCGGTAATTATCATCCTCATGGTGATTCCTCAGTTTATGAAGCAATGGTTCGAATGAGCCAGGATTGGAAGTTGCGTAATGTATTGATTGAAATGCATGGGAATAATGGAAGCAACGACGGGGATCCTCCAGCTGCCATGCGTTATACAGAGGCAAGGCTTTCAGCGATTTCAACTGAGCTATTACGCGATATTGATAAAAGAACGGTAGATTTCATTCCAAATTTTGATGATACCTCCAATGAGCCTACAGTACTTCCATCGATGTTTCCAAACCTGCTTGTCAATGGCTCAACAGGCATTTCTGCAGGCTATGCAACTGAAATACCACCGCACCAGCTTGGTGAGGTCATTGATGCAGTCATCCATCGGATAGATCATCCGGATTGCACGATTGATGAATTAATGGAATTTGTAAAAGGCCCTGATTTTCCAACAGGGGGGATCATTCAAGGTGTCGATGGAATCAAAAAGGCCTATGATACCGGAAAAGGAAAGATTATTATCCGAGGGAAAACCGAAGTGGAATCGATCCGCGGAGGCAAGCAGCAAATTGTGATCACAGAAATACCTTACGAAGTAAATAAAGCCAGCTTGGTGAAAAAAATTGATGAATTTCGTTTTGATAGAAAAGTGGAAGGTATTTCTGAGGTACGCGATGAAACAGATAGAACTGGATTACGAATTGTGATAGAACTGAAAAAAGAAGCTAATGCTGAAGGGGTCTTAAACTATTTATTTAAAAATAGTGATTTGCAGGTCACTTATCACTTTAATATGGTAGCTATCCACAATAAACGGCCAAAGCTGATGGGTTTGCGGGATTTGCTTGATGCCTATATCTCACATCAAAAAGAAGTCGTAACAAGGCGATCCGAATTTGATTTACAAAAGGCACAAGATCGTTCACATATTCTTGATGGTTTGATCAGAGCATTGTCAATATTGGACGAAGTGATTGCTGTTATCCGGGCATCAAAAGATAAAAGAGATGCAAAAGAAAATTTAATAGCAAAATTTCAATTTACTGAACCTCAGGCCGAGGCGATTGTATCGCTTCAGTTATATCGCTTAACCAATACGGACATTACTTCACTGATGGAGGAAGCAAAGGAATTAGCAAAAAAAATTACTGAGTTAACCGCCATTTTGAGCAGTGAAAAAAAACTTTTTTCTGTCATTAAGAAAGAATTAAAAGATGTGCAAAAGCGTTTCAATGATGAACGCCGCACCAAAATAGAAAGTGAAATTGAAGAAATTAAGATAAATCTGGAAGTATTAATCGCGAGCGAGGATGTTATCGTTACAGTAACGAAGGAAGGGTACATAAAGAGAACGAGTCTCCGGTCTTATTCTGCCTCAAATGGTCAGGATTACGGAATGAAGGACTCCGATCGTATCATTGCTCAGCTAAATCTGAATACAAAGGATGTTCTTTTGCTGTTTACTAATAAAGGTAATTATTTGTATTGTCCGGTTCATGAGCTGCCTGATATCCGCTGGAAAGATACCGGCCAGCATATTGCCAACATCATCCCAATTGAGCGTGAAGAAACAATTATTAAAGCGATTCCAGTTTCAGATTTTGAAAAAGAAGCTTACTTGTTATTTGTTACAAAAAATGGAACAGTAAAGAAAACCGAGTTGCAGCAATATAAGGCCCAGCGTTACTCTAAACCATTGGTAGCCATTAATATAAAAGAGGACGATGAGGTTATTGATGTCCATGAAACCGATGGAACTCAAGAACTTTTCCTTACTACTTATCAGGGCTATGCATTATGGTTTAAAGAAGAGGAAATCAGCAGTATTGGTATACGTGCAGCCGGTGTAAAAGGAGCCAATTTAAGAGAAGGTGACTTTGTAACCGGGGCAAAGATAAAGGATGCAGATACTAACCCTTCTGTCATCATTGCGACTCAACGCGGTTCCGTAAAAAAAATGAAATTGAAGGAGTTTGAAATGACTTCAAGAGCCAAACGAGGTGTGCTCATTTTAAGAGAATTAAAGGCAAATCCTCATCGTGTGATTGGCTTTGTATTTGCTGAGGAAAACCAAGCTATTCAAATTGAAACAGAGAAAGGGTTGATTGAATCACTCAACTCTTCCAATTTACGTTATAATGACCGCTACTCAAATGGTTCCTTCCTCTTTGATGAGAATGAATCAGGAAAAGCAGTAGCAATATGGAATCAGTTAACCTGAATTTGTTAATGTAAAAAAATAAAAACCTCCTGTTGAAATTGAAATTGCAGGGGGTTTTTATTTTTTTTTACATTAATTTCCTGCCAATATGGGTAGAATAACAATGATGTTAAATGTGAATGTGGGAGGAATAGCATGAAGAAGGAATTTGTCATAGTGCTGATTGTGCTGATTGCTGTATTTTTCTTATCGTTGCGCACTATTACTGGTGCTAACTCTTTGGAGCAGAATAAAAATAATTTGAATGAAAAAGAAATTGTATTAATTGAAGAAAAACAAGATATTTCTGGAGATGGAAAGGATGAGACGATTTTATTAAAGGGGGTTCGTTATGAGGAGGGCGCTTCCTATTTAAGGGAAATCAAATTATTCATAAAGGCTTCTAATGGAAAAAGTTATTCTCATGAACTAGAAGGAGGATATGAACCGTCTGTCACTTTTGTTGATTTAGACCATGATGGAATAGAGGATTTACTCATTAGTATTCCGGCAGGAGGCAGCGGTGGAATAACCAATTATAATTGGTTAACCTTTAAGGATTTTCAGCTAAAAGAAATGATCTTACCTGATCCGCTTACAATCACAAGTCAATTTCTTGAGAACTACCAGGCAAAAATAGTTATTGAAAACACAGGTCAATCCGTTACCTTTAATTTGCAAGAACGCAAGAAAGAATACGACCGTTTAGGAATATATCAAAATGGAAAGTTAAATGAACCAAGAGAATTAATGATTGATCCATACAGCACATTCAAGCCGGTTATCGTAAAAGATCATTTATATGGTTTAAAAGCAATACAGCAAATAAGCGGAGCATATCATGCAGATGGTATCGCTTTCATAGAATCCACTTGGTTTTATGAAAATGGAAAATGGAATCTGGTTGATGCGAAAGTGATTGAAAGAAAACCGGCTGTCAATCAAAAAAAGAAGAGTAGCAAAGGCTGATCTTTTTATGATAAAAATGTTGAGTATAGTTAACATATGTAGACTATACTCAACACGATTAAAATTAGCAGATAGCAAAAAATTTCTTTTGTCTCACTATTTTAAGTTTACTTTGTGAATGAGATATTTTATCCTATCTCAGCAATAACTTCCTATAATAGTTATTATGTAAACTAAAATTCAAACTCAGAAATTAAGTCGTTACTCCCCTTTTGATGAGTGACACAAAAGTACTAAATCCTAAATTAAACTAGTTAAAGGAAAAATATCAAGGAGTTTTGTATCAATAATCGCATATATTCTTTAAAATTTAGAAATAATTTATTTAATGCTAATCCAACTGATAAACTGAAATACCTTTAATATATAGAAATTAAAACAACTTTAAATAGCCTTACTACACACTAGATTGTAGTGAGGCTATTTTCGCCTCTCTTAAACACTGTACGTACGGATCATGTATACGGTGATT
>NZ_CAMLDX010000074.1 GCF_946478885.1 uncultured Bacillus sp. | reverse complement strand
GATTTTTTTAATCAGATATGCGGTTATTTCTTTTTAACAGCCATATTCTGCTTAATTCATTTTTGACCAAGGCATATATTTATTAAAATCTCCGGATGTGGATAGATATTGACAATGTTGAAAAGAAATTATAAAAACAGCTAATATTTTTTGGTTTTTTTTATTTAGCTCTTGATAAATTTCAAATCCGCACTTTAGGAGTATTATGTTATTTTTCAAGCTTATTTTTTAATATAATTTTATTTTCCCTCGATACATACAACCAATTGCCCAAGTAAAGCCACTAATACTAGACAACCTGCAGCAAATGGAAGTTGAGAAGACGCAATCTAGCCAACATAACAATTCCCCCAAGTGAGGAACCTATCGCACTACCTAAATAATGAGCAGAACTGTTTAAAGCAACTGTTGCTGCGCCATGATTAGGTTGTAGGCGAAGTAATACATGTTGCGAGGCCCATCCCTTCGCTCCGTATTTTTTTAATACTACTATGGATTCTTCCGTAACAGTATTCTGCATCACTACTTTCATCCTTGTCAGTTCATCGCTTAGGTTTTTCATTTAACATCAGATTATAGACTTCTCCTATTCCTTGTAGGATCCTTTTCCATACTCACGTAACCTTTACGCCGGCAGCCCATCTGAATCCCTTCAAATTTATCCTAGCAGTGTTGAAAGCCCCAAGTTTCGACTGCAATGTATGTCTCGACGATTCATCGGTTCTTCACTTTCGTTCAGTTTCGTGGCACACACCTGCTAATTTTGTTAGCCTTTTCCATTTTCACTCCGTACTACAACTTTTGGTTGCAGCACCCAAAGGATGCTTGAAATCTGCAGCTGCATACCGATTTCGAGGGGCCTTCCCTCATCTCCTACAAAGCATGAATATCTTGTGTATCCACTCCCTTCATTGAAAGAATTCTTCAGGGCACACTTTGACGCATACTTTTAAACGAAATACTCATCAGGTTTGAAAAAATAGACTAAAGTCTTACAAATTAATGTACTAATAGATGGTTCCTGTAATTTTTTGTAGTTATTTGTAGTTTCCTAAATAAGATGAGATTGAGAATACAGAGGGGGAGAAACTAATCTTCTTTGTATGATTCAGAATGGTCTCGTTCATTTTGAGGGATCTGATAAAGTGTGAATACTTCTACGGATATTGACAATCGAAAGCAGGTGGATATGCAGAACATTTAATTGTCATTTAACACGCACAGATTAACAACCATTTAAGCGTAGCCCTAATTAGTAATTTTTTAAATTTATTATTTGAATGGAGGTAACACGTATGTTCTGGATACAATTATTAATCCTGCTCGCGTGTATCGTAATAGGTGCTCGAATAGGAGGACTAGGTTTAGGAGTAATGGGCGGAGTGGGACTAGCAATTTTTGCATTTGTTTTTGGATTACAACCAACTTCTGCACCAATTGACGTTATGCTAATGATCTTATCTGTTATTACAACAGCAGGATGTCTGCAAGCAGCAGGAGGAATGGATTATCTTGTTCATGTAGCCGAGAAACTATTACGTAAAAATCCGAAATACATCAATTTCCTCGCACCCATGATTGCATATATCTTCACCTTTTTTGCAGGAACAGGTCACGTAGCTTATTCGATTCTACCAGTAATATCTGAAATTGCAAAGGAAACAGGTGAGAGACCAGAAAGATCGTTGTCAATTAGCGTTATAGCATCACAGCAAGCAATCACCGCATGCCCAATCTCAGCAGCAACGGTCGCTTTATTAGCAATATTAGATCCATTCGGTATTACGCTGCCACAAATACTCATGATCTGTATTCCGTCAACATTCATTGGCGTTATGATCGCTGCCTTCGTTTCAAGCAAGATGGGTAAAGAGCTTAAAGAAGATCCTATCTATTTAAATCGTTTAGAAAAAGGATTACTCAGCAACATCAAAAAGGAGAAAAAAGAATACGTTGCAAGCATGACTTCAAAGTTATCCGTTGCCATTTTCGTATTTGCGGCATTGTCTGTTGTTTTTCTTGGAACTTTTGAAAATTTGCGTCCTAGCTGGACAGTTGATGGTGAGCTTATTCGTATGGGAATGCCAGTGGCGATTGAAATTGCAATGCTTACAGCTGCTGCATTAATTATTCTTTTATGTAAGGTGAATGTCGACCATATTGTTTCAGGAAGTGTATTTAAAGCAGGTGCTTCCGCTGTTGTAGCTATTTTTGGTATCGCTTGGATGGGTGATACATTCTTTAATGGAAATGCGGAGTTCATTACTGAAAATATTTCTAGTTTAGTTACTGCGGCACCATGGTTATTCGCTTTAGCTTTATTCGTTCTATCGATCCTTTTGTACAGCCAAGCAGCAACCGTTCGAACACTTATGCCATTGGGTGTAACTTTAGGAATTAATCCTGCACTTTTAATTGCCATGTTCCCGGCAGTAAATGGATATTTCTTTATACCTAACTATCCAACCGTTGTTGCAGCCATTAACTTTGACAGTACAGGAACAACTAGAATAGGTAAGTACATTTTAAATCACAGCTTTATGATACCAGGATTGGTTTCAACGACATGTGCCGTTGGAATTGGGATCCTCCTCAGCTCAATTTTATTATAATGAACGAACAATTAGGCTAATAAAACAAACAGGGTGACAGCTATTATACTATTCATTTCATAGATAATAGCTGTCACCCTGTTTTATTCGTTTTTGAGCATTGATTTTTTAGCTTCAATATACAAAACTTCAATGAACTTTTTAACATTTAATCGACATGAAGTTAGATTCGTTTTCTTTCCATCCATTTCCATCATCTTCATTCTTACTTGCGTGAAATCAAAGAATTTGGAAGCGTAATTATCAAAAATAGGATTGCTAAAATCAGTTAAACCTAGAGAAGCAAAATTATTCAAAGCGTGTTGAATAGCTCTTCTAACACGTTGTTCACTAGCTTTTGCTTCCTTTTTTATGTAGTTTGGATCATTTTTTATAGATTTACAGTTTGCTAATGCAACTTGATTAAAAAGTTGTTTCAAAGAAGGAATTTGAAATGGTGTATGGTTGCTATTTTCTAGTTTAAATAAATATTCAATAATACTTAATAAGTCATAATAGCCACTTTCGCCAACAAGACCTAATTCCATTAAAATATTATCTCCGCTTTGCACAATTCCAGAAGCGTGAACTTTAGGTGGATCCTTATCTACGGATTTAGAATGAGGTTGTAAATCTATTGTACTTTTAATTACACCTTCAGGTTGAAAGTTTGTTAAAGATATTAATGACTGTTGTATATTTGCAATAGATTTCTCCTGCAAATAGTGTTTTGTTTCATTTTGAATGACACTAACAACCTCGTACTTATTAATGGGCTTTGTTATATAATGGTTAGTTCCAAGCAAGTAAGCTTCAGCAACCATCTCCTTCTGATCAACTTGTGAGATTAGAATAACTTTTCCTTTGAAATAGGGGCGAATTTCTCTAATTGTTTCTAAACCATCTCTTTTTTTCATTAGCAGATCAATTAGTAGAATATCAACGCCTTTTTGGTAAAGAAGTTCACAGGTAACTTCTTTACCATCTTCAGCCTCGCCAACAATCTTTCCCAATCCTTCTGATAAGATAATTTCTGTTAACATAGCTCGAATTGCACGGGAATCATCTACAATGAAAAAGTTCATAATTTATCACCCAATATGATTTATTGTCGTTACTGGAAGTGTTATAAAAAAAGTTGTACTTCGTTTATCCTGATCTGAAATAAGTTGTATTTCTCCATTTAAGTCCTCAATCACTTCTTTTATATGAGATAATCCGATGCCGTTAGATGCGATGCCACACTCATCATATTTTGTTGTATAACCAGGTTCGAATACAAGTGTTTGTCTATTTAAAGGAATTCCTGGGCCATTATCTTGAATTTGAAAAACTACATTTTCCCCACTCCTCTTAACTAATAATGTGATAATTCCTGTATTTTCAATTGCTTCGATGGCATTGGCTACAAGATTATTGAGAAGTGATAGCATAATTAAAATATTATAGCGGGGATGCTCCCCCAAAATAGTGACATTAATTGAAATAGATTTTCCGAGCAGCTCAGCATATCCTTGATTACCTTCCAAAGCTATATTAATAATTTCTTCAATATTCATTAAATCGAAAGGCTGCTCTTTTACTTTAAGTTTTGTTAATCCGGAGTAGATTCTTTGATGATCCTTTTTTATTTCATGAACTTCACCCGCAATATGTAGCACTTTTTTTGCATACGGACTATTTTCATTATTTAAAATCCGATATAGGTCATAGCATGCTTTCGTAGTGTTTTCTGCATTTTTCATTGATTTTTTCAATTGCACCATTTCAACAAATAGATTTGAAACGTGTAGAAGCATATATTCGTTTCTTTTCTTTTGCATAGCTTCAGTAAGCCTTGCTTCATGCAAAAGAAAGAAATTAAAAAGTCCTAATACTATAAAGCTACGAAAAAAGGCAATCATTCCAATCATTAAAAATGTGCTAGCGGGAAACCAAAAACCTAAAAATAAATGTCTACCAACGATTTCAATGATGCTTGCAATGATTTCAATGATCATTCCAATACAAACAATAATAATTGGACGTTGGTAAAACTGTCTTGTTTTAAAAAGAGAAAAACACAGTCCGTACACGAAATAATACAAAAAGGCAGGATAGTGACCGAGAAAACTTGCCGACCAGCTTAATGGTTCCGTGCCGAGAGCAGAAAGACAAGAACGGAATAAAAAAACTGATAAGCCAACAAGAACACCAGCTTTGATAGGTTTAATATTCCTTGACCATAAAAGAAAAAAGAAAAAAACAGGTGTGCCTAAGCTGATTCGTATATCTGCTGCAAGCGGATATAATTTGAATTCTCCTCCAACACAAACAGAAATCATCAAAATGATATAGATAAATACACTGTTCCTGATTGTGATTTTCTTTGAGAGAGAATTTATTGAAGCGCTTCCATTATATATAGAGGAGTCCTCCTTTCATAGCTAATCACCATCCGCTATTTATAATTACATATTTTTTTAAAATTTTGAACGGATAAGTTATGACAAATCAATGTAAACCTTTCGAACTATGTTACTTTTTGTAGATTTCAGTAGGTTGCTGTTTATTATAAAGACAACATAAATATAAGACTTACATTCAAGCATTGTTATACATAGTTCATCCATATTTATGTTGAGAATTTCACGAAGGTGGTGAGATGAAATCAATTAGTAATAGAACGAGTACTAGTAACCCACAATCGATTCCTTAAAAGGATATTAGTTTTCACTGTTAGTGAGCTTCATATGGATAAGCCATTATGTTATGAATTTTGCTTTAGGCAAATAAAAAATAAATGGAGATGTTTAAAATGACAAAAAACATTCAATTCAGAATCGAAAAAGACTCATTAGGTGAAAAAGAAGTTCCAATTGAAGCATATTATGGGATTCAAACATTAAGAGCAATTGAAAATTTCCCAATTACTGGATATAGAATTGAAGAAGGACTTATTCAAGCCCTAGGGATTGTTAAAAAGTGCAGCGCTCTAGCTAATGCGGAAATTGGACAATTAGACAGCAAGATTGCAGAAGTAATTATTAAAGCTTCTGAGGAAGTTGCGGAAGGAAAATGGTCTGAAGAGTTTATTATTGATCCAATTCAAGGAGGAGCAGGTACTTCGATTAACATGAATTGTAACGAAGTGATTGCAAACCGCGCTTTAGAATTACTTGGTGAAAAGAAAGGTGCCTATAACGTAATTAGCCCTAACACACATGTAAACATGGCTCAATCAACAAATGATGCTTTTCCAACTGCCATGCATCTTTCTGCATTAACAGCTTTAGACAAACTTCTTGTTGTAATGGAAGCACTTTGTAAGGAATTCTTTATTAAAGCAAAAGAGTTTGATGAAGTGATTAAGATGGGACGAAGCCATTTACAAGATGCTGTGCCAATTCGGTTAGGTCAAGAATTTAGAGCATATGCCCATGTTTTAAGCAGAGATATTAAACGTATCACTGAAGCAAAAGAGCATCTTTATTCGGTGAATATGGGTGCAACAGCAGTTGGGACAGGATTAAATGCTGACCCCATTTATATCGAAAAAGTCATTAAGTATTTAGCCCAATATTCAAATCATCCAATTGCTCGTGTCGATGATCTTGTTGACGGAACACAAAATACAGATTGTTACATCGAAGCATCTGCTGTACTAAAAATATGTATGTTAAATATGTCAAAAATCGCAAACGATTTACGATTGATGGCATCCGGTCCGCGTTGTGGTTTAGGAGAAATTAATTTACCAGCTCGCCAACCAGGATCATCTATTATGCCAGGAAAAGTAAACCCAGTGATGGCTGAAGTGGTGAACCAAAGTGCATTCCAAGTTGTTGGGAATGATTTGACAATTAGCATGGCTTCTGAGGCAGGTCAGTTTGAATTGAACGTAATGGAGCCTGTTATTATTTTTAACCTGCTAGAATCCATCAAAGTTATGACAAATGTCTTTACTGTTTTCCGCGCATACTGTGTTAGCGGTATTACAGCTAATAAAGAGAGACTTGAGAACTATGTAAATAACAGTGTCGGAATTATAACAGCAATTAATCCACATGTTGGTTATGAAGTTGCCGCAAGCGTTGCTAAGGAAGCTATTTCTTCAGGTAGACCAGTTAGAGAAATTGTCCTAGAAAAACAAGTATTAACAGAAGCTGAATTAGACATGATTTTAGATCCATTTAAAATGACAGCGCCTGGCATTGCAAAGAAAGAATTAGTCGGTACGAAATAACCTGATTGTACGAAGTGGTGGAAAAAATGCAAAAAATAGTGGGTATTATTGGTGGAATGGGGCCATTAGCAACTGTCGATTTAATGAACAAAATTATTTTTAATACACCAGCCAAGAAAGACCAAGATCATATCCATATTATTGTGGATAATTATTCACAAATACCTGATCGATCAAAGGCTATTTTTGGAAGGGGCACAGTACCTACCCCTTTTATCATACAGTCAGCACAAAGACTAGAAAATGCTGGTGCAGATTTTTTGGTAATTGCATGTAATACTGCTCACTTCTACTTTGAATCGATAAAAAAATCAGTTAGTATCCCCATTCTACATATGCCTTTAGAAACAGCTCGCTTTTTACATGAAAACAATATGAGAAGTGTAGGTTTGTTAGCGACAGATGGAACGATAAATACAAAACTGTATCAACATAGTTGTCAACCCTATGATATTTATGTCATTGCTCCTGATATGCAAATGCAAAAAAGAGTGATGGAAGGAATTTATGCCATTAAAGAGACGGATTTAGAGAAAGGGCGTTTAAACCTTTTTACAGCAGCTAATGAATTAATAAAAAGAGGAGCGGAAGCTATAATAGCAGGTTGTACAGAAATTCCTCTTGTACTTAAATCAAACCAAGACATTTGTGTCATCGACCCAACAGAAATTTTAGCTAAAAAGGTCGTTAAAAAAGCACTGAGCCTGAATCAGTAAAAGTACTTAACATAAATTGCTTGGATGAATCAAAATAAATATTTCTTTCCATATGCACAAAAAATTAGGAAGCCAAGTACGGATTACAATAAGTAACTGTACCTTTGAACTAGTATCAGGGAGTGCATGGTCAATTTCAAATAATGCTCTCCCTGATATCTTGCTAGCTTTTAAATCTAAATTTAAGGACGCAAGAATCAAAATGATAACGGGACATAATGATGGAGGACGCTTTGTATGCTGAAATATGATGTAGTAGTTGTTGGAGCAGGCGGAGCAGGCATGATGTCTGCGCTGTATGCTAGTAAAGATCCTAATATAAAGGTAGCCGTTTTAAGTAAAATGTTTCCGACACGTTCTCATACGGGTGCAGCGCAGGGAGGAATCAACGCGGCATTGGGTAATCGTGATGCTACGGATTCAATTGAAAAACATTTCCGCGATACAGTAAAAGGAAGCGATTTTCTTGCCGATCAAGATGCAGTTGAGTTTTTCACGACTCATATGCCCGAACTAATTTCTGAACTTGATTATATGGGTGTGCCATTTTCCCGTGATGAAAATGGGAAAGTTGCACAGCGACCATTCGGCGGAGCTTCAAGTCCACGAACATGCTATTCCGCAGATAAAACAGGACACGTTATTCTTCATGCTTTATACGAACAATGTTTAAAAAATAAAGTGAATTTCTACAATGACTGGTATTTACTTTCGTTAGTCGTTGACCAAGGCAATTTTCAAGGAATTGTCGCCATGGATATGCGATCAGGGAGAATTCAAGCGATTCAAGCAAAATCTGTCGTGATTGCAACGGGTGGATTTGGACGTGTTTATTGGAGTCGGACTACGAATGCAATCAATATGACAGGTGACGGAACAGCTGCTTGCTTTAATGCGGGAATCCCATTAAAAGATCCAGAATTTGTTCAATTCCATCCAACTGGATTAGCTTCTACAGGCGTACTATTATCTGAAGCATGTCGTGGAGAAGGCGGATATTTAATTAATAAAAAT
The DNA here is from genome assembly GCF_946478885.1 of uncultured Bacillus sp. The sequence continues at coordinate 9,269 of NZ_CAMLDX010000074.1, read as the reverse complement.
GGAGAGCGTTTCATGGCTCGCTATGCACCGGAAAAAATGGAGCTAGGGCCACGCGATCTAGTAGCTCGTTCTATTGAGACAGAAATCAAAGAAGGTCGGGGATTTGGAGAAGGGATGAGTTCCTATGTCTTAATGGATTTACGTCACTTAGGAAAAGAAAAAATTATGGAACGTCTTCCACAAGTACGTGAATTGGCCCTCGACTTTGAAGGTGTTGATTTAGTTACAGATCCTGTGCCCATCCGTCCTAGCTGCCACTATATGATGGGAGGTATTCATGTAAGTGATTATAAAACATGCGCGACAGCGATTAAAGGTATCCATGCTGCAGGAGAATGTTGTGCCGTGTCTATCCATGGAGCCAACCGTTTAGGTGGAAACTCAGTAGCTGATGTTGTGTTGTTCGGAAAATACGCTGGCCTTGGAGCCCAAGAATCAGCGAAAAGGCGCTCCTTTACTTCAACAAAAAATTTAGAGATGGAATTAAATAAGTGGATAGAAAAATTCCGCACTGTTCGTGAGAAAAAACACGGTGTCAATATGTTCAGCATCCGTGACAGAATGGCTGAAGCCATGTGGTATAACGTTGGAATCTTCCGAACAGAAGAAGAAATGATAAAAGCCTATAACTTAATAGAAGTGCTTTTAGAAGAATTTGAAGATGCGTATATTGGTGATCCATCGATAGCGTATAATATGGCTTTTATTAACTATGTTGAAATTAGTAATCTATTAAAATTAGCAAAAGCCGTGACAATTGGTGCGATGAATAGGAAAGAAAGTCGTGGATCTCATTCAAGAGGAGATTATCCAATTCGTGATGATAAAAACTTTCTTAAACATACGTTAATTTATAACGAAGGAAAAAATTATCGTCTGGAATATATCCCGGTCACGATCACGAAATACCAACCGGAGGAGCGGAAATACTAATGAGAAACATACATTTCAAAATCAAAAGATTTGATGGGAATAAAGAATGGTATCAATCTTATCAATTACCCTATGAAAAAGGCAAAACGATTCTATGGGCATTAACCTCTATTCGTGAACAATTAGACTCGACACTTGTATTTACATCCGCTTGTCGTCATGCGATTTGCGGAAGCTGTGCAATTAAAGTAAATGGAAAATCATATCTCGCTTGTAAAACGTCTCTTGATGAGGTCCTTGATACATTTAAAACGGATTACCTCATGTTTGAACCGTTAAGCAGCTTTGAAGTCATTAAAGATCTTGCTGTTAAATGGGAACCAAAAATGGAAAAAATGGAAAAAGTAAAACCATGGCTACTTCCATCTGAAAAAGGCAGTGTTGAAAAGGGCTTTGTTCAAAGTGAAGATAATTTCCATTCGATTGCATCTCCAACAGACTGTATTCTTTGTGGAGTCTGTGCATCAGAATGTAATCAGCTTGCAGTAAATGATGGAACATATTTGGATCCATTCATTTTAAACCGGGCTTACCGTTTTGCAGTTGATTCTAGAGACTGTTCACCAGAAGAACATATCCGCCCTGTATATGAAAATGAATTATGGAAATGTTTGCACTGTATGCAATGTGTCTCAAGCTGTCCTAAAGAAATTCCTTTAACAGACCAGGTTGCTTACTTAAGACAAGCATCTATTAAAATGGGTGAAGTGAATAACCAAGGAGCAAAACATGCTTTCGCTTTCCATGATGATGTTCGAAGTAAAGGACGTTTAAATGAAACGATGCTCCCAATTAAGACAGATGGTGTACTTAAAACAGCAACAACTAAAATTCCTTTCGCTTTACGTATGATTAAAAAGGGGAAAATTAATCCGCTCCATATGCCAAAACCAGTTGAAGGCATTAAAGGTGTAAAAGAAATATATAAGTATGCCGAGGAGGTTAAAAATCCATGAAATATGCTTTTTTTCCAGGATGTACATTAGAATCAGCAGCAGGAGAACTAATGGTTTCAACTCAGAAGGTCGCTGAAGCATTAGGCATCGAGTTAATCGAATTAAACGGATGGACTTGCTGTGGAGCTAGTCATATTCAAGATGTCGACGACTTTTTGGCAACAAGTATTAATGCAAGAAACATTGCACTAGGCGAGAGATTAGGTGCCACAAAAATCCTAACAGTATGTAATACATGTACATTGATGCTTCGAACGGCCAATGCAAAGCTGAAAAAGAACGAAAAACTACGAGATCAGGTAAACGAAAGTTTAAGAGGGACAGGCTTGCAATATAAAGGGACAGCTGAAGTAACACATCTTTTATGGGCTTTGATCGAAGACTATGGTCTTGATCGTTTAAAGAAAAAAGTGAGACGTCCGCTTACTGGATTAAAAGTAGCAAATTTCTACGGCTGTCATATTTTAATGCCGCCAAAAATTATGGGATATGAAAATCATCGGAATCCACAATCAATGGAAATGCTCGCAGAAGTACTTGGAGCGGATAGTGTTGATTTTGACCAACGTCTTGCATGTTGCGGCTTCCACTCCGTTTTCCCAGCTGAAAGAGAAGTGATGAACTTAACTGGAAATAATTGTTTATCACCGAAAAACTCAGGGGCACATTGTATTGTCACTCCTTGCCCACTATGCCAAATGCAGCTTGATGCTTATCAGCCAGATGCACAGAAAAATTTCACGGAAGACATCACGATTCCAGTGCTTCATTTACCACAATTAATTGGTCTTGCTTTAGGATTTTCACCAGAAGAGCTTGCGATTCAGCGTCATGTTGTTGATGCAATTCCAATGTTAAGGAACAGCTTACAATTTGTGTGAACCGAACCTATATAAATCCTGTTTAATCTTTCAACATCTGAACCATATCCATTCTTTGTAACATCTTTTTAGGAAAAAAGCCAATATGCTCAGGAAATGAGCGAATAGGAGACTGAATTTGCTTTTGTGAAACATGAAATTCGCTACCATACTCTTTGTTTAACAGGATTTATTTAAATAAGGGGATATCATCTATGAAATATACCTATCAAAAAGCTGCAAAATTAGTTGGAAATATTGATAAAGGCAAGTTATGGCTTTTAAATCTTCACGATGATTGGATTCATGACCAATACGGTGAAAGCTATATTTTTTATGGAACGATTCACAGTAGTGCAGAGCCGTTTCATCCGTTATCTACCTCGATAACCGGCTACTTTCAAGATCGTGATTCATATAAATGGATTAAGGTAAACGGGGGCGTGGCTTCTTTTACACTAGGCGAAATAGAGAAATGCTGGATGGATACACTTAAAGATTTCGTACATGTTGAAATGAAAACAGGTATTTATAAGTTTTATAGAATAAACCATTTAAACTAGTTTTTTATAGGAAGGTGTTCCTTATGACTAATTATTCAGAGTGTTGTCATGCTGAGTTGATAGTTGAGTATGGTATTGAATATTTTCATGGCTGTGATGATGATTACGAATTAAAAATACCATTTGTTCTTTGTTCGAAATGCAGAAAGATTAAATTTTTATATAAATAAGGACATACGTAAAATTCAGTAAAGCGTTAAGGTTCATATATCTTTTATTGATGTGTCAAGTGAGCAAATCATATAGGGGTAATCTACGGGGAGAATGTGCTAAAGGGGCAGAGATTCTCCCTCTAACATAGAAGATTAAGATGAGAATGGTATCAGATAGCCTAGTGACTAATGAAGTCTTGTATCATTATAAAATTCAATGTACTACTTTACGCTCATTCTTGCTTTGCGAAGGCTGAAGTATTCATTCAGATACACTTCTTCATATTTGATCGAGTGCTTTTAGCGTTCGATCAAATATGAAGAAGGCTTGACCCTTCCCATCCATACTAATTTTACTATCATTTGATTTTACTAGATCCGTATATTGAGGACTGGTAAAATGACTGCCTTGATCATTATTCAAAATCTGTGAGTGAGCTTGAGAAAATCCCTGATTCACAGCCTCTAGTACAAAATCAAATTCAAGGGTTTGGTCCAATTCCCAGCTTAACTATATATAACGAGAGAACCAATCAAAGCTACTAAATACATCCAGCTGTGTTCTAAGCGAATGTACTTGCTATCAATGCCCATCACTCTCATATGGCTCTGTTACAGTTTGCGATTGATGAGCAATCCATCTGCTTCTAAATGTTCCTTTATGTGAAGGGATCCAAGGAATGGATATTTCGTGTATAGCCCATCAATGCGATGTTTGAGGATCCGCTCCTTTGTGGAAGGCTCCACAAGCTTATAATACAGACTGGTTCTATTAAGATTGAATAGCTTAATCTGGGTTTAAATCGGCTTACAGGAGTTGTTCTAGCAAAATCCTCTCTAGTTCTCGTTGCTCCCTACAGATGCGACGCAATATAGAGAATGCTGCCATTCCCTTTTCATTTAAATCAACTAGGAATAAATGAGTAATCTCCATTACAACTATTAATGGTAAAGGGATATTCACGACTTCTTGAGTCTTAACAACTATATAAATTATGATAAAAAATCATTTTGAAGCTTCTTAATAATTACAAATAAGGTAGTACAATCCTCAAATTATTATATTAACGATAAACAACTCAAACTTCATCAAAGAAACGTTAAATTAAAAGGGGTTTTTACTAATGAAAAGGTTGGGATTAGCTACACAGATATTTATCGGACTTACTCTAGGTATTATTGTAGGAGCTATTTTCTACGGAAACGAAACAGCAATGTCTATTCTCCAACCACTAGGTGACATTTTTATTCGTTTGATTAAGATGATTGTTGCCCCAATTGTTGTATCAGCCCTTGTCGTATCTATTGCAGGTGTAGGTGACATCAAAAAACTAGGCAAGCTAGGCGGAAAAACAATTCTTTATTTTGAAATTGTTACTATATTTGCACTAACTATTGGTATACTAACCGCAAATATATTCCAACCAGGTATTGGAGTTGATATGGGAAACCTTGAAAAAGGGAATATTTCTACATATGAAGAAACAGCTCAAGCAAATGAAAGTACTGATATTGCAGATAAACTTGTTCACATTATACCAAGTAACTTGTTTCAGTCACTAGCAGAGGGAGATTTACTCGCCACCGTCTTTTTCTCTGTTTTATTTGGTTTAGGTGTAGCAGCTATTGGAGAAAAAGGGAAACTTGTTTTAAATTTTTTTGATAGTGTATTAGAAACAATGTTTTGGATAACAAACTTGGTGATGAAGTATGCTCCGTTTGGGGTGTTTGCATTAATTGGGGTGAATGTAGCGAAATTTGGAATTAGTTCATTAATTCCACTTGGGAAACTAGTTATTGTTATATATGGTAGTATGTTATTTTTTGTTTTTGTTGTATTAGGATTTATTGCAAAGATAGCAGGTACAAATATATGGCTCCTTATTAAAATTTTAAAAGATGAATTAATTTTGGCATTTTCAACGGCAAGCTCAGAGGCTGTATTACCAAGTTTAATGACTAAAATGGAGGATTTCGGTTGTCCAAGAGCCGTAATCTCTTTTGTTATTCCCACAGGTTATACATTTAATCTTGACGGATCATCTATTTATCAGGCAATTGCAGCAATGTTTGTTGCCCAAATGTATGGCATACACATGTCCCTCCCAGAGCAACTTACACTTTTGCTTGTTTTGATGTTGACTTCTAAGGGGATGGCCGGTGTTACAGGAGCCTCATTTGTTGTTGTCATAACGACACTTGGTGCAATGGGACTTCCACTAGAAGGTATGGCCTTCATTGCCGGTATTGATCGCATTTTGGATATGCTTCGTACAGCTGTAAACGTAGTGGGTAACGCATTGGCTGCCATCGTCATGTCAAAATGGGAAGGTATATTTGACAAGGAAAAGGCAGGGCATTACATGAATTCAATAAGGAAAACGGATGTAGCGTAAATTACATTGATATCTCTATGAGGAGGAAGGACTCTGATAATCACAGAGATAAATGAAAAAAATGTACGATATGAACGATGATGCTAGACTAAATAGTAGACACCGATTGTTAAATATACCAACTTAGTACAAAACACAATATTAAAGAATTTTTATTAACAACATTAATATTTGAAATGACTGACACTTATGAGAGTGTGCGTCTCTCAAATATTAATGTTTAGTTTTTAGTGAGAAAGAGTCAGTTTATTCCAGAAATATTTGAAAAATTGATGTAAATAATGGAACAGAATTTTCGCAAAAAAACATTTCGAGGTATCTATCTGTACTTCAGACCCCATGACCTGTCAATCATAACGCATGCGGGAGTATTGACAGGATGGTTTCAGGAAACGTGGTTCCGTCATTCCCATCCTCCGTTGCAAAGTTAAGATTAATATTAGATAATCCCCTGTATTTCATGTGATAAAAACACTTATAACAGAACTTGTCGAACGGCGCCCTATAGTTGAAGAACCTAAAATATAATCTCAATCATAAAATTCATTATTTCTTCTTGGGTTTCCGGCAGAAAACCGTCCTAAGTGTTACTTTGTAGACGTGATATCTTAACTCTGTGAACAACGTATTCAACGTAGCGATGTCATTACAATGAGAAGGCATCGGATAACCTTGTTAGGTAAACCGTCCACTTCTCAAGTGTCGGCCAAAGAGGTTAGAATCTGATGTCGCGAGGCTCTTTGTCAAGATGAATACGTTGTCTACATGGCGACAATGAATAAACCATTGATAGGCAAAGGTTTTCTATTTATGAGTTAAGATAATTCCGAAAATCTGCTTGTACCCCATGTATAGATCAAAACGGAACATAAGTGAGTTCAAATAGATATACCAATATGGTAATCTACAAATATGTAATTATTACGTATTTACCAAAGCAAACTGAATTAGTTGATAGGAAAGCCAGATCATCAAACACCCAATGCCAAAATCCAGTATCCTCCAAGCTACAGGTTTTTTAAAAAGAGGAATAAGCCATCTTGAACCATATCCGAGTCCAAAAAACCATATAAATGAAGCCATAAGAGCTCCAATTAAAAAATGCATTTTTCCATCCCACGTTAGTGTTCCAGCAACACCACCTATGATAACAACCGTATCTAAATAAACATGTGGATTAAGCAGAGTAATAGCCAATGTGAGTAAAATAGTTTTGTGAATTTTAGGGCGTGTTTCAACATCATTGTTAATATTCATCGAATTAGAGAGAAGCCACGCACTTCTAAGTGATTTCACGCCATAAAAAGCTAAAAAAAGACCTCCAGCAATCGCAAGAGTAACCGTTGCAAAAGTACTGCTACTGATAATTGTTCCGATTCCTAATACACCGATAGTCATTAGTATTAGATCACATAGAAAACAAGTTAATGACACCCAAAAAATATTATTTTTTAGCAAGCCTTGTTTAAGTACAAAGGCATTTTGAGCACCAATAGCTACAATAAGACTACCCGCAATTAGTGCTCCTCTTATTACTTCATCCATATCTACATACCTGCTTTTCTTCACTAAATAATTTGATAACCCGCAATTCTGAGCGTATCTAACGCTTTATCAGACTTTTCTTCTTTGAAAAAAATATAATCGGTATCAAAAGTAGAAATGACTAAAATACTTATTTCAGCCTTTGATAATGGTGCAATAATTGAATACAATATTCCAGTTTGTGAAAAGTCAAGTTTTGCTTCGACTCGTAATACTTTCCACCCATGTGACATACCTAAGAAATTTCCAGCTACAATTTGATCTTGTTTGTAAATTAATGTTGTTACGCCTGATTCTTTTATAGTACAAAAGATCTGGTTGGTGATGCTACGAATATCGAATTCATTAGAAACCTTACACAAAGAATAAGTATCTTCAAGTAACTTTAAGCATGGGAATGAATTTCTATTCATAATCTCACTCCAATATTAAAATATCAAATCCAATAGTCGATCGATAACCTGGCTCATTTGGATTAACTAATGAAATAGGTGTTACTTCATGCCATAACTCTGATCCTTTATCTGGTTGAAAAATACCTTGACCCGACTGCAATGTTATATTGAGTAGAGGCGTTCTTGCATCAGCACCATAAATAATACTTTTTCCACCTCTAACATTATTTCTTTCGACCACCAATGCAGATACAATATAATCCATCCCGTCTTGATGAATTCCTTCAGGTGAGTTGGAGCTTATCTGGTCTGGAATACACAGAATTAAAGTGTGATGAATTGAAATACTTAGCTTTTTCACAGAATTATTATATTCTTTAACTTTATCTCCAACTTGAATTAGAATTTTCTTAAGGTCACCATCAAATAGGTACTCAGGCAACTCTTTGAATTTCCGGGAGATCAGGCGATAATCTAGATCATTAGTGGAGATAGTTGCTTCAGTTTGTTGAAATGAGGCACAAGGAATTCGTTGAATTTCCCAACCCTTTTCTTCCCAAATCAACTCACATGCAGAAATAAGTCGCATTCTTGTCGGTTGTAAAGAAGAAATTTTAAAAAAAACATCATTGGGTAAACTTGGGAAGATTTCAGGTAAATCAATATCAGGAATTTCACCTTTGTAAATCTTTATCCAAACTTCATTTCCAATTTTATTCAACTCATTTTGTGACAAATGCGACTGTAAAATTTCTATTTTATTTTTTTGAATCAAGTAAGCATCATGTTCATACTCCTTATATCCCCTTCTCAGCTTATCTTTCATTTTTTCTAAATCGATATCAAAATCAATTACATTTACAATACTAATTGGAGTATCTAATTCTTTTAATAACACAATTATCCCTCCTATTATCATTCTACAATTATGGGTACGGAATCCGTTGGAATTTTTGTTACAGTTTCAAGATTAAATCGTTCATCCAACTGTTCAACTGTCTTTATAGAAGATATATCTGATGGACTACTTTCTTTTTCTGTCAGCAAGGGCAGAAGGTGCAATTAATGTTGCTGCCAATGCAGTAGAAGTTAATACTTTAAATACATGTTTTTTCATAGCTTAAACTCTTCTTAAAATAAAAATTATGTATAATATGAAAATATTACCATTATCAATATAATAATACTAAATATTAAATATTTAAACAAATAATATTTAATATTTAGAAAGTTTATGGATGTCGTGGCAGCAAAATTGCGTTTTCATTGAGGAATTTTTAAAAATCGAAGAAATGGCTTCAATGGTTAATGGGAGTGAAAAATTGATATTGATATCTAATCGTATTTAGTTTGCATTTCTTGATCATGGGGCAGCGCTAATATTTCGCGGTTTCTTGACTCATAAATAGAAAACCTTTCATTGTTGCCATGTAAACAAATATTTTTTTATAAACAGTACAACTTTATTT
>NZ_CAMLDX010000073.1 GCF_946478885.1 uncultured Bacillus sp. | reverse complement strand
TATCAAATCTGATGAATTATTCTTAGGGGAGTTAACCAAACTAGACACTTCATAGGCTTCCATTAATTCATTCGGGAAGGGCTTTAATAGCTGATTTAATGTACCTGTATCCTGGTTGGCCGGATTTAGCCACTTTTGTTCATCCTTCTGTTGCAGAATGACAGGCATACGGTCGTGGATATTCTCCATCAGTTCATTTGGTGTTGTCGTGATGACTGTACAGGTAAATATCGTATTTCCAGCGGGGGATTTCCAGCGTTCCCAAAGTCCTGCCATGGCAAACAATTCTCCCGATTTCAACCTGATACGCATAGGGGTTTTTGTATTATTCTTATGGCGCTTCCATTCATAGAAGCTGTCTGCAATCACAATACAGCGTCTCTTTTTGAAAGCATCGCGAAAGCTTGGTTTGTGCTCAAGTGTTTCACATCTGGCATTAATCATTTTATACCCTATTTTCTCGTCCTTAGCCCATGGAGGAATGAGCCCCCAGCGTAAATAGCCTAATCGATTTCGGCTCCCATCGTTAATAACTGACAGGACAGAATGGGAAGGAGCAATATTAAAACTGGGATTATATAGATCTTCTTCAGTAGCTACTTCAATTTTAAAACGATCCATAATCGTACTGAAATCTGCTAGCAATGTAAACCGTCCGCACATTGTCATCACCTCCATTTAATTATACAGGATTGAAGGCAAAAAAATAAAAAGCCTTGAAATCAAGGCTTTTACACAATATCCGTTCCATATACAGGTAGATAAAAGTGATTTTTATTGATCAGCTTTTAACTTCTTCCCAATAATATTGGACAGCTTCTTTTTGAACGACTTCTGGACATTCAATTTCATCTGACCATTCGTCATAGTTATTTTTTCCATTTAAATGCTGAATTTCTACACTATAGTATTTATCTTTGTATTTAAAAATGACAACAACCATTTCAGAATAGCCAGCATCGTCGTTTCCCAATTCTTGAACAAACTCTACGCCATAAGCTTGATCGTTCTTTCTCTCTGCTACAGATTCAAGAATTACATTTTTAGGAAATTTCATTTTATTTTGCCCCTCCTCTGTCTACCCGTATTTTAATACTAGGATAGACAAAAATAAACATCGTATTCGAAATTGATTTGTCTAATTTGTGACAATATGCTTAAAAAATTGTGTAGGATCTTGGAATTAAATTATTTTTGGTATAAATAATAAGATAAAGATAGAATTTATTGGGATTAGGAGGAGAAAGACCGTGTATATAGCAAAAAAAGAAATTCAAATTTCATACGCTGATACAGATATGATGGGTGTGATTTATCATGGGAATTATGTCAAATGGCTCGAATTAGGAAGAACACAATTAATTGAAGATGTGGGATATGACTATTTGGAGATGGAAAAGGCCGGATACTATGCTCCCGTCTATCATCTTGATATTACTTATAAGAAGCCTATCGTGCTTGGCGATAAAGTATTTGTATATACCTGGATAGAGGAAAATCAAGGCTTGCGAACGGTTTACGGATTTCAAATCATGAATGATAAAAGGAACGTGAATGCAGAAGGTTCTACAACTCATATTGTTGTCAAGAAGGAAAACGGGACCTTTAAACCGGTACAGTTTAAAAAAGCATTTCCAGAATGGTTTCAAAAATATGAGGAAATCAAGAAAAAATAGGGATCATAGGTCCGAAATGATTGTCGAGAGGCTGATTACTCAAGAATTGTCTAATTCGTGAATTATCGAGAATGTTCATAGACTGTTCAATAAATAAGTGTTACTTTTTAAATTATAGTAATACTTTTATCCACAAAAGAATTCAGGGTTTCTTCTGAATTCTTTACCCCTATACATTAGTGCTACTTTTATAAAATTCGTGCTACCTAAGGAGGATATCAATGTCTGATTCGATGTTAAAGAGGTTTGGGGTTTCTATGGAAGGAAGTTTATTGCAGAAGTTTGATGATTTAATTCAGCAAAAAGGCTATGCCAACCGCTCGGAAGCTGTCCGCGATTTGGTCCGGGATGCTCTAATTCAACAATCCTGGGAGGATACTGAACAAATTACGGCTGGAAGCATTCTTTTATTCTATAACCATCATCACCGAAATATACAGGACGAAATGACAAAAATACAGCATGATATGCATCATTTAATCATTGCTACTACTCATTTTCACCTAGACCATGACAGCTGCTTGGAGATCGTCGTAGTCAAAGGAAAGGTTGCTGAGGTACAGCAGCTTGGAAATAAACTAACGAGTTTAAAAGGAGTGGAATTTGGCAGATTAACAACTGCACCGGTTAAAAAAGTGTAACCGTGTTCTCTTGTACATATTTTCAATTTTTGAGGAGAGAGAATGATGATAAGAAAAAGATATCGATTTGCATTTGCTTTAATTCTCATTTGTTCCATATTAATAACAGGCTGTACTCAAACAGATTCAGATTCATCTAATAAGAACGCGAACGATAAAAAAGATGAGATTGTATTAGCTGTTGGCGGTGAACCTGAAGCGGGTTTTGATCCAACTACCGGCTGGGGAAGGTACGGTTCACCCCTATTCCAAAGCACCCTTTTGAAGCGAGATCAGGAACTCAATATTGTGAATGATTTAGCAACCGGATATAAAGTGAGTGAGGATGGAAAACAATGGACAGTCAATCTGCGCAAAGATGTAAAATGTTCAGATGGAGAGCCTTTGACGGCAGAAGATGTGCAATTTACATTTGAAACAGCACAGACAAATGGCTCAATGGTGGATTTTACTTTATTAGAAAAAGTAGAAGCTCTTGATAAATATACGGTTCAATTTACTCTGAAAGAGGCGCAGTCAACCTTTATAGATGCGTTAATCACAACAGGAATTGTACCAAAGCATGCATATGGAAAGGCTTATAAGGAGAATCCGGTTGGTTCAGGACCCTATCAGCTAGTTCAATGGGATAAGGGACAGCAGCTCATTGTCAAAGCCAACCCAAATTATTATGGTCATCAGCCATATTTTAAAAAAATAACCTTTTTATTTCTTAGTGAGGATGCGAATCTTGCTGCCGCACAGGCTGGTGAAGCGGATGTAGCAGCAATACCGGCTGCGTTCAGTAGCCAAAAGGCTGATGGAATGAAGCTTGTGGCAGTGAAATCCGTGGATAATCGCGGTATTGCCTTCCCGTATGTAAAATCAGGCGGAAAAACTGAGGAGGGATACCCGATTGGAAATGATGTAACAGCTGATCGGGCGATTCGTCAGGCTATTAATATAGCGATTGACAGGGAGGCACTGATTGACGGGATTTTAGAAGGATACGGCTCACCTGCCTATACATCTGTTGACGGGCTGCCATGGTGGAATCCTGAAACAGTTATTAAAGATGGAGATATCAAACGTGCACAACAAATATTAAAGGATGCAGGCTGGAAAGATGCCAATCAGGATGGAATTCTGGAGAAAGGCTCGTTACAGGCAGAATTTAGCCTATATTATCTATCCGATGATGCAGTTCGACAATCTCTTTCCATTGCTATAGCCGATATGCTCAAACCGCTTGGAATCCAGATCGATGTAGAAGGCGGAAGTTGGGATGAAATAGAGAAAAATATGTATTCAAATGCTATTTTAATGGGCTGGGGAAGTCATAACCCGAACGAATTGTATCGTATATACAGCAGCAAGTATGCCGGAATCGAATATTACAATACAGGTTATTATAAAAATAATACAGTGGATGAATATTTTGAAAAGGCCATAAAAGCAACAGATGAAGCCGAGGCGATCAAGTACTGGAAGCTGGCGCAGTGGGATGGTGAAACGGGTTTAAGTGCTATGGGCGATGCACCTTGGGCATGGCTTGTAAATATAGATCATTTATATTTAGTGAGAGATGGATTGGATATTGGCAAACAGCAGGTTCATCCTCATGGGCATGGATTTCCGATAACAGCCAATATCGAGGAATGGAAATGGAAATAACGTGATGTCTAAATTGTTTAATAAAAAATTAGGGCAATTTTTGCTGTTAAAATTAATTCGAATGGCCACATTATTGGTTGCGATTTGTTTCATTTCTTTCTTATTAATAAAAAATTCACCAATAGATCCCGTTCAGGCCTACATAGGGGCGGATATGTTAAAGGTAGGTCCTGAACAGCGTGAGAAAATTGCGGAGTATTGGGGACTAAATGAACCGATTTTGATACAGTTTTTTAATTGGGGGAAAGCAGTGCTATCCGGCGATCTGGGAACCTCCATGATTTATCGGCGGCCTGTTGCAGATGTGATTGAAGAGCGGTTTATTAATTCCATTTTACTCATGTTGTCTGCATGGGTATTATCCGGACTCATTGGTTTTATAATGGGAGCTGTCTCTGCAATGAAAAAGGATACATGGCTGGATCGGTCCATTAAATTATATTGTTACACACTGGCTTCCACTCCTCCTTTCTGGATGGGACTGATTATTCTTATGATTTTTGCGGTCTGGCTAGGTTGGTTCCCTATCGGTCTTGGCGTTCCAGCAGGAGTGCTGGCAGAGGATGTTACCCTGCAGGATCGAATTTGGCATTTAATATTGCCAGCTGCTACATTGAGTATTGTCGGAGTTGCCAATGTCGCACTGCACACAAGGGAAAAATTAATCGATATTCTGAATAGCGAGTATGTTTTGTTTGCTCGTGCCCGCGGGGAACGGGGCTTCGGTTTATTTTGGAGACATGGCATGCGTAATGTGCTACTTCCCGCTGTCACCCTGCAGTTTGCCTCCTTCAGCGAATTATTCGGCGGGGCCGTTTTGGCCGAGCAGGTTTTTTCTTATCCCGGACTTGGACAGGCGACGGTAGATGCTGGGCTGAGGGGAGATGTACCACTCTTGCTAGGATTGGTCATCTTCAGTACATTGTTTGTTTTTTCAGGAAATGTAATGGCTGATTTAATTTACTATGTAATAGATCCAAGAACGAGGGAGGACCGGAGCGTATGATAACCAGTGCAGTGGGAAAAAAAGCATTCCGGTTTTCCCTAAATAGGAGGCAAAAAGCATTTGTCAGTATCGGATTGACAGCACTTTTTTTATTGTTGATTATAATGGGGAATTTTTTGCTAGATGAAGGGAATATTGCAACTAATTTGAAGGAGAGAAATCTCCCTCCCTCCATTGGTCATCTGTTTGGAACCGATTGGCTGGGGCGGGATATGTTTACCCGAACCATTATGGGATTGTCCTTGAGTATGGGGGTCGGATTTATTGGAGCAGCTGGTAGTACGCTGATTGCCTTGGTTCTGGGAATGGTGGCTGCTACAATGGGGAAAAAGGCCGATCGTCTTGTGTCGTGGCTGATTGACCTGTTTCTTAGTGTTCCGCATTTGGTCACTTTAATTTTGATTTCTTTTTCATTGGGAGGAGGATTTAAAGGCATTGTCATCGGTATCGCTCTGACACATTGGCCGAGTCTTGCCCGTGTCATCAGGGCTGAGGTAATGCAGGTCCGTTCGGCAGAATATGTGCAAATCTCGCTAAGACTGGGGAAATCACGCTGGTGGATGGCGGTGCATCATATTTTGCCACATCTGGTACCGCAAATTTTGGTAGGATTTATGCTGCTTTTCCCACATTCTATTCTGCACGAGGCAGCTATTACCTTTTTAGGATTGGGATTATCCCCACATGAGCCGGCGATCGGGATTATTTTATCCGAATCGATGAAGTATTTATCGTCTGGCATGTGGTGGCTTGCCTTCTTCCCTGGTCTTTGTTTATTAATGGTTGTACGTGCCTTTGACCGGATTGGTGAAAAACTCCGCAGTTTAATCGATCCGATTACATCCCATCAATAAAGAGAGGCAGATAGGAAAGAAAAACATCGAACAAGGTGTGCTAGAAGTGAATAGATCAGGGATACTCATGGCAGGTCCCTTTAGTAAGGAGTATATATATGTCTATTCTAGAAGTGAATAATTTGTCGATTTCTTTTCAACAATATTCTACTAGTCTGACAGAAAAAAATCTCACGGTAATCAGTGATTTAAGTGTCAGTCTGGAAGCGGGAAAAATCCTCGCCGTTGTCGGTGCAAGCGGTTCCGGGAAAAGTTTGCTGGCTCACGCAGTCTTAGGAATTTTGCCACTCAATGCAAAGATCAGCGGTTCGATAGTTTATCAGGGAGCGCCTTTGACAACGGAGCGGCAGATGAACCTACGCGGGAAGGAAATTGTGTTTGTTCCACAATCGGTAAATTATCTTAATCCTTTGATGCGTGTCGGAAGGCAGGTCCGTATATCTGCAAAAGGAAAAAACAGAGCAGTGAAACAGAGAAGGATATTTGCCCGCTATCACCTTGGACATGAGACGGAGGAAATGTATCCGTTCCAGCTCTCGGGAGGAATGGCCAGAAGGGTGCTCTTATCCACTGCTATGATGGGCGAGGCAAAGGTGATGATCGCTGATGAACCTACGCCGGGATTAGATCCGATTGTGATCGAAGAGGCACTGCATAATATCAAGGAAGCTGCTGAAAATGGCTGTGCGGTAATGCTGATTACACATGATATAGAATCGGCATTGAAGATTGCTGATAAAATTGCGGTATTTTATGCAGGTACTGTTTTAGAAATAACTCCATCCGAACATTTTACCGGGGATGGCAGCCTGTTGCGTCATCCATACAGCCGGGCGTTATGGAGGGCTCTTCCGCAAAATGATTTTATTCCTATTCCCGGAACGCAGCCGCAGCCGGGTACATCCCTGAAAGGCTGTGTATTTGCACCACGCTGTGCACAGGCTGCGCTTGAATGTCATCAGAAACAGCCTGAAATGAAACCTATTCGGAATGGAATGGTGAGGTGTATCCATGCTACTTGAAGCAAAAGGAATCAGTTTTCGATATGGAGATGGGCCTTGGCTGTTCCGTCATATAAATTTGACTGTTGAACCAGGGGAAATTGTAGGGCTTACCGGATTAAGTGGAAGGGGAAAAACAACGTTATGTAAAATACTGGCAGGCTATGAAAAGCCTTCAGAGGGAATCGTGACACTTAACGGGCTTCCATTGCCACAACAAGGGTATCATCCTGTCCAATTAGTTTTTCAGCATCCTGAACAGGCTGTTAATCCCCGTTGGAAGATGAATAAAATTCTGATGGAAGGTTGGGAACCGGATAAACATCTCCTGCAATTATTGGGAATTGAGGATGAATGGCTTTCACGCTGGCCGATTGAATTGTCCGGAGGGGAATTACAAAGGTTTTGTGTAGCGAGGGCACTAGGTCCAAAAACCAGCTTGCTCATTGCTGATGAAATGACGACGATGCTGGATGCGATTACCCAGGCACAAATATGGCGGGCTGTTTTGGAGATTGCCGAGAAACGGAAGATGGCTGTCATCATTGTGAGTCATGAGGAAAAACTTATTCAGAGACTCTGTCATCGGACACTGGATGTTTTCTAAGGGTTTTCAACAACACGAAAATTCAGTAAGATAGAGGTAAAGATGGAATAATAGATGCCAAATAAGGTGATGGTGAACATGGTAAAGTTGACGAATCATGTAGAAGTATTTATGGAAAATACAGGTAAATATTTTTCGGATAGGAAATTTTGGGGTAAGCTAAAAAGATTTGCCAAAAAAGCGGGATCTTCTGTTGTTTATGCTGTGTTGCTTTTATATTATACACTACAGAAACCAGAGGTACCTAAAAAAGCTAAGGCAGTGATCATTGGAGCATTAGGATATTTTATTCTTCCAGTGGATGTGATCCCAGATGCCATATTAGGTTTAGGATTTACAGATGATTTAGGTGCTCTGGGCATTGCGCTCTTTCAGGTTGCGGTATATATTGACGAGGAGATTAAACAAAAAGCAAAAGCTAAACTGCAGGATTGGTTTGGAGACGATGTTGATACATCTGAAATTGATGCGAAAATTGAATGATTAAAGGCTTGATTAGGAACTGCATTTTTAAAAATTTCACTATCGAAAACATGGTTAGGTAAAATTACTATTGCATTCCGTTTGGAGATACCTTATGATAATTTACACAGGCTGCGTTGTACGTAATCATAATAAAGTTTTAACCTTTAAGCTGTAACAGGGAGTTTAACATTGAGACAGGAATGACAAACCTCTGTCTATATGACAAGGAGGGCATGCAAGAATGTTTCTGCGAACACCCACTTTTAGGAGTGGTGGTTTAAAACTTTCTTAGTTCATTTACGGCAAGCGCGGCTATATATGTGACATTAAACCAGTACCCTAGGGACTGGTTTTTTCCTGCCCTTTATTTAAAAAATCTCCACTGCCCTCATTTTTCATCAATCTTTATTCTTCCAATATTTTTTAATGAAGTAAAATTCAGCATGTAAAATATAAAAGAGGAAGGGAACTTCGTTAGCTAAGCGGAAATAAGAAAAAGTTCCCATGCATGAGCGAATTATTTTTTTGTTTGTTCTTGCGTTTTTAATTGATAGGTATTATCATTAATAATTATTATCAATTAAAGATATAGAATGAAAAAAATCATATATTAGTAAATAATTCTTCACAACTGGAAAGGAGCAAGTGGGGATGGATTTTATTGTTGCGGCGAAGAATGGGATAGACGTAGAGTGTTTATATTATGGCTATAAAAAGGATGACATGATCAGCAAGCCACTAACGCTTCAGTTTGGTGATACGCTTCAGATTGAAAATCAGGGGAAATACATTGTTGGGGTTGGATGGTTTGTCTTAATCACGATTAATAATAAAGTAAAGCAATATGTATGTGCAGAAGATTTGGAGGAATATATCCGCACAAATGACACTGTGAGTCCTGTCGATTGTATGCTGGATTATTTTAATCTGTCTTACCAATTAGATAAAGCGCTGGAAAATCGTGATAAGGCTGCATTTTTGAGTCTAACTGGTAAAAAATCAGAATTATCGGCATTATACGATATTATATCGGGAAAAATCCCTGTATAGCCAACTTTAGTATCAGCTTGTCTATTATAATTGAAAACGTTTTATCTTATTGGTGGCCTCTTTAAAAATTCAAAACAATGACTATCGAAAATCATTATAAATAATAATTATTATCTAATAATTGAAGTAAACCTCCTTTTATAGTAAAATAGTTTTAAGAAGAAAAAAGGAGGTAATTTCTTGTTGTCTAAATTAGAAAAGAGTGCCAGTACAAAGCTGTCAAAGAAATTATATGAAGCGTTAAATGACCAAATGAATTATGAACTCTATTCTTCCCATGTGTATTTAGCAATGGCTTCCTATTGTCAAAATGAAAACTATGAAGGTTTTGCGAAGTTTTTCCATAATCAAGCTGAAGAAGAAAGAATCCATGGCATGAAGATTTATAAATATATCCAAAATCGCGGTGAACGTGCCGTTATATCAGGTTTTGAAAATCCAAATAATCAATTTGATACGATTTTAGATGCTTTCGAAAAAGGTCTGGAGCATGAAAAAGTTGTAACAGCCAGAATTTATAACTTGGCGGGATTAGCTGCAGATGAAAAGGAATATGCAACGATTTCCTTTATCAATTGGTTCCTCGATGAGCAGGTTGAAGAAGAATCCTCTTTCGAAGGTATTATTCAAAGATTAAAACGCATTAATAATGACGCCCATGCCTTGTTCCTGTATGATTTAAAAATCGGTAAAGGTGAATAAGGAGCGATAGCAGCTAATCTTGGCTGTACAAAGAAACCCGAAATAATGGACAAGTAATTTGTCCGTTATTTTGGGTTTCTTTGTGAATTGAGAAAGATTTTTTTCGCAGTGCAAAAAGGAATAGCGTCAGGAAAATGCGGATTTACATCGGTAAGAAAATCCAGATAAAAACCTAATTTCTCAGTGTTGTTAGTGAGTTATTAGGCTGTAGTCATTTGCTTCAGCTACTAGTTTTACACTGATTAGTATTTTACAAACGTAATCACACTTCGTTTAGAAGCAATAGTCTGTCTCACCAGTTCCTCTTTCCACTTTTTTTCACTTAACTGATATTCACCATATTGATCTTTTTAAGTTTTTTTTAGGTTTATCACTCTTGCTTCCTCTAGGTAATTAAAAGACAATGCTTTGCCGTGACGCCCTTCTTCATAGATATATAGCTCAATAACGTCACCAATTTCCATTATTTTATCTAAAATGTTATAAACTCAAAGTTTTCTCCACCAAATTCATAAACATACGGCAGTGTAAACAGTAAATGCGCCTTATAATTTTCACCACTAATAAATGGGAAGTTGTTACCCTCTTGGTGGAGCTTTTGTATCGGTCTTAAACTTGCAATAAAATAATGACTTGTCATTACACCACCTATTTTAATGGTTATTACCTTATCGCTACGATAGTAAATTTAATAAAAACAATAAATCTGCTTAGTGTTACTATAGGCAATTTTAATTTGTGGGTTTCCCAATTCTTGTTAAACTCAAATCTGTTATTCAAACAAAGTCCTACCATTTAATCTTGTTTTTTTGGACTGGATAATATAGCTGTTATTTGATTCCCACTTATAGTGACCCACATTAAATTTTTTTAGGTTTATTAAATCCTTGAAATAATTCGAGATAGTGCAATCACAGTTTATATTTTCTATTTTATGAGAGAAATTGTCTTCGTTTGGATTAGAAGTATGAATAGCGCCTTTTTCCACGAAACTTTTTCAAAATAATCATTTCCCCCACAAAATTAAATGTATGTAAAGTGAAAGCTAATAGCGACGTACTCAAGGAACTAACCCATAAGGTATCAAGCATTCACAATTGATCGATATCCAATGCAGATTTATGCAAAGTGATAATAGATACTGGATTGTGGTGCCTGGCACCTTTGCTTTCGGGACAGTTTCTTTTTGAACAGCAGGAACCTTCATGTCATTTATACATATGTAAATTTTCTAATGTCAATAAATCGGTAAAAAATTCGTATGATTAATACGGAAAAACAGAAAAAATTCATATGATTTTGCCGTATACATAATTTTCGAATAATTATAAACTATGAATACGTTATCAATATAACTAAGTTATTAACTATTAAAATACAATTAAATTAATAAACGAGGTGACGTTCATGTCAATTATGCGAATTGGAAGAGCTGAATTACGGGTTTTAGATTTAAAACAAGCTGTAGATTATTATACCACTATTATTGGGCTGGATATTACAGGAGAAAGTGAAGGAAAGGTTTATTTAAAGGCTTGGGATGAATTTGACCACCACAGCATCATTCTTCAGGAATCAGATTCTGCCGGACTTGATCATTTTGCTTTTAAAGTAGAAAGTGAAGACGAACTGGCTGAATTTGAGAAGAAAATCGAACAATTCGGTTGTACGCTGAAAAGAATCTCCAAAGGAACAAGAATAGGAGAAGGAGAAGCAATTCGTATCGAACTGCCTACCGGACATCAATTAGAATTATATTCTGATATTCAAGTGGTTGGGTCACGAACAGGTAATCTAAATCCTCACCCATGGCCGGATGGATTAAGAGGGATTGCACCGCATCGTTTGGACCATCTGCTATTAACCGGCGATGATGTGGAAGCGGTTACGAGATTTTTTACTGAAGTACTGGACTTACATCAAAGTGAAAGAATCATGACAGTTGATGGAGAAACGATGATTGGTAGCTTTATGCATGCAAGAAATGGAAAGCCTCATGATGTAGCCTTTATCAAGGGACCGGATGCAAAATTGCACCATGCAGGATTTCATGTTGATAACTGGTACGATGTTTTAAAGGCGGCCGATATTCTTTCAAAAAATGAAGTTCAAATTGAAGTAACACCAACCCGCCATGGGATTACAAGGGGAGAAACGATTTATTTCTATGATCCATCCGGTAACCGTAACGAAGCGTTTGCAAGCGGTTATATCACCTATGCTGATTTTCCAACGATTACATGGACTGAAGATAAAATTGGCCAGGGAATTTTTTATCATAGAAGACAATTAATTGAGTCATTCAGCACCGCGTTAACTTAATGGAAGCAGGTTGTTAATATGACCCGTCATTGTTTACATGGACTAAACGGAACAAGGAGGAAAACAGGGTGACAACAGAACCGAAGTTTAAAAAGATGCTTAGAGATCAGCCGTGGGATTATAAAACAAAAAATGAATATGAAGATGTGACGGCCAGACAGCAATCATATGTTCACATGCACTACCGCCATATTTTTGATGAACGTGATTATGATATTTATGATCCGCGTTATACGAGATTAAAGTGCTCTGATTGGGAAGCCTTCCGTGACCCAAAGAAGTATTGGTATACACCGTATGTCAATAACCGTAAAAAACTTGCAGAAGAAGTGGAAAACGGTTTCTCGTATACACAAGAACTGCAGGTAATTGAAAATCTTTCATCGGAATGGGCAAACGCCCTAAGAGAAATTTATACCCCAATGCGTCATCTCGAATATGGAGAAAGTGTGCAAATGCAGCATGTCATTCGTTATGCGTTAGGATCAAGCATTGAACAATGTGCTACTTACCAGGCGTTTGATAAGATTGGACGAGCTCAATGGATATCGCAATGGGCGATGAATATGCAGGAGTATCACGGTGATTTCCTAAAGGCGGGAAAAGAAGTACTGTTACATGAACCTGCTTTTCAGCCGCTACGTCATTATGTAGAAGAAGTACTTGTCACGGATGACTGGGCAGAGGTGCTGGTTGCAACCAATTTAACCCTTGATCTGCTTTTAGGAAATTTAATCTACCGTGAATTTACCAAAGAGGCTATCAAGCAGGGGGATACACATCTATCTATTTTAAATCTAGTAATTGGAAAACAGCTAGATTGGAGTCGTGACTGGGCAGCATCACTGATTGGACTGCTGGCAAAGGATACAGCAAAAAGCCGCTGGGATTATTTGCGAGCGCTTGGCTACGAGAATTGGGAAGGTGATTATCGCTGGGGCAGAACGCTGAGTGATCCGCGTGATACACCGGAAGAAACACTATCAAATGTAGAAATTATTCAGGAATGGGTCGAGAAGTGGTATCCACAGGCATATGAAGCAGTATTAGCCTTGGCTCCGTTATTTGAAAAGCACTGCTTCGAAATGGATATAAAGACTGCCTTGAAAAAAGTAGAAAAAGAACATGTAGTTCCTGTATATCAAAAATATAAATTACCGTTCAAGCAATATGACATTGCACTTAACTAAAGGAAAGGAACGATAATACGATGGGCGAAAAAGAAGCATATGTTGGTATGGACTTAGATACAAGCGGAGGCTCAATTGTTGCGGCAATGATTGCAGCCATTGAAGAAGATAATGAAGGCACATTAGTTGAAGATTATATGGTATATAAAAAAGTAAAGGTACCGCAAAGGCTGATACTAAAACGAGAAACCGTGGAAGAACATCTTGGTGCTGATTTTGATATGGATCAAGTACATCTCTTTATGGCTTCCTGTTTCGGTTTCATAACGGATTGGGATGAAGAAAAGATCGTTATTGAATGGGAAGATAATGAATAAGGAGGGAACTGGGTCGTGGCTAAATTGGGTTTGAAAGAAAAATATCATGCAATGACAAGGGATTTAATGTGGGAGCCGAAGGATTTTGATATTCATCAGGTCTATCCACTGATTGAAAAAGAAGGCATTATTTTGAAAGATCCTAGCAGATGGGAAGACCCTTTTCGCATGGCTTATAACCAGTATGTAAAAATCCAGTCCGAGAAGGATGGCATCTATCATGCAGTCCGTAATGCCTTTGAAGCGAACGACGGTCATGCGAAGGTAGTTGATTCCCGCTGGTATGAAGGAGTTAAAGTATTCGCGACAGCTGTACAGCCTGCGGAATATTCAGCACACCGATTAATGGCTTATATCGGACGTAATATTCCAATAGAAGCAATTCGTTTTGCCACCTTCAATCAAGCCATTGATGAATTGCGACATGCCCAAATTGAAATTAAACACTATGCTCATATGAGTAAACAGATTGACGGTCTTCATAATTTTGCTAATACTACGCAGAATCTATGGTTTAACACGGTGCCAAAATCATTCTTTGATGATGCGTTGACTGCCGGTCCTTTTGAAGCATTAATGGCGATCTCCTTCTCGTTTGAGTATGTGTTTACCAATATTCTATTCCTGCCATTTGCATCATCCGCAGGTGCCGTAGGAGATGAAAACTTTGCTGCAGTAGGCAAGACCGTTCAATCAGATGAATCGCGCCATATGGCATTAGGAATGTCTGCCTTGAAAATGTTATTAGAAGAAGATGATCGCAATGTACCGATTATTCAAGGCTGGCTGGATAAATGGTATTGGAGAGCATATCGTTTGTTCTCTGTAGTAGCAACACTAGTAGATTATTATCCTCGAATCCGTCCGATTTCCTGGAAGAAGGCATTTGAGATTTATGTCGAGGAGCAGGTGTTTGACGGATTGTTTAAGGAATTAAGAAAATACGGTATTCGATTGCCGAAGCATGCAGAGGATAGCATCAAGGAAAAAGAACACTATTCCCATGTTGTGATGCGTATTCTAGATCACTATAAACATGCGAATCTTTTCCGAGGATTCCAGTTGCAGCCAGATGACTATGAGTGGCTCTCACAGGAATATCCTCTTTTTGAACAGTATTATTCGTCTTATTTCCACCGTATGGATGATCATATATTCGCTGGTTCTAGTCCTGGGATTCCTTCTGTATGTACGGTATGTCAGGTTCCTGCAGAATTCCCTGATCCGGATAATCCGTCTAAAAGATGGACCCAGTACAGTGAATTTAATAATAAAACATATCAGACGTGTTCACCGGGATGTAAACATATTTTTGAGCAGGAGCCTCATAAATATATGCAAATTTGGTGGCCGGCAGAAGCCTATTTAAGCGGGGAATTTGGTGAAGATCCAGTTGCCGGAATATTCAAATACACAGGTTTATCTCCTGAAGAAGCAGGAGAGCATTATTCATCCAGGGAACATTCTCATTGGCTGGAGCATAGGAAGCATTTAGGACTAAATAAGAAGTTTTTCTAAAATGATAGCGGTCAGGAGTGTAGCATATGGCAAATTATTTGAAGGATGAAAATCAACTGATTGTGTGGCCGGTATGGAACGAAGCGACGGAATCTGATTCGTTCCAGGGAAATATCGGGATAAAGATTCGTTATGATTTAACAAACAAAGAGTTGCTGCAGGAATGTCTGAATGCCTGGAAAATAGATGTTGATAAAGAGTATTGTCTATTACTGGTTCGAGCAGAAGGCAAAAAGGAAATTTCTTTAGAAGACACTGTAAAAAATACTGGTATCCACAATGGTGATTTTTTAGAAATTGTTTAATCCGTAGTTTGTCACAATACTTACAGGGAACTAGCAGAGTATAAGTGTATTCCTATACCCTGCTATTCCCATTTTGATTTTGATAGAAGGGAGTTTTGAACGATGAGCCAATCTTCAACGGCGCTGGAAACATATGAAATAACGCTGGAGCCGAGCGGAAAAACCATAACAGTAAAAGAAGGACAAACGATTCTAGATGCTGCGATTCGGAATGGGATTCAAGTAGCATACGGATGCCGCCATGGTAGCTGTTCCGCCTGTAAATGCCAAGTGCTTGAAGGCGACTATGAAATCATGGATCGAGTGTCTGAGTACTCACTGATGAGCTTTGAACGGGAAGAGGGCTTTACCCTCATGTGCAGTACGATGGCTGAAAGCGATTTGGTGATTGAAGTGGAAGAGGAAGAATCAGACCTGCCTTTTTACACGGTTCATGATTTTGCGGCAGAAGTCGTTGAAAATCAACCGTGCACCCATGATATTCATATGATTAAGCTGAAATTAAATGGAACGCAGGATGTCCCTTATGGAGCAGGGCAGTTTTTTGAATTTGATATTCCAGGGTTTGATGATACCCGTGCTTATTCAGTAGCTAATAAATATGAAGCGGATAGGATCATTGAATTACATATTAAACGCGTAGGGGATGGAGCAGGATCCAATTATATGTGTGATCTGCAGCCTGGAGATGAGGTGACGGCTTCAGGACCTTATGGAAATATGCAGCTGCGCCGACGCAATAAGGATATTATTTTTATTGCCGGAGGATCTGGTATGGCACCAATTAAATCGTTGATTGAAGAACTGTTCTCAGAACCGTATGCGAAGGACGCATGGTTTTTCTATGGGGCACGTACGTCGAAGGATTTATATTTAACAGATGAATGGCTAAAATTGGCGGAAAAATATCCGAACTTCCACTTTATCCCTGCTTTATCCAACCTCGATCCGGCAGATGAGTGGAATGGTGAGACAGGATTCATTGCTGATGTGATCGCGCGAACGCTGGAAAATATGGCAAATGCGGATGCTTATCTTTGCGGTCCGCCAATCATGATAGAAACATCCTGTGATGCGCTCTCTAAGGCCGGTGTAAGGGGAGCGGATATTGCTTATGATGAATTTTAAATTGGAAAGGCTTAAGTATAAGGTAAAAGTACTGGATGTCAATGGGATCCAGCAGGAACTGATATGTCTGGAAGATCAATCCATCTTGGATGCAGCCTGTATACAGGGAGTAACGATTAAGTATGCATGCAAAGGAGGAGGCTGTGGCTTATGTAAAATCCAAGTCGATGAAGGTCTCTATAAAAGAGGAAAGAGTTCCAAAGCCGTGCTTCCTGATTCTGAAAGGGAATTGGATTACACGCTTGCGTGTAAAACCTTCCCGCAAAGCAACATGAAGGTTCTTATTTCAGAATGAAGGCCCATTTTAACGTCTATGAAGGAAATACTTCCTTTGCAGAAACTTATTAATGTGAAAAGCAGGCTTCTGCAAAGGAGTTTTTTATAGAAAAAGAATCTGCCGTTGAACTAGCCAATTAGGATCCTAATTGCTCCAGTTGATTCTGGAATTCTGTTAGTTCTTCAATCGTTTTATATATTCCAGAACTTTCAATTTGATCGAGAAGGATTTCTCCGTTTACCAGTACTTGGTTGATTTGTTCAATAAGAACTTCGTTTTTTTCTACTAGCTGCTGGTGAAGATCCTCAGCTATTGTAGGAGGTTCAATCGTATTAAAGCTTTCAATTTCCTCTAACAATCCGGTAAGTTGATTTTCTAATTCTCCCTTAGCTTCTATGTTGGACGAGGCCTCCTGTATCAATTGCGGCGCATTTTCTGCAAACGTACTCAGATCATTCAGATACGCTGTTGCTTCATTTACATATTCCAGAGATTTATTTGCCTCATCGAGCAAATTACAGCCTCCCATCAGAAGTGGAATTAAAAGGACAAATAGATAAATCCATTTTTTCATCATGCTGCTCCTCGCTTCCTATTTCTTGAATTTATTTCATTTCTCTCCAAACACATTACGTATCAGTATCTGAAGAGTTTCATTTATTCAAAAAAATCTTTCTTTATTTTCCGGTATGGTTGCTCTAATGCGATTGCTTTTTCGTAAAATCTAATTCAATAAAAAATCTTGTTTTGCGGTGCCTTTCTTAACTGAGGGCTATGTTGATATGATATAAGGAAAAGAAAAGGAGACTGTTAGGTTTGCAGTCTCCTTCTTCACCATAGAGGTTCATCTTTACCAGTTAATTTCAAAAACAGTGGCATTGCCAAAAAAGCAACAAGTATTAGAGTGAATCCCAAAAGTAGTACAGAAGTTAAGGATAAATCAAACATAGTAGAAAATGGTAAAGTGAAAATGGGACATAATGCAAGTAACGATGTTGTATTTCTCGATGAAGTGCTTTGGTATTGAATTTCTCCACAATGATTACATTTCATACTCTTACGAAGTGTTAATAATTTCTTTATCGAATCAGACCAAGACCACTTTCTGCCACAGTTTGAACAAGTAGGCATTACAAATCCCCCTTTATTAGAATTTCCTATTCATACTTATACGTTCTACATGATTGAAGAGTTTCATTTATGATTGTAAATCATAACCATATTTTACAGAGATTAAGATGAATAATTATTAAGAGCGAAGTTGGAAAAAATATGAGAAAAAA
>NZ_CAMLDX010000072.1 GCF_946478885.1 uncultured Bacillus sp. | reverse complement strand
GCGGAGGCCGTGAACATGCGATATGCCGGAAGGTAAAAGAAAGTTCAAAGGTAGAAACCGTCTTTGTAGCACCTGGAAATGCAGGAATGGTTGATGTTGCTACACTGGTACAAATCGATGAAGGCAGCCAAGAGCAGCTGGTTGCATTTGCAAAGGAACATAATGTCGGACTAACGATTATTGGTCCCGAGGTTCCACTGCTTGCCGGATTAGCAGACACATTTGAAGCAGCCGGACTCAAAGTATTCGGACCCAAGCAAAAGGCAGCTGAAATTGAAGGAAGTAAGTCGTTTGCCAAGGAATTAATGCAAAAATATCAAATTCCAACTGGAGCATATGCAGTTTTTTCCGATTATGAACAGGCACTTGCTTATGTGAAAGAACAGGGAGCCCCGATTGTAATTAAAGCAGACGGACTTGCTGCAGGAAAAGGGGTTACCGTTGCGTTAACGCTGGATGAGGCATTAGCGGCTCTTAAGGAAATGATGGTCGATGCTAAATTTGGTGAGGCCTCGGCAACAGTTGTCATCGAGGAGTTTTTAGCTGGAGAGGAATTCTCTCTGATGGCCTTTGTGAATGGAGAGACAGTCATTCCGCTTGAAATCGCTCAGGATCATAAACGCGCGTATGATGGAGATAAAGGACCGAATACCGGTGGAATGGGAGCTTATTCTCCGGTTCCACATATCGGTCAAGAAACGGTGGATACAGCGATTGAAACCGTGTTGAAGCCTGCGGCGGCAGCTATGGTAAAAGAAGGCCGCGATTTTTGCGGCATACTTTATGCAGGCCTGATTAAAACGACGGATGGTCCAAAGGTTATTGAGTTCAATGCACGTTTCGGTGATCCGGAAACACAGGTTATCCTTCCGAGAATGAAATCGGATCTTGTTGAAGTAATGGAAAAGGTTATTGCTGGCGAGGATGTCGAAATCAGCTGGGATACCAAGGCTATGCTGGGTGTAGTTGTAGCGGCTAACGGATATCCTGAACAATATGAAAAAGGTGCTGTATTGCACGGATTGGATACCGTAAGCAAAGAGGCATTTGTCTTCCATGCAGGTACAAAAAGAGGTCTTGACGGGGAACTGGAAACAAATGGAGGTCGTGTTTTGTTGGCAGGCGCAAAGGCTGACACGCTTAAAGAAGCGCAGCAGGCTGTCTATAAGGCGCTTGAAAAGCTTCAATGCGACGGAGTATTTTACCGTAAAGATATCGGCTACAAAGCCATTGCACAAAATTAAAAAGCATCAATAAAAAAGAAGGCGGAATAAATTTCCGCCTTCTTTTTTGCTTTGATTGCGCATATTCATATAGAACAGGCTTATATTGGATTATAATCCAGTTCAGAAGTACCGTCGTTATCTTGCTTTGGCTTCAATCGAATGCAGCAATTTTCATTTTGCAAAAGAGCGGTAATTGGGCAGTATCGGGCAATGCCCTCAGCCACTTTCATCGCTCCACAGATGATTAGAAACAAGTAAGAATTTTTCCAAGGCATGCGAGTTAATTTGGTTATTCCAAAAGCGACGAGAGTTAACCCAACGGTTATCCTAATTAAGACGTTTATAATCCCAATATTTTCCTTTATTTTCATCGTAATAGCCTCCATAATTGTCAAATATTATTAATAAAATCTTAAAAATTCTTTAGTGCGTTAAACAATAAAATATGTTACTATAGATAACAAATCATCTATAGTGTTAACAAATATGTGTTTTGAAGGAGGGGTGTTTCGTGCTGGAACAGCGCTACCGCTGGAAAAATAAGCAACTGCGTGAGCATGTTGCGATTATTGACGGTAAGCTCGCACCAACAATTTTGTTGAAAAACGCCCGATATTTGAATCAAATATTCCGTCAGTGGATGACGGCGAATATTTGGATTTATGAGGATCGTATTGTATATGTTGGTGAGAAACTGCCATCCCGTACGAACGGCTGTGAAATAGTTGATTGTTCAGACTATTTACTTGTTCCTGGTTATATTGAACCGCATGCCCATCCATTTCTCTTATATAATCCCCTATCATTGGCGGCGTATGCATCTAAGTTCGGAACAACAACATTGATCAATGATAATCTTATTTTGTTTTTACAAACCACAAAAAAGAAAGCGTTTTCTTTTTTGCGTGAAATGAGACAAATACCAACAAGTATGTACTGGTGGTGCCGTTTTGATTCCCAGACAGAGATACAATATGAGGAACAAATTTTTTCCCATAGTAATATTAAATCATGGTTGGAGCATGATGCTGTATTGCAGGGAGGAGAATTAACCGGATGGCCGAAGCTGCTGGATGGCGATGATATGATGCTTCATTGGATTCAGGAAGCTAAAAGAATGAGAAAGAAAATCGAAGGCCATTTTCCCGGCGCATCAGAAAAAACCTTGGTTAAATTGAATCTGCTAGGTGTCGACAGCGATCACGAAGCGATGACTGGAAAGGAAGTTTATGAACGCCTGATGCAAGGATATACAGTATCGCTTAGAAATTCAGGAATTCGCTCCGATCTGGTTAGGATATTGAATGAAATCCATAAATTAGAAATTACAAACTATGATAAATTTATGTACACGACAGATGGGTCAACAGCCGATTTCTATGAGCAGGGAATCATTGACAATCTAATCAAGATAGCGATAGATAATGGTGTGCCGGTTATCGATGCATATAATATGGCTACAATTAATGTAGCCCGCTATCATAATATTGAATATTTGCATGGCAATATTGCAACCGGCAGAATTGCTAATATTAATTTCCTGTCTGATGAATATAATCCAACTCCTATTTCAGTCCTGGCTAAAGGAAAATGGGTCAAGCGGGACGGTGTCTCTCATTCGGAGCTGTATGAGCCGCTTGACTGGAATGAATATGACCTAGAGCCTTTGAAACTGGATTGGGATTTAACGATGGAAGATCTGCAATTCTCGATGCCGTTTGGAATATCAATGGAAAACACGGTTATTACAAAGCCATATTCAATTTCCATCGATGCCTATCATGATCAGCTGGAGCACAGTGAGGATGAGTGCTTTTTTATGCTGGTCGATCGTAATGGAAAATGGAGAATCAATACGTTGGTTAAAGGCTTTGCAAAGGAGCTTTCCGGTCTGGCCAGTTCGTTCTCCCACACCGGGGATATTATCCTAATTGGAAAAAGAAAATCTGATCTATTAAAGGCTTTTGAGCGCATGAAGGAAATTGGCGGCGGGATGGTCATTGCAGATGAAGGTCAGATCATCAAGGAAATTTCGCTGCCGCTTAAAGGCTTGATGTCCGATAAAAATATCGATAAACTGATTATCGAATTAAAAGATTTTGCTGCCTATTTAAGGGAGAAGGGATACCTGCTCGAGGATCCGTTTCATTCCCTGCTGTTTTTCTCTACTACTCATCTGCCTTATATTCGGGTAACGCCGAGAGGGATGTACGATGTCATGAATAAAATGATACTCTTTCCAACGATAATGCGTTAAAATATAAAAGAAGACTAATCATCAGTAGAGGTTTTTTTCAATGCACAGGATGTACTAGTGCAGGCGTTACTACAGGACGTTTTATCCAGCTTTCATTCTCCGTTGATGGTTAGTTATGCGGAGTCTGATTGAGTTTTCCGGGATTGAAGCCCTAAGAAAATTCCTATTGCACTTATCACGCGAAGCCTGACTGATTTTTCTAAGATGATCAAAGCGCTGAGAAATCTTGTTAGACTTCTATGGTCAGTTAGTCTCCCAAACAATGCCTGGAATCTTGAGGTGGAGATCTGAATGTCCGTTAAGAGCAGCAAAAGAGCGATGGGAGATACATCAGAATGAGGTGTTTTCATGTTGAAAAAAAGTTTTGCCTTATTTGCGATTATCCTGTTGTTGGCAACGGGCTGTAATAAAAAAGAGCCTGTGGTGGAAACTAATGAAAAACCTAATCATGAAGGAATCGAAGAACCGCAAAATAAAGAAAAGGAATATGCTTTTCATTTTCCACTTACAGGTATTGGTAGTGAAGAGGAAATCAGTGGAAGGGCTGTAGCGGTTATGGTGAATAATCATCCTGCGGCTAGGCCACAATCGGGGCTTACAAAAGCAGATATTGTATATGAAGTATTGGCAGAGGGCAATGTAACACGATTCCTGGCAATATTTCAAAGTGAGCAGCCTGAGAGAATTGGCCCGGTGCGTAGTGCACGTGATTATTACATCCATCTGGCTAAGGGCTATGACGCCTTGTATATTGCTCACGGAAATAGCGTTACGGCTAAAAATCTTTTAAAAAGCGGGTATATTGATAACTTAAATGGTCTTTATTATGATGGAACGCTCTTTGAAAGAGTTCGTTTTAGAAAAGCACCGCATAATTCCTATATTCGATTTGATAATATAATCAAAGGCGCCAAGCAAAATGATTATGATTTGGATCAAGAACCTGATTCACTGACTTTTTTATCGGAGAAAGAAGTGAAGAAACTGTCAGGTGAAGCAGCTGATAAAGTGTCTATTTCATATTATGAAAACACATTCAGTTCATCTTTCGAATTTGATGAGGATTTACAGAAATATAAACGATTTTCGAATGGTGAACAAACGGTCGACTATGATACAGATGATCCGGTATTGGTGGATAATGTTTTCGTTGTCGAAACACCCCACAAAATCGTGAGTGATGAGGGGCATCGTGACATAAATTTAACCTTAGGTGGCAGGGCATTTTTATTTCAAAAGGGCAAGATGTTGGAAGTTGAATGGGAAAATGAGAACGGAAGAATCCTGCCGTATTTAAATGGCAATCCTGTCGGTTTAGTTCCGGGCAAGACATGGATTAATATTATCCCTGTCAAGCCCGGGCTTGATCAGAGCGTTACTTACGAATAACTTGCCTAGGCATTGAATGACGAAATGATCGGCAATTTGATTGGAACATTTGCTTGATTGTGCAGGCTTTTGCAGCTC
This sequence comes from uncultured Bacillus sp., assembly GCF_946478885.1. Next base: position 13,673 of record NZ_CAMLDX010000072.1, on the reverse strand, counting down.
GTAAAAAGGAGAAATAAATGATGCAAATTGACAAATTAAGAGGAAGTGCTTTAGATCAATTATTTGAAGCCATATTGTCCCTAAAAGATGTAGAGGAATGTTATCGCTTTTTTGATGATCTGTGTACAATAAATGAAATTCAATCTTTGGCTCAGCGCCTAGAGGTTGCCAGAATGCTGAGAGAAGGAAAAACGTATCATATTATAGAGTCGGAAACAGGAGCAAGCACAGCTACAATTTCCCGTGTGAAACGTTGCTTAAATTATGGAAATGACGCCTATGAAATGACATTGAAACGTGTGAAGGAAAAACAAAAACGCTTGGTCGCAGATGAATGAACGTAAAAAAACCGGTGGATGAAATTCCATCGGTTTTTTGATTGTTTAGGAATTATCGTCTAGTTGACAGGCAGAGTGCCTCCGAATAGTGATGGTTGAGGCTCTTGAACTAGGGAAGTTTGTGAGAGATGAACATGTAAAATGGTATGTTGAAAGTGACAGCTTCGGAAGGAATAGTGAAAATTTCAAAGGGTTGTCCGCTTTCTCGTCAACCTGTTTAAAACAATCTTGGATTTTATTTATTCAAATCATACTCAAATGCTATAATGATTAAATGTAAAGATAGAATGGAGGCGGTTTGCATGTACGATTTTCGTGAATGGAGGCATGTGTTTAAGCTTGACCCAAATAAAACCCTCTCTGATGAAGCACTGGAGAAATTATGTGAATCTGGAACGGATGCGATCATTATCGGAGGAACGGATGGGGTCACGATTGAAAATATTTTAGACTTAATGGCTCGAGTCCGCCGCTATGCTGTGCCATGTGTATTGGAGATCTCTGATGTTGAGATAGTCACTCCGGGATTTGACTTGTACTTTATTCCAACAGTTTTAAATAGTTTCGATACAAAATGGATTACCGGATTTCATCATGAGGCAGTTAAAGAATTCGGTGACTTGATGAACTGGGATGAGTTTTTGATTCAGGGGTATTGTATATTAAATGAGGATTGCAAAGCAGCTAAATTAACCAAAGCAAATACGAATTTGACAAAGGAGGATGCAGCGGCTTATGCCATGATGGCGGAAAAGATGTTTCACCTGCCTATTTTTTATTTGGAATACAGCGGAACTTATGGTGATCCTTCCTTGGTTGCTGAAGCTAAGAAAAGGCTTGATCATACCCAGTTATTTTACGGTGGAGGCATTAACAGCCGCTCTCAGGCGGAAGAAATGGCTGCGCTGGCGGATGTCATTGTTGTCGGAAATATTATTTATGAAGATATTAATGCAGCCTTGCAAACTGTTTTGCAGCGATAAAAAGCATTGATTACAGGAATGTCAAATTGTAAAATAGAAACAAATGTTCGTTTAAGGCGGTGTATATAATCAAATGAATTATTTATCGGAAAAATTGTTAAACGGCCTAAACCCGCAGCAGCAAAAGGCTGTGAGAGCAACAGAAGGTCCACTGTTAATTATGGCAGGAGCCGGTAGTGGAAAAACCAGGGTGTTAACCCATCGCATCGCGTATTTAATGGTGGAAAAAGGGGTGAATCCATACAATATCCTAGCTATTACCTTCACGAATAAAGCTGGTGTGCTCTGTTCTCACACAATCTGATTTAGTAATGAACAGGAAAAGTGAGAGGTAATGAACTACCTAACTCTATATCTGATAAGAAAGGTGAAACTCCTTTCCTTGATTTAAGATTGGAAATCTTGCCTAAGCCCTGCGACGTGCGTTTATTTCTTACAGAATAAGGGTACGAGAGCTCGCTGAAGGCGGCGAAAACATAACCTGAGATGGTTATAAGTAGTCGGGGTGCTATAAAGATGCTATGTCTAGAGAATGTTTGCAAAACATTGGAGCGAACCTGCGGATGTACGGCTCGTAAGTTCGGAATGTGCTTAAATGAAGGCACATGCCTCATAATTGGGGTTCAGTCGTGGTTATCGTATTCTGGCTTTGCGGTAACGACCTCAATACCTATAAAGGATTGAAGCCTTGCGTCCATCCAATCGAGGACAAAAAGGTGGCTGACGGGTCAGAGTAGGAGACTAAGGCATTTATGAAAAGCAAAGATATAGGGAACAGAGGAACCACAGAAGGAAATGATAATGGGTGTAAGACCAGATGTTCCTAAACAGTAGGAAATGACTGTTGCATCTGTGGGGCAGCAGCCCGTAGTAGTGTTGAAGCAGGGTAATGCCTGTGGAGCGAAGGGGCATAGTCATACGAAAGCAAGTTAAAGTCGAAGTCTGATAAGAAAGCCCTTGGCATAACTAGTTAACCTTAATACAAAGCCAAAAGTGGCGGTTGTATTGACTCAAGAACTGATTTATCTGGTTACATAAAGAAAAAACTTCGACCTTTCACTTAGCTGTATATGATGGAACGCCGTATGATGGGAAACCTTCACGTACGGTGTGAAGTGGGGGAAAAGAGCTCCTAACATATTTAGTTTCAAAAGCTCAATGATGAGGATGGCTCTTACCTATCACTATCGCGTGAAATGAGGGAACGGATTTATAAAATGATGGGAGGCGCCGCTGATGAAATCTGGATTTCCACCTTTCACTCAATGTGTGTAAGAATTCTTCGCCGGGATATTGACCGTATTGGATACCACCGGAATTTTACCATCTTAGACACTACGGATCAGCTGTCAGTGGTCAAAGCGATTCTTAAAGATCAGAATATTGACCCGAAAAAATACGATCCTCGTGCTCTGCTTGGCGCTATTAGCTCGGCAAAAAATGAATTGATTGACCCCGAGCAGTACGAAAAAACAGCCAGTGGATATTATGAATTGATTGTGAACGATGTATATAAGGAGTATCAAAAACGGCTTCAGAAAAACCAGGCCCTTGACTTCGATGATCTCATTATGATCACGATTAAGCTGTTCATGCGGGTGCCGGATGTTCTGGAGTATTACCACCGGAAATTTCAATATATACACGTTGACGAATACCAGGATACCAATAAATCCCAGTATACACTAGTAAAATTATTGGCTGCACGTTTTCAAAATTTATGTGTAGTCGGTGACTCGGATCAGTCAATCTATCGTTGGCGTGGAGCAGATATTACCAATATCCTGTCTTTTGAAAAAGACTATCCGAGGACACAAACGATTCTGCTTGAACAAAATTATCGTTCGACAAAACGGATTCTTGAAGCTGCCAATCATGTCATTTCACATAACCGCAACCGAAAGAAAAAGAATTTATGGACGGATAACTCTGAAGGGAAAAAAATCCAATATTATAGGGCGGACAGCGAGCAAGGCGAAGCGCAATTTGTCATCGGAAAAATAAAGGAGCTTGTCCAAAAGGAAAACAGGAGATGGTCAGAAATGGCTATCCTCTATCGGACAAATGCCCAGTCCCGTGTCATAGAAGAAGCGCTGTTGAAATCCAATATTGAATATTCCATTGTAGGCGGAACAAAATTCTATGATCGAAAGGAAATTAAGGATATTCTCGCCTACTTGCGTTTGATAGCTAATCCGAACGATGATATTAGTCTGACAAGGGTGATAAATGTTCCAAAGAGAGGAATCGGTTCCAGTTCGGTCGACAAAATCGCTAACTTTGCCCTAAGGCATGATATGTCGATGTATGAAGCTCTGGCATCTGTTGAATTGATTGGCCTAAGCCCAAAAATCACAAAGGCTGCTGCAGAATTCAGAAATCTCATCAAGGGCTATACACAAATGCAGGAGTATCTCTCAGTAACAGAATTGGTAGAAGAGGTTCTTGAGAAAACCGGATATCGTGAAATGCTGAAGGCGGAGAAATCGATTGAAGCGGAAAGCCGTTTGGAAAACTTAGAGGAATTTCAATCTGTGACGAAGAACTTTGAGGAAAACAGTGAAGACAAAAGCTTAATAGGATTTTTAACCGACCTTGCATTAGTAGCGGATATTGATAAATTAGATGATGATGGCGACAAAGCGGATGCTGTTGTCCTAATGACTCTCCATTCGGCAAAAGGACTTGAATTTCCTGTAGTTTTTCTCATTGGACTCGAGGAAGGGGTATTTCCGCACAGCCGTTCATTAGTCGAAGAAGCGGAAATGGAAGAAGAGCGTCGTCTAATGTATGTTGGGGCCACTCGCGCTGAAGAGCAGCTTTTTATTACCAATGCACAAATGCGAACACTATTTGGGAGAACAAACTTAAATCCTCCATCCCGTTTTATTAAAGAGATCCCGGAGGAATTGTTTGAAGGGCTGGAGCCTTCAAGAAAAAACAGCCTGGGTGCTTCAGCAGGCAGCGCCGCAATATATACGGGTAGAGGCCGCCAACAGATGGCACACCGCAAGCCTGTGACAAGACCGGTTGTAACAGATACAGGTGGGGATGAAGTACAATGGAAGGTAGGAGATAAGGCGGAGCACGGGAAATGGGGGATCGGCACAGTTGTAAGTGTAAGGGGATCAGGTGAAGGGACGGAGCTTGATATTGCATTTACCAGTCCCGTTGGCATTAAACGTTTGTTGGCGAAGTTTGCACCGATTAAACAAGTATAAGAAGATGTAATGAAGGTCTTAGTTTTGTAGGAAAGGAAGCTAATATGGATCGTCAAAATGCTGAAATGAGGATAAATGAATTACGCAGTCTATTAAACCAGTACAGTCATGAATATTATGTGCTTGACCGACCGTCAGTACCGGATGCGGAATATGATCGCCTTTATCGGGAATTAACTGCACTGGAAGAGGCCTTTCCAGAGATGATTACTCCCGATTCTCCTACCCATCGTGTCGGCGGGCATGTTTTGGAAATGTTCAATAAAGTGCAGCATGAATCACCGATGCTGAGCTTGGGGAATGCGTTCAGCCCTTCCGATTTACGGGATTTTGACAGGAGAGTCAGACAGTTTGTCGGAGATCATATTACCTATGTATGTGAATTGAAAATAGATGGATTGGCTATCTCTTTAAAATATAAAAAGGGAATCTTTGTGCAGGGGGCTACCCGTGGAGACGGTTTTGTCGGAGAAGATATTACCGCCAATTTAAAAACGATCCGGTCCATTCCACTTAAGCTGAAGGAACCACTGATGCTCGAAGTACGCGGAGAAGCTTTCATGCCGAAGCGTTCATTTGAAAAATTAAATCAGCAAAAGGAAGAAAACGGCGAAGAACCATTCGCAAATCCACGTAATGCAGCCGCAGGCTCTTTGAGACAATTAGATCCAAGGATTGCGGCATCACGCCATTTAGATATCTTTCTTTATGCATTGGCAAATGTAGAGAACATCGGGGCTGAATCCCATAGCGGAAGCCTTGATTGGCTTGATCAGATCGGTTTTAAAACGAACAAAGAACGAAGAAAATGTGCAAACATTGAGGAAGTTATCTCCTTTATTGACAGCTGGGTTGAAAAAAGACCGTATCTTCCGTATGAGATTGATGGGATTGTTGTAAAGGTTGACTCGCTTGCACAGCAGGATGAGCTTGGAACGACCGCGAAAAGTCCTCGCTGGGCTATTGCGTATAAGTTCCCCGCTGAAGAAGTGGTGACCACCCTCCTCGATATTGAATTAAGCATCGGCCGCACGGGAGTGGTCACCCCAACGGCAATTCTAAAGCCGGTGAAGGTGGCGGGAACAACCGTGCAGCGAGCTTCCCTTCATAATGAGGATTTAATTCGTGAAAAGGACATCAAGATTGGCGATCAAGTTGTCGTTAAAAAGGCAGGGGATATCATCCCCGAGATTGTGAATGTGATACCTGAAAGAAGGACTGGCCATGAAGAGGAGTTTAGTATGCCGACCCATTGTCCTGATTGTGAAAGTGAGCTCGTTCGCCTTGAAGGAGAAGTGGCACTTCGTTGTATTAATCCGAAATGTCCGGCTCAGATCCGTGAGGGCCTGATTCATTTTGTATCCCGTTCGGCAATGAACATTGACGGTCTGGGAGAAAAGGTAGTTAGTCAATTGTTTGCGGAGAAATTAATCAAGGATGTTGCCGATTTGTATAAATTAACTCGGGAGCAGCTGCTTGCTTTAGAACGGATGGGAGAAAAGTCTGTTTCCAATCTGTTAGCAGCGATTGAAGCATCGAAAAACAATTCACTCGAAAAGCTGATCTTCGGAATTGGCATCCGTCATGTCGGGGCTAAGGCAGCCAAGATCCTGGCGATGGAATTTGAGCATATGGACCGGCTGATTGCAGCAACCCGCGAAGAATTGACTGCAATTAATGAAATCGGTGAAAAAATGGCTGATTCGCTCGTGACTTTTTTTGAACAGGGAGAGGCCAAGGATCTGATCCGGGAACTGAAGGATGCCGGAGTAAATATGACCTATACTGGCGCAAGGCCTGTACAGGTCAGCCAATCTGATTCCTATTTTGCCGGAAAAACGATTGTTCTGACAGGAAAGTTATCGCTTTTGACAAGAAATGAAGCCAAACAGGAGATCGAATCATTAGGCGGTAATGTGACGGGAAGTGTAAGTAAAAAAACAGATCTTGTCATTGCGGGAGAGGATGCCGGCTCAAAACTAAAAAAAGCAGAAGAGTTAGGAGTAACTGTGTGGAATGAAGAGAGACTGGTTAAAGAATTATCAAAGTAAGAGGTGTAGCTCGTGAGAAAAATCATTTATGGAACTCTCGCTGCTGTGTTCATGCTTGCCGGATGTGCGCCTAATTTTCAAAAACAGGAAGAAGTCGTGCAGAATGATCAAAAGCAATCTGAGGAAAAGGCGATTATCCCTAAATACAAAGTATCTGAAGAATATTATCGGACGATTCTGCCGTTCAAGCCATCGGAATCGCGCGGCCTGGTCGTCAATAATGTAAATACCCGCTACGATATTAGCGAATTTGAAACAGGATTAATGCGTGTTGCGCAGACTACCTTTGATCCAGAAAAGTACTTGTTTCAGGAAGGGCAATATTTGGATAAAAAAACAGTCAGCCTATGGTTAAATCGCAAATTTACCGCTGAACAATTGAAAGAAGAAAAACTTGAGGAATCTGAAAATATCGGATTGAATCCGATGGATGACGGACAGGGCACAGTCAAGGAGCGAAATGAAAAAAATCCAATTTATTTAGCTCATATACTGGAGCATAATTACTTAATCAAAGGAGAAAACGACAAAGTCAGTCTAGGTGGAGTGGTTATTGGACTGGCCTTGAATTCGATTCATTATTATCAAGAGGTGCAATACGGGGCAACTTATGAAACAGAGATTCCCCATGATGTTATCGAACAGAAGGGGAAAGAAATGGCCCAGGAGGTCATTAACCGCCTACGGGCTATTGATGGGCTAAAGGAAGTTCCTATTACCATTGCTTTATTCGAACAAAAAAGTAAAACCTCTGTTGTTCCGGGGAATTACTTCACATATGGTACAGTGGACAAAGGAAGCTCGGAAATTAACGATTGGAAGGATATAAAGGAGGAGTATATCTTATTCCCATCCAATGATGCCACGGAAAAACACCGTGATGATTCTACAGCATTTTCTAATTTTAAGCAGGATGTAGAAAAATACTTTCCAAACTTTAATGGAGTAGTAGGGAAAGGGTTCTATGCTGGAGGGCAGCTGCAAAGCTTAAGCATTGATATTCCAATCCAATTTTATGGAAAAACAGAAGCAATCGGCTTTACGCAATTTGTAACGGGCAAAGTCATGGAGCATTTTCCAAACTATATTTCCGTTGAAGTCAATGTCACTTCAGTCAATGGTCCTGAAGCTTTAATCGTAAAAGAGGCAGATCAAAAGGAACCATTCGTCCATATCTATCAATAGTGTAAAAGGGGCTGTCCCATAAGGTGTCAGGCATCCACCATCAATCTATATCCAACGCGGATCATGCAAAGTGATACTAGATACTTCGATTGTGGTGCCTGACACCTTTGCTTTTGGGACAGCTCTTTTCTGCCTTAAGGGGTTCGGCAAGAGCAGCCATCAAGAGAAAGGACGACGTTTCACCTGGAAAATATAAAAAAATAGACTAAATACGAGCAGGATAATCATAGATTGTAAAGACGTCTGCCTTCTTAGAATTTGAAATAAAAAATATTTATTCTGAAAAATAGAAAATTTTAGAAAAAACATGTTCCATTTCGGACTTTTGTGTTATATAATACGCTTAGTAACTAAAATAATGTATTATAACAAGGAGTGATTTGAATAACATGTCCACTCGAACTACGGGTATTCAAATTGTTGGTGCACTTAAACCAGGATATGAAGAAATATTAACTCCAGAGGCACTAAAATTTGTTGAAGAGCTCGAAACACGATTTGGTTCAAGAAGAAAAGAACTGCTGGAGGCAAGAAGAAAAAGACAGCAGGAAATCGATCAGGGAAAGCTACCGTCTTTCCTTCCTGAAACAGAAGAGATCCGTAATGGCGACTGGACAATATGGCCATTGCCCGAAGATCTGCAGGATCGCCGTGTAGAAATCACAGGCCCGACGGATCGGAAAATGATTATCAATGCACTCAATTCAGGTGCAAAGGTTTTCATGGCAGATTGTGAAGATGCGACCTCGCCAACATGGGAGAGTATTATTGAAGGGCAGATTAACTTAAAGGATGCGGTCAATCGAACGATCTCTTTTAAAAATCCAGATGGGAAAGAATATAAGCTGAACGATGAAACAGCTGTATTACTTGTACGACCTCGCGGAATCCATTTAGAGGAAAAAAATCTATTATTGAACGGGAATCGGATTTCTGGAAGTTTTGTAGACTTTGGACTGTATACCTTCCACAATGTAAATGAATTGCACAAACGCGGCACTGGGGCATATTTCTATCTGCCAAAACTGGAAAGTCATCTCGAAGCAAGATTATGGAATGATGTCTGTAATTGCACGGAGGAATATCTGAATATTCCGAAAGGCTCTATTAAAGCAACCGTCTTAATAGAGACGATCATGGCCTCATTTGAAATGAATGAAATTCTTTATGAACTAAAGGAGCATTCCGCAGGATTGAACTGCGGCCGTTGGGACTATATCTTCAGCTATCTGAAAAAACTTCGTAATCAGGAAAACGTAATATTGCCTGATCGTTCCCAAGTTACGATGACTGTACCATTTATGCGTTCTTACTCACTCTTAACCATTCAAACCTGCCACCGGCGAAATGCACCGGCAATCGGAGGAATGGCTGCACAAATTCCAGTCCGCAATAATCCGAAGGCCAATGAAGAGGCATTCTCCAAGGTTCGTGCCGATAAAGAACGTGAGGCACGTGATGGACATGACGGCACATGGGTAGCGCATCCTGGGCTCGTTCCGGTAGCGCTGGAAGTCTTTAATCGTGAAATGCCGCAAAGAAACCAAATCCAGTCAGGCAAGCAAATGGATGTTCAAGTAACGGCAGAGGATTTGCTGGCTGTACCAGAAGGAACAATTTCGGAAGACGGAGTTCGCATGAATATTAATGTCGGCATTCAATATGTCGCTTCATGGTTGTGTGGCAGAGGTGCAGCTCCGATTCATAATCTGATGGAGGATGCAGCGACTGCTGAAATTAGCCGTGCTCAGTTGTGGCAATGGATTCGCCATCCAAAGGGAATCTTGGATGATGGAAGAAAGGTCACAACCGAAATGTACGAAACCTTCAAAGCGGAGGAGCTAGTAAAAATTAAACAAGAGATAGGCGAAGAAGCTTATCGCAACGGCCGCTTTGATGAAGCCGTTCAACTATTTGATCGTTTGATTTTACAGGATGAATTTGCCGACTTTTTAACCTTGCCTGGTTATGAAGCGTTGCAATAAATGTACTGAGGAAAGCACGATTTTTTCGAATAAAAAAAACCGAATATTCTATTAATAATATATATACAATCATTAGGAGGATCTTAACATGACAGATTTACGAGTTGAACAATTACGCGAGAACTGGAGACAAGATAGATGGAAAGGGATTCAAAGACCTTACAATGCAGAGGATGTAATCAAGCTGCGCGGTTCGATTGATATTGAATATACACTGGCACGCCGCGGAGCTGAAAAGCTATGGAATCTTTTAAAGGAAGAAGATTATGTTCATGCTTTAGGTGCTTTAACAGGAAACCAAGCAGTTCAGCAGGTTAAGGCCGGGCTTAAAGCAATCTATTTGAGCGGCTGGCAGGTAGCAGCCGATGCGAATCTTTCCGGACACATGTACCCTGACCAAAGCTTATATCCGGCTAACAGTGTTCCAGCGGTAGTGAAACGGATAAACCAAGCCTTACAACGTGCTGATCAAATTCACCATACGGAGGGAGATCATACGATTGATTGGTTTGCTCCTATTATGGCAGATGCTGAGGCAGGATTTGGCGGTCAATTGAATGTATTTGAGCTTATGAAAGGCATGATTGAAGCTGGTGCATCAGGAGTTCACTTTGAGGATCAGCTTTCATCTGAAAAAAAATGCGGGCATTTAGGCGGGAAAGTTCTCCTCCCTACACAGACAGCTGTTCGTAATCTGATCTCTGCTCGTCTTGCAGCTGACGTTATGGGTGTACCGACAATCCTTGTTGCACGGACAGATGCTGATGCAGCCGACCTTATTACAAGTGATGTTGACCCGTATGACAAACCATTTATTACAGGAGAAAGAACAGCAGAAGGGTTCTTCCGCACAAGAGCGGGACTTGACCAAGCGATCGCTCGGGGACTTGCATATGCGCCATATGCAGATTTAATTTGGTGCGAAACTTCAGAACCAAATCTCGAAGATGCTAAACGTTTTGCAGAAGCGATTCATGAAAAATTCCCTGGCAAGCCACTTGCATATAATTGCTCTCCTTCTTTCAACTGGAAGGCAAAACTTGACCCAGAAACCATTGAGAAGTTCCAAAAAGAAATCGCAAAAATGGGATATAAATTCCAATTCGTTACCCTTGCTGGTTTCCATGCCTTGAATCACAGCATGTTTGAATTAGCTCGAGGCTACAAAGATCGCGGAATGGCTGCTTATTCAGAATTGCAACAAGCTGAATTCAGCAGTGAACAGCATGGCTATACTGCTACAAGACATCAACGTGAAGTAGGTACAGGATATTTTGACCAAGTAGCAATGGTAGTTTCAGGAGGAACCTCTTCGACAACCGCCCTCAAAGGATCCACTGAAGAGGCACAATTTACATCTTCTAAATAAGGGTTACCCCATCCTTTGAGGGAGCTGTCCCATAAGGTGTCAGGCATCCACAATTGATCTATATCCTGTTCAAAGGGATACTAGATACTGTTTTGTGGTGCCTGACACCTTTGCTTTTGGGACAGCTTTTTTTGTATAGAACGGAGATTTATTTTAAAGAAAAAAGAAAAATTTTGTTAAAATTTGGGGGAATAGTTGTATTTCTCAAGTCGTACAAGCTTGTATATCAGATCGATTTTATGCCAATTTCGGGAGTGAATTAGCTCTTTTTTCTTATATTATGGGCCGATACGCTAATTTTCGAAAATATGTGTAAAAATTTAACAGTCATTAGGGACTATATATTAATTGAAAGTTTATTATTAAGATAATTTTAAATAGTGTTTAAGTTGGAAAGGGGGAGTATCAAGATGTTGAAATGGTCAAAAGGTTATTATGTTCTTGTAGCCGTTGTACTATCTATGCTTTTATCTTTTGGGTCAGCAGTTTCGGCTGCTTCACATCCATTTAAGGATGTCATCGCTAGATATGATGAAGCCGTTGGTTATTTTTACAATTCCGGAGTCATTAAAGGAACCAGTGCCACTCAATTTGGCACGTATAACCATCTGAAAAGGGGAGACGCCGCTGTTATTTTGGCGAACGCTTTGGACCTGGATACGGCTAATGCGCCTGATGCCGGGTTTAAAGATGTGAACAACCGAATTAAAGGACATGTGAATGCGCTGGTCAAAGAAGGGGTTATTAATGGATTTAGTGATACAATCTTTGCTCCGGATAATTATCTGACCCGCGGACAAATGGCGAGTATCCTAGTTCATGCCTTTGGTTTAGAACAATATGCGAAGCCAACTCCATTTACGGATCTGTCCATTAGCTTTAAGGATGAAATTGAGGCGCTTTATGGTGCAGGCATTACCGGTGGAATCTCTGCTAATAAGTATGGAACAGAAGATAAGATCAAACGCGGAGACTTTGCCGTACTGCTCTATAAAACGATTAAATTCTCTGCCGAAACACAAATCAAAAGTGTCAATGCGATTACTCCAATTCATGTTCCGGTAGGAACCACTCTTGCAAAGGTAAATCTGCCACAGGAGGTAGGAGTAGTCTATGTTGACGGGACGACCGGAAAGAAAAAGGTTCAATGGGACACAACAGGATTAGATTTAAATACATCTGGTGAATATGCGCTGCAAGGGACAGTTGAAGGAACTCTTTTAAAAGCAAATGTAAAAGTGGTGGTTCACTTCCCGGAAATACAGCAGCCAAATGATATTACGATAGTAAAAGGCACTAATATTGCTGATATTAATTTTCCAAGTCAAGTTAAATTAACCTACAATGGAGACATGACAGAAAACCGCAATGTTACTTGGGATACAGCAAGCCTCGATGTAAATAAGGTTGGTACTTACGTATTAAGCGGGAACATTGACCGTCTTTCGAGAAAGACAAGCATTAAAGTAAATGTAATTGCTAGCAATGTAAAAGTGGAAGTGTTGAAGGACATTGTTGTGGCAGTAGGATCTAATATGGATGATGTGAACCTTCCTACCAAGATTAAGCTCATTTACTCTGATAATTCTTATGAGTATAGAAATATCACGTGGAATGTAGACAATTTGAATTTAAATCAAGCTGGCGAATATGTTCTAACAGGAGCCATTGCCGGCACACAATGGGCGACAACGGTTAAAGTAATCGTCACGGGCAAAGTATATCCTGACAGCGTGGAGTTGAACCAAACGGATGTCATACTGCAGGTAGGAACCAGCATTCAGCTGACAGCCACACTGAATCCAAGCTATGTAGCAAACAAAACGTTGACTTGGACTTCAAGCAATAATTCTGTAGCTACTGTGAATGAAAGTGGGAAAGTTACAACTGTATCTAAGGGTTATGCTACCATCGTAGTCACAACTGCTAATGGAAAGACGGATACAGTCAACATCACTGTAGTCGATGACTATATCCCGTATCTTGAAGTGAATGCCCAAGCAAGCAATATTGAGGACAACCGTATCAAGAAAGTAAACTTAAGTATGGATAACAACAGTTCAAGTCCCGTTACTCTGGAAAAAATTGAAGTCTATGATAACGGAAAGCTCAATGATACGTATACGAAAAAGGATCTAGAAAACAAAGGCATCACTACTAACATTCAACCAAATTGGGAATGGAATATGCATATCACCTGGAATTACGGACTCAACACAAAAAACAGCTATGTAAAAATGTATATCAGCTCTAACGGAAAAGTCTACACCTATACAAAAAACTTGTAGGTAACAAGGGGGACGGGATGTCTCCATTGCGTTCCTAATAATTAATTACATGAATAAGCTTTGCTTTGTGAATTCTCCTGAGAAGCAGACGGGATGCCTCTGTCCTGCCTTCAAGGGGGATTTTTTTTGTTTGCTGGTTTAATAGACCTGATTAAAGGTTACGTTAGTTTCATTAGTTGGAATAAGGTACATCCTATAATAATGAGTTAGAATAATAGAGTCTCAGTAGGGATGCTTCAAGCTTATGATGTGC
>NZ_CAMLDX010000071.1 GCF_946478885.1 uncultured Bacillus sp. | reverse complement strand
CTCTCTTCACAAATCTGTAAAAAAAGAAGAATCCTCCGTGTTTAATGGAACCACAGCGGGATTCTTCTTTCTTTGAAACTGCCGAAATAAAGCTGTTTTCTTAAATCTTATTGGACTTACCGAATATCCTCCTATAGTGCGAAACAAAGAATGATGTTTCTGGTAAACCAGCCGCAGGAGATTATATGGAATCCGACAAGGGAAAGAGAGTGAATCGTTCTCCAATAGACGGCCAGTGCCACTTTCTATTTTCCTAAATGTATCAGATCTCGCAGCTCATCTGTCGATAGTTCGGTAATCCAAGTATCGCTCTGAATAATCTCATCGTTCAGCGATTGTTTTTTATCAAGCATTAAATCAATTTTTTCCTCAAGCGTACCGGTACAGATCAATTTATGCACATGGACAAAGCGCTTCTGCCCGATGCGGTATGCCCGGTCGGTCGCTTGGTTCTCGACGGCAGGATTCCACCAGCGATCATAATGGATAACATGATTCGCCGCAGTCAAGTTCAGCCCGGTTCCGCCCGCTTTCAGTGACAGCAGGAAAATCGGGAATTCGTGATTTTGAAATTTTTCAATCATCCGATCACGCTGCGATTTCGCCACACTGCCATTCAAAAACGGGACCTTGATTCCGAATTCATCTTCAATCATCGTCTGAATGATATGCCCCATCTCAATGTACTGCGTGAAGATCAGGCAGCTTTCCTCCTGCTCCAGCACCGCATAAATAAGTTCCTGCAGTTTTTCCAGCTTGGTCGAACGTTCCACGAGATCCTCCGGCTGCACTTCCTTCAAATACAATGCCGGATGGTTACAAAGCTGCTTTAGCCGGCTCAGCATTTGCAAAATCAAGCCCTTTCGCTCAAACGGCGACAGCTTATCAATATCCTCTAGCGAGTCATGCACCAGCTGCTCGTACAGCGATGCCTGCTCGGCTGTGAGCGGACAATATTCCTTCTGCTCCAGCTTGTCAGGCAGATTCAATGCCACATCCTCGTCCTTTTTCGTTCTTCTTAGTAAAAAAGGTCGGATCAACGCCTGCAGCTGGTGGATGCGTTCCTTTTCATCGTCACGTTCAATCGGCAGGACAAACCGCTTTTGAAATTGACGGCTTGAACCAAGGTAGCCGTGATTGATAAAATCGAAAATCGACCACAGCTCGCTTAAACGATTCTCCATCGGAGTTCCTGTCAAAGCAATATGATGACGGCCTTCAAGCTTTCTAACGGCTCGGGATTGCTTTGTCTCGGCATTTTTAATATTTTGCGCCTCGTCAATGGTAATCGTGCTCCATGTCAGCTGTAAAAAGTCGTTCAAATCAAGGTGTGTCAGCCCGTAGGAGGTCAGGACCACATCCGCCTCCAACGCCTTTTCGGCAAACTCTCTCCCGTGAAGCCGCCCCGTTCCATAGTGGAGGTAAATGGATAAATCCGGAGCAAATCTCTCCAATTCCTTTTGCCAGTTGCCGAGAACGGATGTCGGGCAGATAATCAGGGACGGTTCGATAGATTGTGCAGCATCCCGAGTGGTTGCCACTGTTGTTTTTGCAAACGCTGCGGAATTCTTCTGTCCTCGAGAAGTGCTCGTTTCATTAGCGCCTGTATCCATTGCCGCAGCTTTTTGTGCGGTAGCACAGCTCGTTTTCTTGAGTGCCCCATCTGGTGCCGCGGTAATGGCAATGGACTCTGCAGCGGTTTTTCGTCCACGCTTCGCTACAGCAAGATCAGACTTAGTCTTGCTGCTATTCATATTAGAGAGGGGGGTTGCCGATGCATCTGTCTGCCTGTCTGCCAATATTTCTGTCCCGGGCTCGTCTACATGGCCTGCACCTGCTGCAGTTGCATCGGACTTGGTTTCAAGCAGAAGCCTGTCGTGGTCAGTGTTCTTCCTTTCCCTCTCCTCTTTTACCCGTAGCAAATAAGAAATCAACTGTACTGTTTTTCCGAGACCCATGTCATCGGCAAGACAGCCACCGAAGCCATACCTGCGCAGAAACAACAGCCAGCTCATCCCGAGCTGCTGATATGGCCGCAGTTCACCTTGAAAGCCCTTTGGCACCGGCTCAAGCGGCAGCTCCTTAAGATTGTGGAGACCTTTGACCATCGACTTCCATTGACGGTTCAGTTCAATCTGAATCTTCGCGAACGCTTTAGGATTCTCCAATTCATCTGCTGTCGAGCCTACTCCTTCTTCAGCAAACAATTCCTGCTCGATGACATCGCGAACCTGAAGGCCTTCTTTTTCCGCCTTCTTCATCAGTTCCTGAATCTGATGGATAAATTCCGGGTCAAGCTTAATCCAGCGCCCGCGCACGAATACAAGGCGCCGCTTTTCCTCAACCAGCTGATTGAACTCTTCCTCTGACAGATCTACGCCATTCATCGAAAAACGCCAATCGTAATCAAGCATTGCCTGTAGACCGACAAAGGACGGGCGATAGCTGCCGGAGGCACTCTTTACACGGGCCTTCACTTTCAGACTTGCCTTCTTCATTGCCTGCCACCAGGAAGGAAGAAGAATATCAACACCAAGTGCCAGCAGGATTTCGCTAGCTTCTGTTAAAAATAACCATGCTTCATTCTCTGTCAATTTATCTGTCAAACGAGGCTCGTGTTTCCCTGCATTTAGCCATGGGAAGAGGCGCATCCAGCGTTCCTGCTCCCGAATCACCGCCTCTAAATGCGGCAGCCAAGTCTTGGGGTAATCATCGATGTTTCCTAAATCAACGGCTAAATCCGGGTCTTTTTTATCGCGTAAAAAACATTCAAGCATCCAAGAATCAGCTGCATCGACAGGCTCCTCCAGTTTCATAGCCAATGTAAAAGGAACTTTGCTCGGCTTAATGCCGATCCACTCGCGAAAGCTATCTTCATCAAAATAGGCCGCCAAATGGTGTGGTGCGATCGTTCCGTCCCGCAGTGTCTGAAGTTTTGTTCCAAAAGAAGTCTTCAGTTCGCGATTTTGATTCATATAGCTATCCAGTGCGTGGTTGAACCACTTCTCTATGAAGGAACGGACGCCATCCTGCTCCCAGAATGCCGGGAGAAACTCGTTCACGACACGATCCGGCAGAGCCCAGCGAAACTCGTCGCGCTCCCATGAGTCAAAGTCCGGCATCCATTCCTTCTCCTGGATTGCTCCGTACACTGTATGGGCCGCAGCTAGGCAGAGCTCGGCATTCTCATCCCAATCCCAGTCGACCATTCGGTTAAACTGTTCCCCGGCAAATAGCGTTGCCAGCTGCCAACCGTTCAGCACAATGCCCTCAATCCCGGCCACCGTGTTATGGTCAACCATCGTCCCATAAAAACTTTCCTTATGCCCGTTCAACAGGAGATACTGCCACACGGAAGGGTAGAAGTAGTGCTCCTCCTTGTCCATGGCGCTTAGAAAATACTGATCATCCCCTAAATCTGTCACAAGTATCTTCATATAGTTTGACTTAAGCATCGATCAATTTTCCCCTTTTACATTCTTCTTGAAAGGCACGAAGTCGCTTTGTGCGTGTCAGCAGAATGTTCAGAAATTCTTCCCACTCATCAGTCCGCTTTATTTTTTTATACAATGTCCGCAGTTTTTTCAGCATGCGTACCGCCTCTCGGTAATGCTCGCGGTTCTTCACATCAATATGCAGCTGAATCGCCTGGTGGTATAGCGGCAGGAGCAGCTCAGGCGCCTCATCCTGCAGCCTCTTAATTTGGCTTTTCGAGAGTGATTCCATTCTCAAACCAATATATGTCTGTAGCTCCATCCATTTAGTAAAATCTTTTTTTTCAAAAAGAAAATCCTCGTATTCTCTGAATGTATATGGCAGCATTTCATATAAGGCTCTTTCAAAAAGGTCGGTCCGTCCAGTTTCCGTGCAATATGGGATGATTGAATTCAAAATCATCTTCGAAAAATCACGACAGGCATAATAGTCCGCATCCCGGTTTAAAAACGATCGAATGCGGGCAAGGAATTCGGTAAGAAAGCTTTCTATGCGTGCCCATTCTTTCTGTTCCGTCAGCAGGTCTATCCAGTAAAAAAAGTAAGGTGTCAGTCTTTCATCACAGGATTTAATCAGTGTCAAGGCTTCATCATCATTTTTCAACAGCAGGTGCAGGTGAATGATGGCAACACGCTGGGCCAGACCTCGATCGTCTTGTTTTAAGAGGGTCATTAACTGCTCCTCGCGCCAGTTTTTCTTTTTGAACAGGCGTGTCCATAACAGGCAGAAGAGGTGGATCCGGTCGTATGCAATCATATAATCGGATTCAATCAGAGCATTCGTTTCTCCTTTGAGTTGCTCAATAAAATCGTCAAAGTCGAAGGGAAGCGCCTGAACAGAAATGGTATCCGACAGCCTCATGATATCTTGGATGGCACCTTGAAAGAGCTGACGGTAATGGCGGTTGACTGTGTCCTCGTTATGCCCGAGATCATGGCTCAGCTCAAGCAGCTTGGTGAAGGATACGACGGCCGCCACGAGAAAATAAAGCTGCTTCCATTCCTGTTTCAGCGGGGCTCCTGCCTTAAGGCGACGGGAATAGGTTTCAAATAGCTCGGCGATTACGTACGGTTTCGGGGCTCCCTTTCCGCGCAGGATTAGGTCGAAGCTTTCGCGAAAGGTGGTCACCCATTGCTGATAATCCGGCTTCAGCATCCCGGCTGTTTTTAGCAAATCTTTAGCCCTCTCGATGCTCCATGATTTCACCGCCTTCTTCTCTCTCAATGGTTTACGCCACATATCGACCCATTCGGCGACACTGCGTTCATAGGAGAGAAGCTGAAAGAAGGCAGCTGTGATATGGCGGCAAAACAGATCGGCTGGACAGGTGCACTCACTGATCTGAGGAAGATCCAAATTGAGCGTCACCTTCACTGAAGCAACATCCTGCACCGTGGCTGTAGCATGACCGTGCTCTAGCTTCACGGACGTTACCGCCCCTTGGCGATACAGATGCAGTCCCTTCTGCACGATCTTTGCATCTTCCAGCGAATCCGGTATCAGCGTTTCTTTCATATATTCTGAAAACCACTGCAATGGCTCCAAATACTCCTCTGGAATCACACTCAACATCATCCCTCCCGAAAAAACATATTCTTTTATTATACACACATTTTACAGCGTTTAAAAAGACTGCGGTGTCAGGCACCGCAAAAAGACAAATAAGGTGAATTTGTACGTGTGGAAAGGACTTAATGGTTTGGGGGAAGGGTTTGGTTTGCTAATTGGACTGCCGTTTTAGCCATTCATTATGATGTTTCTTCCTGCAGCTTCAATCTTTGAAGATTCCTTTCTTTTAACAAGCAGTCAAACTATATCCTAACCAAGGGTGTGGTATATAATGGGATTACTACTATTAATTGGAGTTGACATCATTGGAGGAAATTATTATAACCGGATATGGCATTAAGGCTCCAGGTGCTTTAACGAAATCTCAGTTTCGAAAAATATTACAGGAGGGGACTTGCACACAGACGGTGTTGCAAAATGTCAATCGGCAACAGGACAGCATTGCGGCTGGTGTTATACAAGAGGATTTCTCGGTCATAAACGGCAAGCGTTACCGCCGTTACCCACGGGCAGTAAGGATGGCCATTTCCGCAGCGCTGGATGCAGCCGAAATGGCTCGGCTCAAATATTATGAGCCGCACCGGATCGCTGTTATTATCGGGACATCCGCGGGTGCTGTGCTTGAAATTGAGCAGAACGCGGCAAACGGGTTTGATTACCAGTCCTATCCTTTACACGGCGTTTCTCTGGTGGATACGCACACGTTCTCAGCCTCGGTTGCATCGGCTCTCCACATAAACGGGCTGGCCTTCACCCTCACAACCGGATGCACGGCCAGTATTGATGCTGTATTATTTGCGCAGCTTTTGCTTCAAACAGGAACGGTCGATGCATGCGTGGTCGGAGGAACGGATGCGCCTTTAGGCCAATGGACCGTTAATGGCTTCAAGAAACTCAAAGCGCTAATCACCAATACCGCACCGGAAGAAACGGGGGTTCCTTTTTCGGACAAGCACGGCGGCTTTGTGTTAGCTGAAGGAGCCGGAGTCATTATATTAGAACGGAGACAATCCGCAGAGCAACGAGAACAGCCTGTCTATGGCACGATTCGGCGGGTCGTATCGCGAAACGAGGGGCAGCCGCTACTGCGTTCGGACACAAGCGGCAGCCATATGCTGCAGGTCTTTCAGGAAACTGTAGGAAACGACATTCCCACTTACATCAACAGCCAGGCACTTGGTCTCGAAACAAACGATGCCATTGAGCGCAACATCCTACTCCAGACCTTTAACGGCGACGTCCCTGTCACCTCGATTAAAGGAATGATTGGCCATACTTTCGGCGCGATGGGAGCGATGCAAATCATCGCATCTCTGATATCGATGGAATATGGCTTCATTCCCCCGACGATAAAAACAAAAGGTCATGGATTTGAAGATATTCCTATTGTATATGAAACGAGATATCAGCCCGTTGAGTCAATATGTATCACAACCCACGGATATAGCGGGAATAATGCCTGTCTCTTCATGACCAAGACATAGGAGGAGCTTATCGCATGTTTTTTCTTTTTCTAAGCTTATTAGCAAGTATTCCGTTATGGATTGGAATCACAATCATTGTTTTATTTAAAAAAAATGCCCTGTCAAAAATCATCTTTCTTTTTCTCTTGCTGACGTCGTTTTGGCAGCTGGATGTCACTTTCCTGTATTCCTACCATCTGCTGCCAGAAAAGACCATCGATTTCTTTTTCCGCCTGTTCCGCTTTGGTTCGGTGATGATCACACCGACAATCTTCTATGTCGCCTATGCCACCGTTCAGGAGCATTTATCAGAAGAGGCGAAAAAGAAATGGGTCAGACTCGTTAACCGTAAGACGTTGTTTCTGTTCTATGGGCTGGCATTGGTAACGTATGCCCTTGGCTGGAGCGAAAAGGGAATCAGCCACCTTGAGGTTTTGCAATACGGGACATCAAAATTCTACTTTCCAGTTGAGGGGGACCTGTCGTGGCTTTTTTCTTTTGATGTCCTTCTATTTGTCTTCTGTATGACGATCTGCTTCCTGATTATTCTCGATGTCCCGAATAAAGGCATGCATTCCTTTTTGCTTTATTTTAATATCTCAACTACCTTCGGCTTCGCCATCGGGGTATTGAATATGTTCCCCGAATTGAGGCTTTATCCAAGTGCCATCGCTGTCCTTGTTTTTGCCATCAGTGTCTTAATTTTATCAAGCAAAATGTACTTTGATGTGGTAAGCGGCATGAATCAGAAGCTGCAGGATCAAAAGGAATTTCTGCGCAAGATCATTGATCTTAACCCGAACTACATCTATGCCAGGGACGAGTATGGACGTTATACGCTTATCAACCAATCGTATGCCTTACTGCTCGGGATGAACAATGAGGATGTGATTGGAAAAAGCGACGAAGAAATCGAGCATACATTACAGGAGGGGCAGTGCACTGTTAAACTGGACAAGTGTCCTGGTATCATCTCCATTGAAGAAGAGCCGCTGCTGACCCACGCAGGCGAGATCAAATGGGTGCAGACGGCCAGGGTTCCTTTTATCACGAATGAAGGCTCTACCCTGCTTGCTGTCTCAACCGACATCACCGAACGGAAGCAATACGAGGAAGAGATTAAATTTCAGGCCTATCATGATTCCTTGACAGGTCTGCCCAACCGACGAATGTTTAATGAGGCCTTATCTGCTCTCCTCGTAAAAGGAAGTCAACATGCTATTATGCTGATCGATTTGGATCGCTTCAAATACATCAACGATACACTTGGTCATGACTATGGCGACCTCCTTCTAACCAAGGTTTCCAAAAGGCTTCAGGCTTTATTGAAAAAGCAAAGCAGTCCCCGCGCCCAGATCTATCGTCTGGGAGGCGATGAGTTCACGATCCTGCTGCCATTCCAAGACAAAAAATCCAGTACTGCGTTTGCGAAGGAACTGTTGGGGCAATTTAAACAAGGGTTTATGCTCGACAAAAGTGAATATTTTATCACACCCAGCATCGGAATCAGTATTTTTCCCAACGATGGCACCGATGCGAAGACACTCATGAAGCATGCAGATACGGCAATGTATTATGTAAAGGAACATGGTAAAAACGGCTACCAGCTGTTCACAAAAGAAATGAATCGACAGTTTTATAAAAATATGATGATTGAAAAACAGTTGCGCACCGCCATCGAGCACGGGGAACTTGAGCTGTGTTACCAGCCGATTATTGACATAAAGAGCAAGGAAATCATGGGGATGGAGGCGCTGCTGCGCTGGAATAATCCGGTGCTGGGACAGGTGCCGCCCAATGAGTTTATTTCGATTGCTGAGGAAACCGGCATGATTATCCCGATAGGCGAATGGGTACTGCGAACGGCGCTAGAGCAAGGTGCTGTGTGGCAGCAGGCAGGATACAGGCCGCTGAAAATCGCGGTGAACATTTCCGTACGCCAATTATTAGATCCACAGTTTCTGGAAAAGGTGAAGCAGATTATTTCTGAAATAGGGCTCGATCCCGCCAATATTAAGCTCGAGGTTACCGAAAGCATTGCAATGTATGAATCGGAGGTGATGATCGAGAAACTGCGAGCCTTGAAACGGCTAGGAATCAGCCTTGCCATAGATGATTTCGGTACGGGGTATTCATCTCTAAGTTATTTACAAAAATATCCGCTTGATTGTCTGAAAATCGACCGCTCCTTTGTAAGCGGCATGAACCAGCACGCCGAAAATAAAGCTATCATCAAAACGATTATTGCCATCGCCAGACAGTTGGACCTTAAAGTCACCGCAGAAGGAGTCGAAAGCGAAGCAGAATACCGCTTCCTCACCGACACTGACTGCGACTATGCCCAAGGCTACGGCTTCAGCAAACCCCTCCCGGCAAAAGACCTCGAAAAACATTGGCTAATGCGGTGACGGTACTGCGGTGACAGGCACCGCAAAAAGACAGATGTTCACACGTAGTGGACAGTGTGACTGGATTATCCCACAGTAAGATTTGTATGAAAAAAAGCAGCACAAAAAGACGCTCTGAAATATGAATCTGATAAAGGATGATGAGGATATGGAAGATGAAAAGAAACCGTTTAATGATGTAATTAAGCATTACAACACAATAGAAGGAAATCATACACCAGGAACGACACATGACCCGGATAAGCTCCCTAAACCAATCAGGTTTATCGGTTATTGGGTCATCACGATCATGGTTTTATCGGTATTAACAGTCTTGGTTTTAACTTTTTTCAAATAGATGAAAAGAAATCACAACCCTCTAATCATTCCAAAAAAGGTGGAGGGCTTTTTTTGCTGTAATATGAAAATTCCCTTTTTTTTACAAATCATGAGTGAAATAACAGCGAAGCATCCGCTGATTTCAGGAAAACTAGCAAAAATCTACATTTTTATGCGCTCTTATGAAACTTTTACGGGAGTCAATCGTCTAATTAATAGAGGAGGGACTGCCATGAAAAAAATACGATACATATTGATTCTTGCAGTCATCGCGTTATGGTTTTTACTAAGCGAGATGAATGTGTCCGCTACAAGCTGGGTAGTCTTAGAACCGGAAAAGGTTGAAGCTCGGGCGGACGTTATTATTAAAGGTACATACGATTTTTCTAGCGAACCGGTGCTGAGTGATTTTGTTTTCCAAGGACTGGATTTTCACGTCGATACAGTATACAAGGGCGACGCCCGTGAAGAAATGACTGCCGGAATTGACGGATTTGACATTGGATGGGCACAGGAATTCCAAAATAAAGGAGGGGAGTTCCTCTTATTTTTAGAAAAAACCGAGGATACAGATTTCCTCATTCCCGTTGGAGGGCCGAATGGGATGGTCCAAATGTTTGACAGGCAAGTTGCGGATCCGAATGAGGATCGAAGAGCTTACTTTATTAATTTTTTAAAAAGAGAGAAAAGCGCGTTGCCATCAAAAGAGAACGATAGTCAAGGTACCCATTCCGGGCTTCTCTTAGTTGCAACTGCCTGCTTGGCAGTGCTTATTGGTGTGTTCATCTGGATTTATCGCAATTGGGAAAAAAACTCTCGGGCAAAAGGAAGCGAGCGATCTGACGTTCACCAACATCAACGAAACGAAGTATTTAATCGCGGAACTCTCTTTCGCAAACATAGGCGAACCGGACGCTGAAGAAGCAGCTGACCGGTCAGGTGTCCATTCGGTGTCCCCTATTCGGTGTCAGGCACCGCAAAAAGACAGAACACGTTATTTTGTCCGTTCCAGGAGGACAGTAGGTTGTTCTCAATGTGAAGGGAAAAAGAGGGGGACGGTTTCGCCGTTCCCATTATTTTATCTCCTGGAGAAAGAAATGCCCACGGATAGCTTGCTTATGAAGCCAAAAGAATTATTGGCAAATTTCATGTTCAATAAACCCATAATATAAATGTCCAAACGGATCTGCTTTTATTTGTTGTAAATGTAAGTTGATGAAAATACTAGTATACACATCACATGAAGAAAGAACCTTGCAGCACGAGCTAAATAAGGATAGGTTTTCCTCATGTAGGAGAAACTAGAGTTAATACTATATTTTCAGGGGATTTAAAATGGATAACTATACAAATAACAATTCGGCTAGGAGATATAAAGCGCATGTAAGCATTTTGGGTACGACTCAGATACATTTGAGAAATCCTTATATTATTGCTTGGTGGTCTGCGGCATTTCCGGGATTCGGCCATATGATCCTCTCGAAATATTTAAGAGGAATTTCTCTATTTATTTGGGAAGTGGTTATTAATATTCAATCCCATCTTAATCTTGCTATGATCCATTCATTCCAGGGGAATATTCACCTGGCAAAGGAAATCCTAGATACCAGGTGGGTTCTAATTTACATTCCTGTTTATATTTTTGGCATTTGGGATAGCTACCGGACAACGGTGGATCTGAATAACATTGCTGTTTTAGCAGAGAGAGAAGACCATCTTTTTAATACATTTAATATTGGATCGATGGAAATTAATTATCTGGATAAGAGGAGTCCAAGCCTTTCATTTATCTGGTCTCTTTTGATGCCAGGCCTGGGTCATCTCTATATCCACAGGATTTTAATAGCTTTTTTTTCCATTATTTGGTCTACTGTCTTTTTTTATTTTTCACATGCTTTGGAGGCAATTATTTTTTTAACCTTAGGAAAAATCGAGCAAGCAACTTCTGTTCTTAATCCGGACTGGTTTCTGTTTTTCCCATCTATCTACGGATTTGCAATTTATGATTCCTATATAAATACGGTTGAGAATAATAAGCTTTTTGATAAAGAGCAAAGGAAGTATTTACAAACCCATTATCAAAATCCTCAATTTAGACTATTGAGGGGACAAAAGGTTGAGTGATGCCATGCAAGTATTTTCTACCTTTGAAAACCATATATACTTGGAAATAGCGATTGCCAAATTAGAGCAAAAGGGGATTCTAAAGGAAAATATATTTGCGATCCCGCTGGATAATCGGACGGAGGATCGAAATCTGTTCGATACTCTCCATCGTTCAGATGGGACCTCATTGATTGATATTGGTGTGGCACTTGGAACTGCTTTTTCTGTTATTGGAGCAAGTATCGGTTTTAAATTGAAATGGGGCCCAATTTATTGGGGACTGATCGGAGCTGCTACCGGTTTTTTATGTGGCTTTCTCATTCGGCTTTTTATTGAAAAAGTAGTGAATAAGAGAAAAGCGATATTAAAAGGGAAACACTCGGAGGTGATTCTCGTTATTGATTGTCAGGAAAATGAAGCTGAGTTTGTGGAGAATATCCTTTTTGATTATTTTGCTTTAGGAGTAGCAAAGATGAAAACAGATTATGAACATTTGTGAAGGTTGATTTTCTAATGATTAAATGACAGACTAAGTAGCTAATAGTCCGCTCTCGATTAAACCGCTGCCAAGAAGGTCCAAAAAAAGAAAGGGGAAAAGAGTTGCTTTTCTCTCTCGCCTTTTTTTCAGAAAGGGTAGCTGGCGCGCTTGCCACGTTTCAGACGCACGTGCTCGGATGGGTGTCATGTCGGTTCAGGAAGATTTTGCATGTGCTGATTGAAAAAAGACAAAGAGATGAAGCCTTATAAACCTAAGTGTACCGGAGTGGAAAACTTATGAGCAAGAGAAAAGCCGGAAAGTCTCAAATGTTTAAGATGACACAAAACCCTTTGTGCAATCAAGGACTTAAAAGTCTACGAACTCATGGTTTTCACGCTATATAGATGAAAAGTCAGATAATTATCCGGAAAGAGAAGTATTTGTTTGAGTTCACATGTTATCAATGAACATATGCTTAGAATTCTATATAGATGTACTGGATGACTGAATAATTTTTAAGCCATCACCCAATTTACGTAAGAATGATTATGCAGTTTTGCGTTATTTGTCCTAGTTGAACGGCTGTATGTATGTTAGTGTGAGACGTCGGGGGCTAATCACTCCCTCCTGGTGTGTACAATCGATGGGTGCTCAGCAGCAAAAAGCGTACTCATTCCATATTCCTAGCAATGAGTGCGCTTTTTGGTTGAATGGCTAGGAAGCTATCAAAAATGAAAATTGAGCGTATCCCCCGAGAAGAAACATCATGAAGGCAACGGGTTGTTGGCACAACAGAATTATTGCCCTATCAGCTACAGCATATTTTCCTAAACGATCCGATCCCGTTCAACTAGCAATCTGCTTACTTAAACCAGCAAGAAGTCCTCCCCAAATGAACAAATGTCCATTTTTGGTGCCTGACACCAGCAAGACATCGGCAACAAATAATGTGGTGTCTTGTCATTTTTTGTATTAAAATAAACTAGTAGATTACCAATCAACCACTACTATTGGAGGATAGCCTTATGATGTATCATGTGCGGCTCCTAAAGGGGCTGCGGCAGCCATATCTGAATGCGCAAGTGTTAGTGAAAGCGGAACAAGTCACGGGATTTTGGTCGAAACTCGCCATCCTGGCCGCGCTGACGCTTGTCATTTCAGCAGCAACTGCGTATTTCGGCTTCGGCAACGAAATCCTTTCGAAACAAATCAATAGCCTGACCGGCAAAGAATTCGAAGCGGCAAAAAGCCTGTTTGCCATCGGACAAATCCTATGGTCCTTGTTTTCTGCCTTGATTGTCATCACCATCCCATCGATTTTTTTCTGGACAGTCTCTGACATCGAATGGAAAAAATTTCTCGTTGTGCAGCAATACGTACTAGGCATTTTTTTATTGGAAAAAATTACCACTGCAGTCTTTGCCATTTTTATGGATCTACCAGAGATTTCGAACCCGTTTTCGCTCGGTATCATTGGTCAAACGTTCACATCGAACAGCATTGTTTTACAATTTTTAGCTGGAATCACAATCTTTAAACTATGGGCCATCGTCCTGCAATATAAATACGTCAAAGTACTTTCTGAAAAATCACCGGCGATGACGGCTCTGATCGTTATTGGCATGAACGTGATTATTTTGGTAGCAGCTGTATTCTTAAACATTATGCAGTTGGAAAAATTATTATAGGAGGCGGCGTACATGAAGAAATGGATCCCAAGAATCATTGCACTCATTATTGTTCTATTTGTAGCCGTCAACTTGTATCTGATTTTTAAAGATAAATCGCCTGTGGCGCGCTCATTTTACATCAACAAATGGACCACAGCGAAGGAAGAGAAGCTTGTGGAAACAATGAAAACCGCAGGTGTTTCAGCCCCGTTCGAGGAGCAGCTCGTCTATTACGATGACTCAAAGGGCAGTTTTAAAGGCTTTTCGGTAAAAAAAGGCGAGGAGGTCTCATCCGGAACAACGTTGTTCGAATATGAAACTGACTCGTACGAAGAGACCGTCGATATCCTCAAGGCGGAAAAGGAAAGCTTAGAAAAGCAAATCCAAGGGCTGGATGACAAGCTTGATGACCTTGAAGACCTGGAGCGGGATATATCCTTGTCAAGCATCAGAGAGGACAAATCGTATGATACGGTGTCAATTGAGATTGATATTTTTCGAACAGAGGCAGAAATGAATCGCTTAGAGAGTGAAGTCGAAAAAATTGAGGATCAGATTGCTTCGGCGGATGACAAGCTGCCAAGCCTTGAGGAACGCAGCGACATCGACGGAGTGGTGAAGGATATCAATAAAGACCTTTCCAACCCGATTATTACGATTGCTTCATCGGAAAGCTTGGTCCGGGGCACGCTGTCTGAGGCCGAGCAGGCGAAGGTCGAACCAGGTATGAAAGCAACGGTCACCGTGAAAGGGAAAAAATACAAAGGCTTCGTCGAACAGGTTATGATATCACCTGAAGGAGAGCCTAGTGTGAAGAAGGACAGTGTCTATGCGTTCACTGTTGTACTTGAAGAAGCGCCGGAGAAAATGGCTCACGGAACGCATGTCGATGTGAAAATCACGACAGAAGAGATAGAAAACGCCATCAACGTTCCGTCAGCAAGCGTTGTTAAAGTCGGCAAAAAGCATGTGCTCTATGTGCTCGATCAAGGCAGAGTCAAAAAGCAAACCGTTACAACCGGTTTGAAGGTGAGGGACGTGCAGCAAATTAAAAAAGGAATTGAGAAAGACGCTACCATTGTCCGCAACCCAATAAGCCTAGAAAAAGGCACGGCTGGATTCTACACACCACTCAAAGCTGGCAAATGGGAAAAAGACATGTACAAAACCATGAGAAAACTCGAAATCGCCAAACTCATAGGCAAAGGCTTCCTATCCATGTAACTTCGGTGTCAGGCACCGCAAAAAGACAACTGTCTTTTTTGCGTGCCTGACACCAATAATAGACAAATGTCCGCGCGTAGAGGACAATCCTTGAAGAATGATACCCATCCAAAACCCTGCTTCCCTGTATAATAAGGGAGCTGGGTTTTGACATTTATGGTACCTCAAAATAGACTGCTTTTTGTTTCTGGGGAAATTTAGGTATTGAATGAACTGTTCCCTTCTTTGTCAAAATATTAGAAATTGTGGAAATAATTTATTAAAATTGTCATTGTAAATTAATTGGAAAATAAGAGGGCGTGTTTTGAGATTACCAGTGAAAAGTTTGCTAGTGTATTATTGATTTTTGTTCTATCTTTTTGGTTTAGTAATGCCACAAAACCGCATGAAGGGTTTAAGCGACGTGCAAGAGAAGAAATCCCATACGTAAAGCGTCACATGAACGCTACCCCCATCATCCAAAATCCCCAGATCCAGTCTACCCTCTATATTTCAGTCCAACCCGACCCCCTCAACACCCGCACTGGAAAAATTCACCAAAACATAAGGATCGTCCCCTCTGTACCCAAAAAAAGAGCACCAGACTAATTCCAGCGCTCTTTTAAAAATGTCCTTTTCAAACAGACATCTGTCCATTTTTGGTGCCTGACACCTCAATCAACACCTTAATATAACCTTTTAAAGCTGTCAAAGTGTTCTTTCCAATATGCGTTGTTTAGGTTGGAGATCATAACTCCGGTTGATCCGGCATGGATAAATTGGTTGTTCCCTAAATAAATCCCTAAATGGGAAATGCCCTCGCGATATGTATTTTTGAAAAATATGAGATCCCCGACTTGCGGAGAATCGATATAGTATGTACGGTCGTAGTAGCCTTGCGATGACTGGCGGCTCATCGTCGAACCGGCCATCTTAAACACATAATAGATAAAGCCGCTGCAGTCAAAGCCTGCTGTCGTCTGCCCGCCGTATACATATGGAATGCCAACCAGCTTCTTCGCCTCCGCAATCGCCGTATTGACATTCACCTGCCCAGACACTGAAGAACCTGAAGGAACACTCGGTTCGTTTCCCCCGGCTTCCTGAGACAAGATTAACGTCTGTCCCGCAAAAATCAAATCCGACGTCAAATTATTCAATTTCTTTAGTGTAGCCACACTCAGCCCAACCTGCAGTGAAATTTTCCCCAACGTATCTCCGCTTTTAATCACATATTGGGTTGCATTTGCATTATCTGGTAAAGAGGGCGACACTGAATGTGCTCCCGAACCACCAGCAGGCTTTGAGGTGCTGTCAGAGGGCTGAGCCCCGCCGTTTGCAGGTCCCGATTGGCCGTTTCTCGGATCGCTTACATTTAATACCTGTTCGGGATAAATCAAATGACTGGTAATATTGTTCCACTGCTTCAACTCCGCAAGCGAAATTCCATGATTATTTGCAATCTTAATCAGCGTATCACCTGCAACTACACGATATGTTTTAGCAGCGGTTCCGGACGTACTAGCGGTGGATGCGGAAGAACCCGATCCAGTATTTGCCGCTACTGAACCGGATCCTGTCCCAGCTGAAACCGTACTTTGCCCGCTCTCTTCGGCAGAGTCGGAAACCTTCAACTTCTGATTCACAAAGATCAAATCCGACGTCAAACCATTTAATACTTTCAAACTATTAACTGATGTGTTGTACTTTCTCGCAATCTGTGTCAACGTATCCCCTGATTGCACGTGATGATATGTACTGGCAAGAGCCGTAGTCGAAAAGCCAGCCGACAAAAACGTTGCCGTAGCGACCGTTACAGCCTTCTTTTTCATCGAATCTACACTCCTATCTTCTTATTATTTAGTAATATTTCAAGCTATTATCTAAAATAATACTTTATTCCCAGTCCTTTATACCTGTATTCTATCATAAAAAAATAGATTACAATAAGATTTTTAGGAAATTTTTGATAATTATTGTAATTTTTCCGCAGAAAATGTAGAATACGAACATGTGCTATACAACAAACAATGCTTCGCGAAAATCAACAAAGGAGACTTTGCTCATGGACGCACAGAAACAGGATCAAAGATTGCAATTCAAAGATCTTTTGATGAAAGTATACGAAAAGGGAGAAACAGAAACCGACATCTCGACCAGAGATCTGGTTCGCGACCTAGAAAGCGAACTGCGAGAAATCCTATACAACAAATAATCCTAAAGGAACATATTCAGCACGAACGGCACGGATCTATGGGATGGATGTTATGCCACACTGCAACCATCCTTTTCTTGGGAGAATAAACCTAGCCACCACCCCGATCTGCCACATAGCGGCGACCTTTCTTCATCTCTTGCCGAAGGTTTCGGCACCCCAATCATAAAAAATGCCGCACCCTGTCAGTAAAACCATGAAAAACAATATTGCCACCCATCCGTCCAGCGGTTCTAAAGCTTCCCCGATCCGCATATCATGTAATCGTAAGCGTGTTTGGTAGCCTTCCTTGTGAAGGTTTTTTTCTTTTTTAGGAGAAAGGCTGTGGAGAGATACTTGAGGGAAGCGGGGGATGAGGATACTGTGTAGCCTTCATTGTTTGGTTTCTGGCCCTCCTAGAATAGCATGGGGCACTGCCAAACATGATCTCGACAGCTAAAATTCCTGCATACCGCGGATACATTCAGTTCTGGATAAGGAAAGTTCTAATCTTAATGTCCTAGTCATAAGAATACCATTAGATTCAAGCGCGAATACAAAGGCAGTGAGACAGACCCTGCAAAGGACTGCGCAAAAGTAACATTTTAGTTGCGTTCGTGATGGGATGAGCATTCAGATGAAAAGTATAAGAAGGTGACAAGGGGAGCGATCAGAGTGAAGAAAGTCCGTAAAGCGATTATTCCGGCGGCGGGATTAGGAACCCGCTTTCTGCCGGCAACAAAGGCGATGCCGAAGGAAATGATGCCAATCGTGGATAAACCAACGATCCAGTACATTGTCGAAGAAGCCATTCAATCAGGAATTGAAGATATAATCATTGTAACCGGTAAAGGGAAGCGTTCAATTGAGGACCATTTCGATCATGCAGTTGAGCTGGAGCAGAATTTAATCAGCAAGGAAAAATATGATATGCTTGAGGAAGTCCGCAAAATCTCCAATATGGTCGATATCCATTATATCCGTCAAAAAGAACCAAAGGGACTCGGCCATGCTGTTTGGTGTGCGCGTAACTTTATCGGTGATGAACCGTTTGCTGTACTGTTAGGTGATGACATTGTCCAAGCGGAAACCCCTTGCCTAAAGCAATTAATTCAGGAATACAACCGAACTCTTTCATCGGTAATCGGCGTCAAACGAGTGCCGGACAGTGAAATCCATCGCTACGGCGTGATTGACCCGATTGAAAGCTATGACCACTGCTATCAGGTACGCAATTTTGTAGAAAAGCCAAAGCCCGGAACTGTCCCGTCCAATCTCGCAATTATCGGCCGCTACATCTTTACACCGGAAATCTTCCTTTTTCTAGATAAACAAGAAATCGGCGCCGGTGGTGAAATCCAGCTCACAGACGCCATCCAAAAGCTCAATGAAATCCAGCGCGTCTTTGCCTACGAATTTGAAGGCAAACGCTACGACGTCGGGGAAAAACTGGGCTTCATCGAAACTACCATCGAATTCGCCCTCCAACACAGCGAACTACGTGAAGACCTGCTGCGATTTATGGAAAAAAAACTCGAATCCGCACTCGAAAACGAAGTCTCCTCATTTGAATAAAAACAGAAAAGATCCGGTTCCGGTATTCTTTCTAACTGAAAACAGGGATCTAAATCTAGCGTTCCCTTTATCTGAAACAGGAGCATCGGATCCAGTATTCTCTCCAAATGAAACAGTGACCCCTGGACCCAGCGTTTCTTCTACTTAAAGGGGAATCTCGAATTCAATGTTCTCACCACC
>NZ_CAMLDX010000070.1 GCF_946478885.1 uncultured Bacillus sp. | reverse complement strand
GGTGCCCCAATAGATACCATCAAAAAATATATTGAAAATCAAGGTCAAAAGTGAGGTGAATGGATATGACCAAACAAAACAAAGCTTTCAAATTTAGAATGTTACCAAACAAAGAACAAACCGTATTGTTAGCCAAAACGTTTGGCTGTGTTCGTTTTGTCTATAACAAGATGTTAGCAGAACGCAAGGAAACCTATGAAAAGTTCAAAGATGATAAGGAAACGCTTAAAAAGCAAAAGTTTCCGACTCCTGCGAAGTATAAAGGTGAATTTCCATTCCTAAAAGAAGTGGATTCACTAGCTTTAGCGAACGCACAAATCAACCTTCAAACTGCTTATAAGAACTTCTTTGAAGGAAATGCTGAATTTCCAAAGTTCAAGAACCGTAAAGCTAAACAATCCTACACGACTAACTTAGTCAATGGAAACATCGAATTGAAAGACGGTCATATCAAACTACCAAAACTAAAACTTGTAAAAATCAAACAGCATAGAGAAATTCCTGAGAACTACAAACTGAAATCCTGTACCATTTCCAGAACGAAGTCAGGAAAATATTATGTGTCTGTACTAACAGAATACGAAAAGGACATACAGCCTAAAAAAATAGAAAATGTCGTTGGGCTAGATTTTGCTATGTCTGAATTTTATGTGAGCAGCGAGAATGAGAAAGCCAATTATCCTCGATACTATCGTGTCATGTCAGAGAAATTAGCAAAAGCACAAAGCATTCTATCCAAGCGTAAGAAAGGTTCTGCACGTTGGAACAAGCAACGTCTAGTAGTCGCAAAGTTGCATGAGAAAGTAGCGAACCAACGCATGAATTTCCTTCACCATAAGTCAAAAGAGTTAGCGTCTAACTTTGATGCAGTCGTGATCGAGGACTTGAACATGAAAGGAATGTCTCAAGCCCTTCATTTTGGGAAAAGCGTTCACGACAATGGTTGGGGTATGTTCACTACTTTCTTAGCGTACAAGCTAAAAGAACAAGGAAAACAACTTGTAAAAATTGATAAGTGGTTCCCTTCGACTAAAAAATGTTCTTGTTGTGGTGCAGAAAAATCTATGAAGCTATCTGAACGTACTTACCGTTGTTCATGCGGTTATGTGGCAGATCGTGATTACAACTCAGCAATCAATATCAAAAATGAAGGCATTCGCCTATTGGCTTTAGCATAAAAACAAGAACTCTTGGAACAAGAGGGTTAGCTCGGTCAGTTTTCGTTAGCTAGTAAAAGTAACGATAAGTCGAGAAGCCCCCACTTCAAGCGACCTGTAAGGGTGGTAAGTGGTGGGAGTAGTTCACTGTCCCGGTTCAGGCAAAGCAGAGCGGATTTGTTTCAAATGAATAACATCCTCCTGCTTGAAATGTTTTAAAAGATGTTCATGACAGGTAAAAAATAAAATTTGACGGCCATTAAGTTGTTTTAACAGCTTAATTGTTTTTTCAGTTCTCTTAGCATCAAAATTAACAAAGCTGTCATCAATAATAATAGGGAGATTGTATTTTTCATAGATCGTCATCGCCAGTGCCAAACGGATTGATACATAGATTTGTTCCGTTGTAGCCTGGCTCAGTTCGTTTGCTTCAAAAAGAATACCGTTGCAGCTTTCAATGAGAAATCCACTGCCTTCTTGCCTTGGGAGGATTCGAATATAATGTTCATCTGTTAAGAAGGATAAATACTCTTGCGCCACGGCAAGCATTTTCGGCATCCGTTCCTCTTTAAAGGTCTGCACTGTTTTTGCCAGAGCTTCTTTTGCCGTCATAAACACAGCACATTCGCGGGCTTCTTTCTGAAAATCACTTTGCAGGAGCTTAAAGCGGTGAAGGACTTCGGCATAAGTCCCTCCTTCTTCGAGCAGCCCAATTTTATAATTTAATTGTGCCAGTTCTTCATGAAGCCTATTTAAAATTTGCACACCAGACTCTTTCTCCGCTTCCATCTCTTGAATAGTGGCCTCCCATTGAACTCCGTCAAGAAGCTGTGCCTTCTCCTCATCCTGCAGAGATATCATCTTCAACTGCATGGAAACCCTCTCCAGACTTACAAGCAGTTCATTCCTATGTACTGCAGTACGGGCCATATGGCGGAATTGTTCCTCATTTTCAGCTGATACTCCTGAAAAAAGAAACGATAGTTCTTGATGAAGCCGACTCCACTCCAAATCCAATGCTCTATATTCCTCATCCAGATGGTCTAACTGCTGCTTTTTCTCCGTGAATTTAATACTTTTTTCCAATTCAATGCGAACCTTTTTCCTTAAAGAAAGAACAGCCTCCCGAAAGGGCTCGTCTGCCGGAAAAAATGGCGCTAACAGCTGTTGCAGTTGTTTATTTGCAGTTTGAATCAAGTTTTCATTGGCCGAGATTTGTTCAAGAATATGCCGTTTTTCTTGAACATTTCGTTTTAAATCATCCATGATCTGAAAGGAATCAAAAAGAAAATTCAGAGCAATACGTTCAGGAATGTTTATCTCTCTTCCTGCTGCCAGCAATTGTTTTTTCAGACCCGCCTTTTCTCTTTCCCAAGCCTCGTATTGATCAATCACACGATCATAGCGGGTCTGCTGTTCTTCCAATTTCACCGTTAAACTGAGCAATTTTTCCCGCTGCATTTCATCCTTTTTTATTTGCTGCTGCAAAAAATCCAGCTGTTCATCTGGCTGATTCAACTTCTCCTTATACTCATCTTCCTTTCGCTCCCATTTCTGGAGCTCCCGCTGTAAATGCGGCTCCTCCTGTCGGGAACGGCTTCTCATGAATAAAAAGAGAACCAATATGATTCCGATTCCTCCTACGACTGACATCACTATCAGCTCAGCGAACCATCCAGCTATTATAAGAAAAGATAAGAATATCAAAAAGGTAAGATTTTGTATTTGCTCTCTTCTTCGATGATTTTCTGCACGTTTAAGCGATTCGCTCAGAAATGACAGTCTCTCCTTCACTTCCCCATAAGCAGATAGCAGAGAATCTCTGGAACCAAAAAGAGATAGCTGCTCTTTTAACTTTTGACGCTCTGCATCAGGCATTAATTCATTTTGCAGCGTGTGTACCTCTTTTTCCAATTGTTCAAGCCGTAACTGCTCCTTCTGAAACAGTTCATCAAGCTCGCGTTTTTTATCACTCAGCCGTTGTTGCTCGGTCATTAATCGAGCTGATCTCTCCCTCATGTAAATACTTGTATCCGACGTTAGAATGTCCTCTTCCGAGAATTGATGATGCAGCTTATTTTGCAAAAAAGTCATTTCCTCATTGAGCTTCTTCACCCTAACCTGAAGCTGGAGATTTTCCAACTTCCACTGTTCAAGAACAGACAGGCTTTCTGCAGCGGTACTTATCTCCTGCTCTTTTTCAATCATCTTAAAGTCAGGCTTTATTTCGTCTAATTCAATGCGCAGGCTCTTAATTTGCGTTGATAGAACCGCCCTTTTTCTTTCTATTTCCTCTTGAAGCTCTTTTATACGCTCCAGTTGCTGCAGTCCGTCTTCAGGAAATGGGGCATTCCCTAACTGCGATAATTCATCCTGTAATACTGTTTCCTGACGTAGCAAGGGTTCCGCCTTTTTCCATTCTTCGAAACGAACAAGCTGGCGAGAAAGCCGAGAAGACTCCTCCTGCTTTTCTTTTATTCTCTGTTCGACGGCTGTTTTTTTTCCCACTAAATGAATGTATTGTTCATTGTTCTCCTCCGCCTTTCGCAGCTCGTTCCAAACCTGACGCAGCTCCTTTAACTTTGCATTCAGCAATGGATTTCTTCCGTTCGGCTTAAAGCGCGAATCTAGTTCCTTATTCAAATCATTCTCTGCCTTTACTAATCGATCTGAGCCGACTGCACCTGTTGAAAATAAAAAACGGCCCAAATCTTCCCCTTTCATTTGGTGAATGTTCTGCAGACCGTGTAAATTAAAGGAATAAATGGCCTGAAATACTCCTTTATCAATAGATGACAGAAGCTCCTTTATAAGGTCTTCTCCGCCCGTCCTGCCATTTTCTAACCTTACAGAGACATCTCCGGACGCCTTGCCTTTTACACGCTCAATCACTGCCATACCTTGTTCCGGAAATATAACAGTCAGCGAGCCTCCGTATTTTGCCCCCCTTTTGGGCTCGTAGCGAAGCTCTGACTGCTGTCTTGTTGGAAAACCAAATAAAATACTGTGAATAAAGGACATAATCGTCGATTTTCCAGCCTCATTTTCTCCATAGAATACTTGATACCCATGCAATTCAGTAAATGTCACGTTTTCAAATTTCCCATAGCCATATATATTTATCTCAACGATTTTCAAAATTGCGCCTCCGCTCTATTCCTGCTCCAGCAATTGAATCAATGTTTGTAACGCCTTTTCCCGCACGAGGTGCTTTTCCCCGTCGGAAATACCGGATAGAAATCTTCTTGCTGATGGATGCTCATATAGAAGACGAATGCTATCTGTCACTAGTTCATCATCATCAAAGGTACAAAATAACTCACGGTAAAAATCTGATTCGCTTTCCAGCCGCTCTCTATCCCATAAGGGACGTTCCACTAATTCTATTTCAAACGGCCAAACAAAATTCTCTTCATTCTTTTCTTCTTCCTGCAATGCCTGCAGGAGCTCACCATTTTTCACGGCAATTAGCTCTTTTTCAGGGAGACTAATTTGATTTAATTCCAAAGACAGCAACAAGCCTTTACGGAATAAACGCCTTTTCTCTATTTCCTGCAAGCAGAGAAAATAGACGTCTTGAAAACTACAGGCGCTTGTGCAATCAATTCTGTTTTCCTCCCATAATACATCTGACGTTTCAATATAATCCAATAAGGTCTCCTCTTTAGTCATCGTTACCAAGTAACAGCCCTTGCTCCCTATTTCCTTTTTGTTTCTCCCTTGAATATTTCCCGGATACACGATATATGGCTGTTGATGAAGCAACTGTCGTTTATGAATATGGCCAAGCGCCCAATAATCAAAATCCTTTTCTATAAGTTCCTTCACTTGAAACGGTGCATAGCGGTTATGATCACTTATGCCTTCACAATGACCGTGTAAAATTCCAATATCGAAATCTGCTCCTGCCTGTTTCACATAATCCTCTGTTCTATTTTCTGTTATATGGCGCATCGGATAGCTAAAGCCGTATAAATGAACCGTCATATTCTCTTTCCTATATATCTTCATTTCCACCTCATCAGTGAAAATATGGACATTCTCCGGCATCTCTAAATGAACCCATGTACCATTTAAATGATCATGATTTCCGTGAATAATATAAACTTCAATTTGATGTTCATTCAACCTCAGCATTTCCTTGCGCAAACGTGTCTGTGCCTTAACACTCCGATCCGCTTCATCAAATAAGTCGCCGGCCAGAATTACAAAGTCCACCCGATGTTCAATCGCCGCATCCGTCATTGTTTGTAAGGCCATAAATGTGCTTTCTTTAATCCGTTCAAAGATCTTTTGCGGCAACTGGGACAGGCCAGTCATCGGACTATCTAAATGCAAATCTGCAGCATGGATAAAAGTGACTTTTTTCATTTCATTCTCTGCTCCTGTTATTTCCAATTAAAGGAAGGTATAAATCTGTTTCTATTTTACCATTTCTATACACCGAATGCACGTTCTTATCCCATTCACATCAAAAAACAGTCTCATCCTCCTGCACCCTTTTCGGCTGCGGAAGGATAAAACTGTTTTGTTCCCCAGATTGTCACTGAGTTTATTCATTTTTAGTCAACTGCAAAGCTTTTTTTATGTCTTTAAATGAATTTGATTTTCCGTACATCAAGACGCCGCCCCGGTAAACTCTTGCACCAAAAACAGCTAAAATCACGATTGACACGATTAAAATAATAATACCCAGTATGGGTTCCCATGACGGCAGGGTCAGCATCCCTACTCTCATAAACATCAGCATAGGAGTAAAAAACGGGATGTACGATGTAATGGTAATAAAAGTCGTATCCGGCTGATTAAGTCCAAACATGGCAATCATAAAGCCGGCAATAACAATGAACGTCATCGGAGTAATCATTTGCTGTACATCCTCGATTCTGCTAACCAGCGATCCGAGGAGAGCCGCAAGTGTTGCATATAGAAAATATCCGAGAATAAAGAAGATGATCGCATAAACAATCGTTGTCAACGGGATATTTTGAAAGCCAAGAAATTCAAAAAATCCGCCTTCCATAGATTCAAGATTACGTTTTACGAAGTAGTAGCCGACTGCCAGAAGAACCGCTAGCTGCGTTAAGCTTAGCAAGCCAATCCCGAGAATTTTTCCAAACATCTGCTTAATCGGCGATACACTGGAAATCAGAATTTCCATTACCCGTGATGACTTTTCTGTCGCGACCTCCATAGCAATCATATTCGCATACATGATGACCGCAAAGTAAATGACAAACAATAACACATAGACAAGGCCGCGTGCCTCGCTTAATTCCTCCTGTGTCTTCGCATTATCCTTCAACGCAACTCTTTCAAAGACTGGAGGCTCATAAATTTTTGCCAACTGCTCAGGGGTCAGCTGTAGCTGGGCAGCGGCAAGCTGCACCTTGATCTGCTGAACGGCTGATTCTAGAGCACTCGGCAAGGTCGTATCGGCTACATTTAATGATTTATATGTTGCAGCAGGAAGGTGATTTTGATCAAAGTCAAGCACCAACACACCTTCATATGCTTCGGCCAACACTTCCTTTTCAGCCTTCGCCAGCGATTTATTGTACTCCTCGATTTCGAGATCTTGATTCATTGATTTCATCTGAGTATCAAATAAATGGAATAATTCCCCTGTATTATCAATAACCGCTATTTTCTCCGGTCCTTTTTCCTTGGTGAAATATTCAATTATATTCGTCATGTTTGTTAAGGCGATGAAAATAAGTGCTGTAATAATCGTTGTCAAAATAAAGGACTTTGTTTTTAATTTACTCATATATGTGTGCAAAAGGATCGTCCACAGACTATTCATACGAAGCACCTACCTTCTCGATAAAAATGTCATTCAAAGACGGTTCTTCCAATTCAAATTTGGAAATAAACCCTTTTTCTACAATACTTTTTAATATATTTGAGGCAACAGCCTCCTCTTTAATCTGTAGGGAAATACCTTCGACCGTCATTTTCCCATGTGTTACGCCAGGAAATTCGAGCAGTGAATCTAAAGCGAAATCAGCATGGATTGTTAAATTCTTTTTCCCGTATGCTCGTTTTATATCCTTTAAAGCGCCCTGAACAACAGGCCGACCCCCATGTAAAATACAAAGATGCTGACACATCTCCTCGACATGCTCCATCCGATGGCTGGAAAATAAGATAGTGGTGCCATTCTCTTTTAAATCGAGTACAGCAGTCTTTAGAAGCTCAACATTCACCGGATCGAGTCCACTGAACGGTTCGTCAAGAATCAACAGCTTTGGTTTATGGATGACAGCTGCAATAAATTGTATTTTTTGCTGATTCCCCTTCGATAGCTCTTCTACCTTTTTTGAAGCATATTCAGGAACCTTAAATCGGTCAAGCCAATAATCTAATTCCTGTATCACTTCCCTCCTCGGCATGCCGCGGAGCTTTGCTAGATAGACCATTTGCTCATTTACCTTCAGCTTTGGATATAGGCCTCTCTCCTCGGGCAAATATCCGATGAGCGGGCTGATAGAGTAATTAATCGGCTTTCCATCCCACGTTATTATTCCATTGCTTGGATTTAACAATCCTAAGATCATCCGAAAGGTCGTTGTTTTCCCGGCACCATTTGCCCCTAGAAAACCGAAGATTTCTTTTTCCGGTATTGTAAGCGACAACTGATCTACCGCGGTAAAGCCTCCAAATCGTTTCGTGATTTCTTTTAATTCTAATACCATAGATCCCGCCTCCTTGACTCTTCTTTACGAACGATAGGAAAAAAAGATTCAATCTTTGTAAAATAAATTGTACAATATGACTTTCTATGTCAAAATAGATCATAGAATCTGAAAATTCGAATAATCAGGAGGGGTAAATGATGAATCAGTACGTGCTGACCGCCTTTGAAACAAATGGACAAAAACTCACTGATGAGATCATTACTGCAGAAAATGACAACGAGGCAAAAGAAAGTGGCGAACATTTGCTTCAAGAAAAAAAACTGCAAGAAAAAACACACCGGCTGACATCCTCAAGCGGAAAACTACTATTATTTCATTCATGATAAAAATTTCGAAAAAAAGGAGAAGGCTGCCGCATGCAGTACCCTGATCCAAAAAAGCAGCCTGTTTTCTCCTATCGATTAGCAAATAATTGCTGCAGCACCTTTATTTTTTTATCGGTATAATATTGATAGGATTCATTATACGATTTTGGATCCTTTGGATTAGAAAAATGTGTGATTTTTCCTGATATCGGATCAATAAATTTACTGGATGCACCGCAACCAAGGCCTAGGATGGTTTGCTGTTCTTCCATGATCATAATATTGTAAATACTTTCCTGCCCACTAAGGGAATAACCGACATTTTCAAGATTTCCTAATATATTTTTTTGTCTGTATAAATAATAAGGCATGTAATGATGCTGTTGCGTCCAGCTTTCAGCTAATTCCATCATAGCTTCAATTTCATCCCGATTAGCCACCTTGTACTTCTCCTTTTGCTTGGTCATTTCCGAGGCCCTCTTAAAGGATAGCGTGTGAACGGTCAACGATTCGGGCAGTAGCTTCTCTATTTCATTTAATGTATGCGTGAATTCAGTTCTCCCTTCACCTGGAAGACCGATAATTAAATCCATATTAATATTATTCATCCCCATAGAACGGGCAAGCTGGAATTTTTCTTTGGTTTCTTCCACTGTATGATGTCTGCCGATTGCCTTCAGCGTTTCCTGAATAAAGGACTGCGGGTTCACACTTATACGATCAATCTTCCATTTCTTTAATACATCCAGTTTTTCCGGGGTAATCGTGTCAGGTCTTCCTGCTTCTACGGTAATCTCTCTTATATCCTGCACATCAGGAAATGATTGATACATTTCTTCGTACAGCCTATCCATTTCTCTAGAGGTTATGCTTGTCGGTGTTCCGCCACCAAAATAGACGGTTGTGATCCGAATCTGATTTTCCTTCAGCCATTCTCCAACCCTTCTCATTTCATAATGAAGGCCTCCAAGAAATGAATCAACTGATCCTTGTCTGCCATTAATAGCATATGCCGGAAATGTACAATACGCACATTTCGTCGGACAGAACGGAATCCCAATATAGATACTGACCTCATTTTTTAGGTTATATAAATCCGGGACAACCATAAGTTGCCGATCGACAATTTGCTGCATTAGCTCTAGTTTTTCCTTCGAGATTAAATATTCTTCATGTAGTTCTTGGTGAGCTGTTTCTTTATCTACATTTGCCTGCATTTTTCGGTGCAGCAGCTTTGTCGGGCGTACTCCTGTCAAAACTCCCCATTTTTGTCCGATTCCCGTCTTTTTTTCAAGGAGGATTAAATGAACGCGAATAACAGCCATTTTGATTTGTTTAAAACGCTCCTTCTCACTTAAAGGATCCCGCAGTTCCGTTTCATATTGGACAGAAAGCTTCTTTTCTCCCTGAGAAATGATCCATCCATGCACGTTGATAGATAATGGCTGAACTGTAAGCAAAAACTCCACATTCAATTCAGCTTTGCTGCTTTGCTCAAAGACAATGGTACTTTCTTCAAAAAATAGATTTGAAATAAGCTGAAGAGGACGGATAAATCGTTCATCCTGTAGCCCCTGTACGGATATATACAACTAAATCACCTTTTCAATATAAACTGCCTTAAGTGTACATAAACGTTATCTTCCGGTCAATCACTTAAACGTGATTACCAAAGGCTTTGTTATGATGCTTTTCATTTCAAGCCTATGTGTTTTTTTGGTCGAAACTCAGCCGCTTGCTAGTTAAAAAAGACACATAAAGCCTCCATAGCATAACCGATATACTCAATATGTGTGCAAAAATAGTTTCCATCAAAAAAACAACAGCTTTCGATGGCCGAATCCGGCTATCGAAAGCTGTCTTCACATGGTCTATTTGAGGATGTTCATCTTTTTTAGGAACTGAATCGGCTGCTGTTTGCGGAAATGTTCCTTCACCATATAGGCTACACCTCGCTGATTTTGCGAACGGGTAACCCAGTCCGCTGCTCTTTTCACTTCTATCGGAGCATTTCCCATCGCAACTCCCAAACCTGCGCCTTCAATCATTTCGATATCATCATAATCATCACCGATACAAACGATTTGATTTCTTGAAATCCCAAGCCTTCCCGCAATATAGAGCAATCCGTTCCATTTTGAAACATCAGCTGCCATAAAATCCAGTCTGAAATCATTTATTTTGCAGCATTCCACCTCATGAAACATGTTTTTGACTGCATCCTTCACATCTGTCAAATCATCCTTATTTTCAAAATAAGCTTCAATTGTCAGCGGATGGGCAGGCTCATCGACAATCGTGTCTCCGATTGAATCAACAAACTGCTGGGAATAAAAAATAGGATCATGGGTAGTAAATACCGTCTTGGCAAGCAAATGATGCTGCAGTTTATATTTATTGGCAAGTGAGAAATTTTCATGCACAAGGCGGATTTGACAAGGAAATCCTTCGAGGAGGCGGACAATATCATACGTCGTATGATGATCCAGCTTTTTCTCATATGCTGGCTTGCCTGCTTCTTTCGCAATATATCCGCCTCTATGTGTAATGAGAAGAGAATCAAGTTTCAGTGCCTTCGCCACCTTACTTGCCGAAGCAAACGTACGTGAAGTGACGAGAGTAACATATATTCCCTTCTGCTGAACATAATCAATCGCTTCCTTTGTTACTTTATGAATTCTTCCATTTGTGTGTAAAAGCGTTCCATCAATATTAATGGCAAGCATTCGGTAAATCATCCATTATGCCTCCTAGTCTCGGTGTAGTTAAATCTATACATAAGATTTATGAGACAGTACAAAGGAATAGAACTGATAAGAAAAGGGGAATCTCCCTATTAGGAAGTGGAAATATTTCACTTTCTCCCTCTATGAAAGGAAAGTCTACGAAAGGATAACGCGTTTTCATGCCTGCTATACTGCAGACAAAGAAGACATTAATTTCATGATGGGCCATTCAGTCTCGGCTTATCTAAAAAAAGACCCTCATCAGGTCTTTTTTCTTACTCCGTCTGTTTTATTGTCCCATCATCGGACCGTACAGATCTTCAAGCGGTTTAAGAATGATTTTATTTAACTCTGCAATAATCATACTCATCCGCTGTTCGACTTCCATCAATTGTGAAATTTTTGGATGCTGCTGGACAAGCGATACTACCTGCTGAGCCTGTTCCATTTCCTGCTCGGTGATTTCTTGACCTAACATTTGTTTCTGCTGCAGCTGCAACTGTATATTACGAAAATTTTCAAACATTTGTTTTGCAGTAGGATCGGCATTCACTTCATCATAGAGTCTTTTCAATGATTGATATTCATCACTATTCCTGATCGCTTTTTCCAATTCATAGGCACTATCATGTAAATTAACAGCCAATTATGAACAACTCCTTTTGCATATTTCACATAACTGTACCAGATCTTACGTGTGATTACTATCATTTCCTTTCGATACCTAATTACTTTATGCGCTTTTTTATTCAATCATTCCCGTATTCATTTCATTATTCCTTTATGAAATATGTAATTTCATATCCGCAATGACTGCATCTCAAAAAATGCGGACAAAGCCCTTTTTTTGCATCGTCAGGAAAGCCGTCCTCTAGCTTCAATTGATCGATTTGCATGTAAGGACTATAATCATCAAAATAGTCCATCATCCTCCCCATATCCTCGAAAGAACTATTACAGGAAGGACAATTTAGCTTAAGCTGCTTTAAGCCGTTACAGACCGGACAAATCCCCATGAAATGCGCCTCCTTTATACTCATTAACATGATGTTGAAGTTTCTAATATTTACCTTCAAACATCATGCATATCCTTCACGAATTCCACCATAATAGAGAGTACAAAGGAAAACACAGCAACAAATAAAACTCACTATATTAGCTTCACCAAATGAAAAGATATTATGAGGAAATTTTGAGAAAAAGGGACTATGCTTAGCAGCTTGATTTGTATCAATTTGGTTCAATCCCAAAATAGTCCACCATAAAAAAATTTTACTGAAGGAGAGTACGCATCATGGCTAACAACAATTCTTCAAACCAACTATTAGTTTCAGGAGTACAACAGGCTTTAGACCAAATGAAATATGAAATTGCAAATGAGTTTGGAGTGAACCTTGGAGCAGATACTGCCTCCCGCGCTAACGGATCAGTTGGAGGAGAAATCACAAAACGCCTTGTACAAATGGCTGAACAACAACTTAGCGGTCGATAAGTAAGGCAGTTCTTAAAAAGATAATTGCATAGAATATGGAAAGAGCCCCCTTATCAAATAGGGGGCTCTCAATTGATATCGCTATCATTTTAATTTTTTTGCAGTAATGAACATCCAATATAATATCCAAGTATCATAATGCTAGCAATTGTCAATGTAATTGATAGTGATTCCATCTTAAGCACTCCCCTCCAAAAAACGTTTTCACCACATACTACTATTTCAAAATTATCACAGAAGCACTCTTTTTTATCGATAT
Organism: uncultured Bacillus sp.; assembly: GCF_946478885.1. The sequence goes on along the minus strand of NZ_CAMLDX010000070.1, from coordinate 6,296 downwards.
AATTCGCAATTTTTTGTGACAATTTTATGTTTATTAGTAATCTTTATCACATAGAATAGAAGTTTTATTCATTTCCCGCTATTGATTCATTATATAAAAATAATGATCAATAATTTCGTCATATATGTAAAGTCACTAGTATCACATAAATATTTTTTGAATTCTCAGTCTCCATTTGAAGTCAAACGATGTATAGTGATGATATTCTTTCCTCAAAGAAACATCTTTTCTCATACTCAATAGACATGCTTCTGCGCGAAAATGTTTATATAGACCCACTAACAATCTATTTGATAAGGTAGTGAAAAAGATAGAAAGAAATTTGGGGGAAAACAAAATGGAAACAAATGCCCAATTAAAATTAGGAGAAAAAGGTGCATGGATTAGTATTTATACCTATATCCTTCTTGCAATAATCAAACTGCTTACCGGCTATTTTGGCCAATCAGATGGCTTAATGGCAGATGGCCTGAATAACTCAACCGATGTGATATCCTCACTCGCCGTATTAATCGGACTTAAAATTTCTCAGAAACCACCTGATCATAATCATTCATATGGCCATTACCGCGCTGAATCCATTGCTTCGCTCGTTGCTGTATTTATTATGCTTACAGTCGGAATTCAAGTGATTATCGATGGATTGGAAAGCATCGTTTCCAATCCAAAAACTACACCTGATATGCTGACAGCTTGGACTGCCTTATCCTGTGCTGTAATTATGTATTTTGTTTATTTATATAATATAAAATTAGCTGCTAAAATTAACAGTTCCTCAATCAAGGCTGTAGCCTATGATAACCGTTCGGATGCATTTGTAAGCCTAGGTGCATTTGTTGGGATTGCCGGTACTCATGCAGGAATTCGCTTTCTCGACGTAACCGCAGCCATTATTGTTGGCCTCATCATTTGCAAAACAGCATGGGACATTTTTCGGGAAACTACCTATACTTTAACAGACGGAATTGATACCGACCTGCTTTTAGGTATTAAAAAGACCATTAGCAACTCTCCCGGAGTCTTAAATGTAACCGCGGTCAGAGCACGAACACAAGGAAATCAAATTCTCGCCGAAGCTACAATATGTGTCGATCCGAATTTAAATGTAGTGGAAAGTCATAAAATAACAGAGAGAATCGAAGAACAACTGTATAAAAAGTATCATGTATCCATTGCGATGATTCATATTGAACCTTTTCAAACAGTAACAGGCTAAGACAGGATAAAGGGGTGAAACATGTGTTCACTTTAAAGGTAGATCATGAGATCGAACTGCAGTTGCTGCAGATTCAGGACAGTTCAGAGCTTTTTCAACTGGTCGACAGAAATCGGGCACACTTGCGCAAATGGCTTCCATGGGTAGATAGCCTGACCAATTCCCTCCAATATCATACAATTATACCTGCCTGGCTGAAGCAATATGCAGATAATAACGGGTTTCATGTCGGCATCCGTTTTCATGGTGCATTAGCTGGGGTCATCGGCCTCCATTCGATCGACTGGAATAATAATCAAACAACTCTTGGCTATTACTTAGGAAAGGAATTTACAGGTTGCGGCATCATGACAAGGACGGTTAAGGCATTACTCGATTATATATTTTTTTATTTACAGTTAAATCGGGTGGAAATCCGTTGCGGAGTTTCAAATGATAAAAGCAGAGCCATACCGGAGAAACTTGGTTTTATGCTGGAAGGCATCATCCGAGAAGGAGAATTTCTTTATAATCATTTCCACGATTTAGCTGTATATGGCATGCTGGCCCGCCAATGGTACGAGAGAAATTCCTAAGAAATGATTTTTTTCTTGAAATTAATGCATAAAAGCATTCTGCCACGCGTTTCTTCATATATTATTCATAACATCTATTACAACTGGAACGTTTGACTGTATTGTTTGTATTACCTTATAATTGTGATATATATGCTTTGTTTCATATTGTTATAGTCCTGCTGTTTACTAGTGCAGCCGCAGGAAGAATTCCATAACCTTGTAAGCAAAGCTGACTGACCAAAGATCTGAGGTGGTATGATGGGGCATGTAATCTAATTGGATTATTAGCTCTACGGGCAAATGTTTCTAAAACGACAACTGACTATTATACTAGCTTAGAATTATTAGAAACAACGCGCAACGAATGTTCACTGAATAATATACAGAATTTTGAATTAAATACAATTTTTGAATTATCAGGAGGTGACTCCTTTCCTGTTGAAATCAGGATAAGGAAACTTATTTGGACATATTAAACTTGGTTATCATAGCCATTTTAATTGCTTTAACGGCATTTTTTGTTACTTCTGAATTTGCCATTGTTAAGGTGAGAAGTTCCAGAATCGATCAGTTAATAGAAGAAGGTAATAATAAAAGTGCTATTTCAGCGAAACGGGTAATTTCAAGTCTTGATGAATACCTATCTGCCTGCCAGCTAGGAATCACAATGACAGCACTCGGAATCGGTGCTCTTGGGGAACCTACCTTTGAGCATATTCTTCATCCTGTTTTAGCATTTTTCAATCTTCCGGAGTCTTTAACTTCAGTACTTTCGATTGTTATCGCTTTTTCGATTATGACCTTTTTACATGTAGTTGTCGGAGAGCTTGCACCTAAGACCGTCGCTATCCAAAAAGCAGAACGGATCACGTTAATGACAGCACGCCCGCTTATTTTGTTTTATAAACTAATGTTTCCGATTATCTGGCTGTTAAATGGTTCAGCAAGATTAATATCAGGAATTTTCGGGCTTAAGCCTGTTTCCGGTCATGAATTGGCACATTCAGAAGAAGAGTTAAGAATCATTTTGTCGGAAAGTTATAAGAATGGCGAGATCAACCAATCTGAGTTTAAGTATGTAAATAAAATTTTTGAATTTGACAACCGGATCGCAAAAGAGATTATGGTACCAAGAACGGAGATTGTTTCTCTGGCTAAGGATGAAACACTTGAATCCTTTCTGGCGCTCATTAAAGAAGAAAAATTCACGCGCTATCCAATCATCGATGGAGATAAGGATCATATTATCGGTTTGGTCAACATGAAGGAACTATTAACAGATATATTAGATTATCAAAATCTGACGACTAAAACTCTTGAAACGTATATCCGTCCAATCATTAGAGTCATTGATACCATACCGATTCATAATCTCCTTTTAAAAATGCAAAAGGAACGTATCCATATGGCTATTCTAATGGATGAATACGGCGGAACATCAGGACTTGTAACGGTCGAGGACATTGTAGAGGAAATAGTCGGGGAAATCCGTGACGAATTTGATACAGATGAAATCCCGATGATCCGCAAAATTGAAGATGACCATTTCATTATTGATTCCAAGGTTCTTGTTTCTGAAGTAAATGATTTACTCGGTCTTGAAATTAATGATGAAGATATTGATACAATCGGCGGGTGGATTTTAACTGAAAACTATGAAGCCAAGCAGGGTGACGTAGTTCACTTTGAATCCTATTCCTTTCAAATCGTTGATATGGAAGACCATCATATTAAATATATAGAAGTAACGAAGCAGCAGGACGAGGATGTAAATGTTGAAACCGTAAATCAGGGAGAACCCCCCCTTCCCTCTTCTGTACCTTTAACAAAATCAGAAGTTCTTTATTAAATCGGCGAATGCCGATTTTTTTTTATAAAACATCCCCTATGGTATTATTTTTAGAATTTATCCATTTTTATGAATAAAGCGTTAATAAATTTGTACTATTTGTGAACGTCAACTATTTTAATCACACTATTTCTTTTTTACTAAAATCGTCACATTTATTACTTTCGATGTTCACAACTTCACAATGTAAGTTTGTTATATTTTAGTTAGATGGTGATGAAAATATACTAAAGGGGGTTCAAAATATGGAAGAGTTAATACTAGCACGTATACAGTTTGCTTCAACAACTGTGTTTCACTTCATTTTCGTACCATTGTCCATTGGCCTTGCCTTTATCATTGCAGTCATGCAGACCATGTATGTAGTCAAAAAGAAAGAGATTTATAAGAAAATGACAAAGTTTTGGGGGACTTTCTTTCTTATCAATTTCGCTGTCGGGGTTGTAACCGGGATTATCCAGGAATTCCAATTCGGTATGAACTGGTCAGAATATTCCAGATTTATGGGGGATGTTTTTGGGGCGCCGCTCGCCATTGAAGCATTGCTCGCCTTCTTCATTGAGTCAACTTTCATTGGATTATGGATTTTCGGCTGGGATAAACTCCCTAAAAAATTGCATTTAGCCTGTATATGGCTTGTTTCTTTTGCCACGGCTGTATCTGCCTTTTGGATCTTAACCGCTAACTCCTTTATGCAAAATCCAGTAGGCTATGCCATTCAAAATGGACGTGCCGAGACAAATGATTTTCTCGCTGTTATAACGAATGCTAAATTAATGGTTGCTTTTCCCCATACTATTTTTGCTTCACTTGCAACAGCAGCATTCTTTGTTATAGGAGTCAGCGCATGGAATTTCTTGAAAAAGCGCGATTTGGATTTCTTTAAACGTTCGATCAAAATCGGATTGATTATCGGCTTAATTTCTACTATCGGGATTGCCTTTTCGGGTCACTCCCAATCCACTTACCTCGTTGATGCACAACCAATGAAAATGGCTGCTGCTGAAGGCTTGTACAAAGACAGTGGAGACCCAGCAGCATGGACTGTTTGGGCCAATATCGATACAAAGAACCAAGAAGTAACAGGTGAAGTAAAAATTCCATACTTATTAAGCTTCTTATCCTATGGAGAATTCAGTGGAAAAGTTCAGGGTATGAACACCATTCAAGCTCAATATGCAGAAAAATATGGAGAGGGAAATTATATACCTCCTGTTAAAACAACCTTCTGGAGTTTCCGGATCATGGTAGTTGCCGGAGGATTGATGATTCTACTGAGCCTAATCGGTTTAATATACAGCCGGCGCAGAACCATTGAAAATAAGTTTTTCTATTTAAAACTGATGATACCAGCTATCTTCCTGCCATTTATCGCAAACACCTTTGGCTGGATTATGTCGGAAATGGGCCGCCAGCCATGGATTGTGAATGGGTTAATGAAAACATCTACCGCAGTATCGCCTAATGTTTCAGCTGGTTCAGTATTATTTTCACTGATTGCCTTTTCACTAGTGTATAGTTTATTGGCAGTAGCAATGGGGTATTTATTTGTAAAAGTGATCAAACAGGGTCCGAACGCAAAGTCAACAGACAATATTGATTCAACAGATCCATTCAGTACAGGGGGTGTAGAACATGCAACTAAGTGAGATATGGTTTATTCTTATCGGTGTGCTTTGGATTGGATTTCTGTTCTTGGAAGGCTTTGATTTCGGTGTAGGAATGGGGACAAAATTCCTTGCCAGAAATGATTTAGAAAAACGGATGCTGATTAATTCAATCGGTCCTTTCTGGGATGCAAATGAAGTTTGGCTGATTACCGCCGGAGGTGCCATGTTTGCAGCTTTCCCACACTGGTATGCAACATTATTCAGCGGATATTATTTACCATTTGTCGTTCTTCTTTTAGCTTTAATCGCTCGCGGTGTAGCCTTTGAATTCAGGGGCAAAGCCTCATCGGCAAAGTGGGTTAAAACATGGGATTGGTCCATCTTTATCGGTAGTCTGCTCCCGCCTTTCTTAGTCGGAGTACTATTTACCAGCCTTTTAAAAGGTGTGCCGATTGACAAAAATATGAATATGTCTGCTGGATTTTTTGACCTAGTTAATTTGTACACAGTTGTCGGAGGTATCGCCGTTGTTTTACTTGCCTATATGCACGGTTTAATGTTTATCTCTTTGAAAACAACTGGTTCACTTCGTGAACGTGCTGTTGAATCCGGTAGAAAAATCTATTATGCTTTAGGAGGAATCCTAGTTCTTTTTGTCATCCTGACAGGTGTTTATACAGATGCCTTAGCAGAAAGAGGCACCATCCTCATTCCTCTTTATGCAGCCGTCATCATCCTTTACCTTGCCCTCTTCGGTTTAATGAAGAAGAAAAAGGAAGGATACAGCTTTACTGCAACAGGATTAATGATTGTATTGGTAACGGCGTCGTTCTTTGTTGCCCTGTTCCCGAATGTAATGATTAGTTCAACTGATACGGCCTATAATTTAACGGTTTATAATGCAGCTTCCGGAGACTATTCACTTAAGCTGATGACAATCATTGCCTTAACCATGGTTCCGATTGTCCTTGCTTATACCATTTGGAATTATTATGTATTCCGTAAACGTATAACAGATAAGGAGCATTTAGAATACTAATGGATAAACATCTCTTCCACTATAA
>NZ_CAMLDX010000069.1 GCF_946478885.1 uncultured Bacillus sp. | reverse complement strand
AAATGCTCCATTAAGAAAGTAGTGATTATAATTCCATTGATGTGCTGGAGTGAATTAAGTTGGCAGACCCATTTTAACTATTACATTTTGTATTAACCTTGTAGCAATAATTAAAGAAAGTAAGAAAAGACCAACTACCACTGGTAACATATTCTGATTAACAACATCTTTTGTAATAATTGTATGAGCATTGCTGTTACAGCTTCTGTTGGTACATAAGGGGCCCTTTAACTAGAGCAGTTTCGAAAACTTTTTTCATTGCCTATAAAAAGCTTTTCTTTAAAATAGGTAAGATGTTATTCAACATTAATGCAGCGTAAAACGCAGCTGCAACTAATCCAAAAAAGATCCCAAGTAGATCACCTTTTCCAGATGCACTTATGCCATTTCCAACAATCAATAACATACCAAATACCGCAACACCAATACAAACAATCTTTTTAATAGGCAGTTGTTCCTTAAGGATAATTGGTGAGAGAATCATGACAAACACAGGTGCAAAGTAATACCCTAATGTTGAATTAGTGACTGTTGTATGATTGTAGGATTGATACAGAAAAATCCAATTCCCTCCTAAACTGCATTTGACCGATTAAAGAAAAAGGCTGGAGTTCCTAATATAAAGATTCATGATTTACGGCATACGCATGCTGTAATGTGTTTAGAAGCAGGAATGACCTTAAAAGAGATACAAGAGCGTCTTGGGCATAAGGATATTATAACAACAGATATTTATTCTCACGTTACCCAAGAAATGAAATCTAAATCAATTGAAAAGTTTGCAAATCATATGGCTGATGTGACCAATTTCAACTAAATGTGGTCACATCAATTTTTCACCCATACGATAAAACTAAAATGCAGTCTGAAAATATAATATTTATGGTGAGAAAGCCCTTATTTTTCTAGACGTTTCTCTAATTCAGCTTTCTTCTCTTCAAAGCCTGGCTTGCCTAGCAAAGCAAACATATTCACTTTGTAGGCTTCAACCCCGGGCTGATTGAAAGGATTTACACCCAATAAATAACCACTCATAGCACAAGCTTTTTCAAAGAAATATACAAGATAACCAAACGTATACTCGTCAAGCCGTGGAATCAATACAATTAAATTAGGAACACCTCCATCAGTGTGGGCAAGCAAAGTTCCTTCAAAGGCTTTATTATTAACATAATCAACGGTTTTGCCTGCAAGATAATTCAACCCATCTAAATCATTGTCAGTCTCTTCAACGATGATTTCATGACGTGGATTTTTAACCATGACAACTGTTTCAAATAAGTCGCGGCGACCTTCTTGTACGTATTGTCCTAAGGAATGAAGGTCTGTTGAAAAGTTGGCGGAAGAGGGATATATTCCTTTCTGATCCTTTCCTTCACTTTCACCAAACAGTTGCTTCCACCATTCAGAAAAATATTGTAATGCCGGTTCATAGTTAACTAGCATCTCAATCGTTTTCCCTTTGTTATAAAATAGATTTCTGATTACAGCATATTGATATGCCGCATTTTCATGAAGCTCGGGTTGACTGAAATCCTCCCGTGCTGCCCGTGCCCCTTTCATCATAGCTTCAATATCAGCGCCACTTACCGCAATGGGCAATAGTCCAACCGCTGTTAATACCGAATAGCGTCCGCCAACATCATCAGGAATCACAAATGTCTCATATCCCTCTTCGTCAGCCACTGTTTTAAGTGCTCCCCTTGCTTTGTCTGTTGTGGCATAGATTCGTTTAACAGCTTCATGTAAGCCATACTTTTCCTCCAATAGTTTACGGAAAATGCGAAAGGCAAGGGCAGGCTCTGTTGTCGTACCTGATTTGGAAATGACATTGATTGAAAAGTCTTTTCCCTCTAAAAGATCCATAACATCTTTTATATAAGTAGAGCTTATATTATTGCCAACAAAAATGACTTGTGGATTGCCACGCTTTACTTTCGGCAATACATTGTAAAAGCTATGATTTAATGCCTCTATTGCAGCACGAGCCCCTAAATATGAGCCGCCGATCCCAATTACTAAAAGAATATCAGAATCCATTTTTATTTTTTCTGCTGTTTTTTGTATGCGTAAAAACTCTTCTTTGTCATAATCTACCGGTAAATTAACCCACCCCAAATAGTCATTACCTGCACCTGTTTTATCATGTAAAGAATGATGGGCAATCTTAACGGAATCTTGTAAATAGTGAAGTTCGCGCTCCCCAAAAAAATCCAATGCTTTTGAATAATCAAAGTAAATATGCGTCATGTTAAACCTCCGATTATTATGATCATCTTGCTGTAAACAGAGAATAAAACAAATAATACTACTTTATATAACTATTTTTTCAACGGATAGATCAGCCTTCGTAGCTGCTCCCTTTTTAAAACGCTTTACCAGAGGAACCGAATTCGCGAATTTTTCCAATCACCGTTTCTTTAATCGCTTCACGGCCGGGACCTATCACTTTACGTGGATCGTATACATCAGGATCCGAATTTAATACTTTACGAACTACTTTCGTAAATACTATTTGATTTTCTGTATTCACATTGATTTTTGATGTTCCTAATGAGATGGATTTTTCGATTTGATCCGTAGGGATACCTGTACCGCCATGCAAGACTAATGGCAGTCCAATTGTTTGGCTGATCTCCTCCATTTCCTTGAAACCTAGGTTTGGTTCCCCTTTGTAAGGACCATGAACAGAACCTAATGCAGGTGCAAGGCAATCGATGCCTGTTCGTTTAACTAGCTTCTCGCATTCCTTCGGATCTGCATAAATAACACCCTCAGCGATGACATCGTCTTCCTGCCCGCCAACCGTTCCTAACTCAGCTTCAACGGATACGCCACGTTCATGCGCATATTTCACTACTTCATGTGTTATTTTTACATTTTCCTCAAATGGAAAATGGGAGGCGTCAATCATAACGGAAGTAAATCCGGCATCAATAGCAGCTTTACAATTATCAACGCTAGAACCGTGGTCCAGGTGAATCGCTACTGGGATCATGATTTTCATTTCTTTCACAAGAGCTTTTACCATTGCTGTTACAACAGAAAAGCCACCCATATAACGTGCCGCCCCTTCAGAAACTCCAAGAATAACTGGTGATTTTTCTTCCTCAGCAGCAGATAAAATAGCTTGTGTCCATTCTAGATTGTTGATGTTAAATTGACCAACTGCATAGCCTTCCTGAAATGCCAAGTTTAACATTTCCTTCATTGAAACTAACCCCATCTTCATTCCTCCTAAAAATGCTTAATAGTTTTTAACTACTTTATCTGAAAACAGTAGATGAATCGTAGGTATCAAATGCGATAAACTGTGTTCCAAGATGGTCTCTCTATCCCTCTTTTAAATTAAAAATTCTCTTGATATTTAAAATATCTTCTTTTAAATAGAGAGTTCTTTTAGCAATGTTAAAAGAGACTTATCCACTGTATGGGTGTCTTCTACAATATCGGATATTTCACTATCAACAATTTGATTGTTAATAATTCCAACAGATCTTCCACCCTTTCCTTCCATTAAAAGTTCAACTGCACGTGCACCAAGACGACTTGCTAATACACGGTCAAAGACTGTAGGGGATCCGCCGCGTTGCATATGTCCTAAAATGGAGACGCGGGTATCAAAATCAGTCAATTCCTTTATTTTCTGTCCAAATTCAAAACCGCTTGCTACGCCTTCTGCAACAATAATGATACTGTGCCTCTTGCCACGCTTATGGCTTTGTTTCAAGCGTTCAACAATTTCGTTCATGTCATAACCATCTTCAGGGATTAGGATCGCTTCAGCACCACCGGCTAAACCGGACCACAGCGCAATATCACCTGCATGGCGTCCCATCACTTCAATGATAAATGTACGTTCATGTGACATCGCAGTATCACGAATTTTGTCAATCGCTTCAATCACGGTATTGACTGCTGTATCGAATCCAATGGTAAATTGTGTACCAGGAATATCGTTATCAATCGTTCCTGGTACACCGACACATGGAAAACCATTCTCAGTCAACGCCTTAGCTCCGCGGTATGAGCCATCTCCTCCGATCACAACCAAACCCTCAATACCCGCTTTTTTTAACTGCTCAAAGCCTTTTTGCTGTCCTTCTTTTGTTTTAAATTCTTCGCATCTAGCTGAAAGCAGCTTCGTACCGCCGTGATGAATGATATCACCAACAGAGCCTAACTCAAGTTTGTCAATATTTCCATTTATTAAACCTGCGTATCCACCCATAATCCCATAAACTTCCAAACCGTGGTAAATTGCCTTCCGAACAACCGCTCTGACAGCAGCATTCATTCCAGGTGCATCTCCTCCGCTTGTTAAAACACCTATTCTTTTCATGCTCTTTACCTCCATAAAAACACATTTGGTCTTATTGATCATTTTTCTTTTTTTATAGCAATATTAATTGCCTCCACTACTTCATTTGTTGTACTCATTTGTAGTACTTTTTCAACTAAACCTTCCATTTCCTTTTTGGATAAACATAGAATTTTTGAACGTGCTTTTAAGATAGATGTAGCACTCATAGAGAATTCATCAAGACCTAAGCCAAGTAATAATGGTATCGCTGTTTCATCTCCTGCCATTTCCCCGCACATTCCGGCCCATTTTCCTTCTTTATGAGCTGCATCAATGACCATCTTTACAAGACGTAAAATGGACGGGCTACATGGTTGATATAGGTACGAAACTCGCTCATTCATACGGTCAGCAGCCATTGTATATTGAATTAAATCATTGGTTCCGATACTAAAGAAGTCTACTTCTTTAGCAAACTGGTCTGCCATCACCGCAGTTGATGGAATTTCCACCATAATCCCAAGTTCAATTCGATCGGAGACTGGTACCCCTCCTCGAACTAACTTTAGCTTTTCCTCTTCTAAAATGGTTTTTGCTGCGCGGAATTCATCAAGCGTTGCAATCATCGGGAACATGATTTTCAGATTTCCGGCAGTGCTCGCTCTTAATAGCGCTCTTAATTGAGTACGGAACATCTCCTTTTCTTCAAGGCATAATCGAATCGCCCGGACTCCAAGGAATGGATTCATTTCTTCTGGTAAGTTCAAGTATGGTAGAGCTTTATCTCCACCAATATCAAGGGTACGAACAACTACTGGCTTTCCAGTCATTCCTTCTAATACTGCTCTATACATTTCATATTGCTCTTCTTCAGAAGGAAGCTGATCTCTGCCCATATATAGAAATTCAGTGCGATAAAGACCGACTCCTTCACCGCCATTATTGACAACCCCCACTAAATCATTCGGTGTACCAATATTAGCGGCTAATTCAACACGGTGCCCATCTGCGGATGTTGTCTTTTCATTAACAAGCTTTGCCCATTCCGCTTTTCGAGCTTCAAAATCTGCTTGTTTCTTCTTATACTGTCTTACAATTTCCTCCGAAGGATTAACAAGAACTTCGCCATCAAGACCGTCAACAATCACGAGATCTCCATTTTTAATTTCCAAAGTAGCTGTTTTTGTCCCTACAACAGCAGGGATTTCAATCGATCGAGCCATAATGGCTGAATGGGACGTTCTACTTCCGATGTCTGTTGTAAAACCTTTTACAAATTGACGATTTAATTGTGCTGTGTCTGAAGGAGTAAGATCTTCAGCAACAATAATGACTTCCTCCGATATCATACTTGGCGAAACGACTATCACACCTAACAAATGTGAAAGTACCCGTTTTGTCACATCGTGAATATCAACTGCGCGTTCCTTCATATACTCATTATCCATTTGTTCAAACATGTTTATAAACATATCGGTAGTATTTTTCAGAGCAAATTCTGCATTAACCTTTTCATTCTTGATCAGATCTTCAATAGGGTTTACTAGTTCTGGATCGCTTAATATCAGAAGATGCGCTTCAAAAATAGCAGCCTTGTCATCTCCGAGATCATTCTGTGCACGATCACGAATTTGCTCAAGTTCTTGTTTCGCTTTTGCAATGGCGGCGCGCAGGCGCTTAATTTCTGAATCAACTACTTCAATCTTTTTTTTACTAAAAGAAAGATCAGGTTCTACTAATCGATATGCTTTTGAGATAGCAATTCCACTTGATGCTGCAACACCAGTTAAAGAATTCATTATTCAGCCAGACCTTCCTTCTTTAAAATCTCATCTAATTCTATTAGCACTTTTTCCTCATCATTTCCATTAGCAATCATTTTAATTTCAGCCCCTTTTCCGATTCCTAGTGACATAACCCCCATAATCGATTTTAAATTTGCTTCTTTCCCGTTATATTCTAATTTAGTTTCTGACTGAAACTTGCTAGCTGCCCCTACCAGCATCATTGCTGGACGAGCATGGATTCCGGTTTCTGCAATTACCTTATATTGTTTTTCAACCATTGTAATCGACTCCTATCCTTTTCTATTATTTAGTAATAAAAATGATATTCTCCTCTTTTAGTGACACGCCCCCGCTTTTATTTAGGACCACGGATTCTTCTGGTGTTAGATTAGTAAAAACGATTGGCGTAATGATTGATGGTGAATGTTGTTTTATAAAATCTAAATCAACTTTTAATAACGGTTGACCCTTTTCAATATAATCATTTTCTGATACTAGCGTTTCAAATCCTTGACCTTTCAGGTTGACCGTATCAATTCCAACATGGATAAGAATTTCTCTTCCAGAATCAGAAAGTATCCCGATAGCATGTTTAGTTGGAAATAAATTTATAATTTTCCCATTAACCGGAGATACCACTGTTCCTTCAGAAGGAATAATAGCAAAACCGTCACCCATCATTTTTTCTGAAAAAACCGGATCAGGTACTTCTGAAATGGGTATGATTTCACCTTGAATTGGGGAGATGAAGAATTCGTTATTACTTTTATCATTTTCAAGAGCACTTGAAAATGGTTGTTCAACCTCGTGATTTTGAGATTCTGCTTCAGGTCGTTTCGGATTTTTTCCACTCATGATATCTTTCATTTGTCCTTTAATCGTTTCAGAACGAGGACCAAATATCGCCTGAATGTTATTTCCTATTTCAAGGACACCAGCAGCGCCAAGTTGTTTTAAGCGTTCTTTATCTACATTTTTCACATCATTAACAGATACTCGAAGACGCGTAATACAAGCATCTAAGTGAGTGATATTCTCTTGTCCACCCATTGCTGCAAGGATATTATAAGGAAGTTCACTACCTTGAACAGCTGCTCCTTCTTTCTCTTCTTCAACAACTTCACGGCCAGGTGTTTTCAGGTTGAATTTTCGGATTGCAAAACGGAAGCCAAAATAGTAAATAACAGCAAACACAAGACCTACCGGGATAACCATCCATGCATTTGTTTGAGGATTAATTAAACCGAATAAAATGTAGTCAATTAGACCTCCAGAGAAAGTCATTCCAATTTTTACATTTAAAAGATGCATCGTCATAAAGGATAATCCTGCAAAGATTGCATGAATTCCAAATAAAACAGGTGCAACGAATAAGAATGAAAATTCCAGTGGCTCTGTAATTCCTGTTAAAAAGGATGTTAGTGCAGCTGCTGCCATTAGTCCTCCAACAACCTTTTTCCGTTCAGGGCGCGCCTCATGATAGATTGCTAATGCAGCAGCTGGTAGCCCAAACATCATAAACGGGAATTTACCTGTCATAAAGGTGCCTGCTGTTAAGTTTTGGACATTATCACGAATTTGGGCCATGAAAATCGCCTGGTCACCACGAACTATTTCTCCAGTTTTTGTTATATATTCGCCAAATTCGAACCAGAAAGGTGAATAGAAGATGTGGTGTAAACCAAATGGAATTAATGAACGTTCAATCACACCGAATATGAATGCAGAAAGGGTTAAATTGGCGTGAACCATATTTTGCGAAAATGCATTTAGACCTAATTGAATTGGCGGCCAAACCACAATCATAACTAAGCCCAATAGTACCGCTGTTCCAGCTGTAATAATTGGAACGAAACGTTTCCCAGCAAAGAATCCTAAGTATGATGGCAGCTCAATTTCATAAAAACGATTATAAAGCATGGCTGCAACAACTCCGACGATGATACCACCAAAAACTCCCGTTGCCAAAGTAGGAATTCCTAGGATTTCTGTATGACCTACTATCTTATCACCAGCAGTTACACCGAGAACAGTACCCATAGTAACATTCATAATGAGGTATCCAATAATAGCAGCTAGTCCTGCAACCCCTTCTCCTCCAGCTAACCCAACCGCGACCCCTACAGCAAATAATAATGGCAGGTTTGAAAAAACAATATTTCCAGCATTGCTCATAACCGAAGATACTATTTCCACAACTGAGTTATTTAAGAACGGTGCAATCTCAATGAGTACCGGATTTTGGAGCGCAGTACCCAAAGCAAGCAATATACCTGCTGCAGGTAAAAGAGCTACCGGCAGCATTAACGCTTTTCCTACCTTCTGCAAGATGCCAAAAGCTTTTTTAAACATAAAAAACCCTCCAATTTGGTTTATTATCTGATTAAACGTTTACATAAAAAGCAAAATAAAAAGACATGAATAAAGGAGGAAAATAAAACAAGGCTTAAGAACAATATTCCCCTAAAAACCTCGTTTCATTTATTCTTCTTTACTCATGCCTGATCGAATCAGTAACACGTAAAAAGTAATAATGAAAATTTTATTTGATTTTTTTCTGCAGCCGTTGAAGATGCATCGTTAAATAAACCGCTTCTGAATCATAAACTGGCTGAGATAAAGCTTGTTGCATCATTTTAATAAGCTTCCATGCAAGATTGTAGCACACTGGATATTCCTCTTTCAGGAGGAAAGATATTTTTTCTTGTTCCTCAACTATCTCTCCAGTTTTCACTCTCACTATCGTATAATGAAGGTGCCTCACCAATCTTGTATAATCTATACTATCTTTATCGATTTTAATTTTTAATTCTTGTTCGATCATTTGGATTAATTTTGTCACTAACTGAGAGTCTTGATTGATTTCCCCAATGTTACGGTTGTTGATCGAACTATGGATATGAAGTGCAATAAAACCAATTTCTCCTGCGGGTAAACGGATACCCGTATTCTCTGCAATGAGTTGCACAACTTCTTGAGCTATACCATACTCAACAGGATATAGCGTCTTCGTCTCTACTAGAAAAGGATTTTTAATTTCCATTCCATTGAATACTCGATTAAATGTAAACATAAGGTGATCCGTTAATGCGACATGGATATGTTCATTAAGCGGAGCATTTACCTTGTTTTTAATTAAATTCATGGCAGAAATAATAACTTCATGCGCGTCATTATCAACGCTAGAAAGGAGCTTAATATAATCTTTCTGTTCTTTTTCATTTTTTAAAATAAAGAGTTTTTCAATCGAACCAGTGTCAATAGATTCCCCGCTTTTTCGATTAAAACCAATTCCTTTGCCGATGACGACCACTTCACCATAGGAAGAATGCTTTGCAATAAGAACATTGTTATTAAGAGTCTTTTTTACTTCTACCTTCATGCGCCCCACCCATGTCAATAAAATTCAAAATATACCAAAAGCCTTTTTGATCTTAAAGTTATTTCTAATGTGATTTGCTTCCTAATTAAGCGCTTACAAGATAAGTAAAATATAAAGGCATGAATAAAGGAGTGTAAAATGAAACAAAGATTAAGGATACTATTCCCAAAAAACTTCATTTCATTTATCCATCTTTACTCATGCCTGATCAAATCAGTAACACGTAAAAAGTGATAATAAGGATTTTATTTATTTTTGCTTTTGAAGATGCAACGTTAAATAAATTGCTTCCAGACCAAAGGTTAGCTGTTAAAATACTTGTTGTATGATCTTAATAAAAAGCTCTTCCTGTAAAGAATTATAACATACAGGATATTTCTCCTTCAAGAGGAAAGATATTTTTTCCAATTTCGCAGTTGTCTCTCTGCTTTTGTCTGAGTAATATCAAAACCATGTTTTCTATCATAAGGTCGAAGAAATTCGAAAAAAGTTCATTTATTTATGGAAAACATTAAGAAGGAAGCCATGAAAATCATTAATCGACGATGTGTTTTGGTTGAAATCTATAGCATACAAGAAAATCTTTAGTTCAATTTATAAGAAACCTGAATATGTTTGAATAACCAAAAACCCATTTTTTCGCAGCAGCCTTACAATACTTTGAGTGCCATTTCTCTCTGATTATGGTTCCAGCCCTGCAGGCCTCCCGTATGGATAAAGAGAATATTTTCTGCCTCTTTTAAATGACCTTTTTGTATTTCTGAGACCATGCCATAGAATGCCTTTCCGGTATATACGGGATCCAGCAGGAATCCATTTTGCCGGCTGATTTTCATCATGAAGGCCAGCTCCTCCGCTCGGCTTTTCGCGTAACCCTCTCCGATATACTGGTCATTTATCAGAATATCCTGAATCTCTTTAGGTTCCTTCAAGCCATCATTACGGAACATATCCTTTAAAATTTCCGAAATGGTTTCCTCAAAGATCTCAGTATTGTGATCGACGGCAAATCCCAAGATTGTCCGTTTTGTCCCCTGCTTTTGGTTCCCGTACCAAAGCCCAGCATAAGTGCCTCCCGAACCTACTGCAATGACAATCGTATCAAAAGAAATCCCCATCACTTCCTCCTGCAAGGTAATTTCTTCAAAGGCTGCCTCATAGCCTAAAGAACCCACTGCATTTGATGCACCAACAGGAATGACATATGGTTTATGTCCTTGCGCCTGCAGAATTTCCGTAATTTCCTCCATTTTCGCTTCCCTTGATTCTTCGGGAGGAAGCAAGTGAACACGGGCACCTAATGCCTGATCCATGAAAAGATTGCCCTCACTGTACTTTGGAATCTCTCCCCGGATAACAAGGTCACAACCTAACCCAAGCCTTGCTGCTGCAGCTGCGGTCGCCCGGCAATGATTGGACTGAATGCCGCCAGCCGTAATCAAAGTATCACAGCCTTGGTTAAGGGCATCAGCGATAGAAAACTCAAGTTTTCTCACCTTATTTCCGCTCACTTCTGAACCGGTAAAATCATCACGTTTCAGATAAATATTGACACCAAGCTCATTACTTAAATGATCCAGCTTTTGAATGGGAGTTGGTAAATTGGCAATATGTATTCTTTTCATTAAATTACTCTCCTTTATATTTTCAAATTAATTTAAGTCTTTTTTCTTATGCCCTTTATTCTATATTAAAACAACCTATGAAAAGTAGAAATATTTTCAGATGTTTTATGTAGATAAAAACAAAATCTCCCTGTTTTGATTGCTTTTCTAAAAAAACAGCTCGAATAAATCGTTTAATATTTATCAGCTATTATTAATCTTTTATCAATAATGATTATCAGCTATTAAATTATCCATTTTATTGTCTAAAAAAAGATTGATATTTGTTAAGAAGAACAGGCTTATATTCAGCAAGTATAATAGCTTTCTCTCACTTATAAGCATTTATCAATAATTAATATTAATTTATAATTATTTTAATTTATTTATTGACAGCCCACTCAGATTATACGATAATAATTTTGTAATTAGAATTAATATAAATTAATAGTTTATATAAATAATCTGTTTGTTATTAAGTATATAGCTAGGAGGATGTATATAATGTCATTAATCAGAAAAGAAGTGCAACCATTCAAAGCACAAGCATTTAAAAACGGGCAGTTTGTGGAGGTTACAGAAGAAAGTCTCAAAGGACAATGGAGTGTAGTTTGCTTCTACCCTGCCGATTTTACCTTTGTTTGCCCAACAGAGCTGGAGGATCTTCAAGAACATTACGAAGCATTGAAAGCACTTGGAGCAGAAGTATATTCCGTTTCAACAGATACTCATTTTTCACATAAAGCATGGCACGAATCATCAGAGGCGATCAGCAAAATTATGTATACCATGATCGGTGACCCAGCACATATCATTTCACGCAATTTTGAAGTGCTAATCGAAGAAGCGGGTCAAGCAGACCGTGGTACTTTTATCATTGACCCTGACGGCATCATCCAGGCGATGGAAATTAATGCAGACGGCATTGGCCGCGATGCAAGCACACTTATTAATAAAATCAAGGCAGCTCAGTATGTGCGCAACAACCCTGGCGAAGTATGCCCAGCAAAATGGAAAGAAGGATCTGAAACACTCAAACCAAGTCTTGATCTTGTAGGAAAAATTTAAGGAGCGTGGAACATGATGTTAGATACAGAAATTAAGTCACAATTAGCCCAATATCTTGAACTTTTAGAAGGTGATGTGCTGCTTAAAGAGAGCACAGGAGCAGATTCAGTTTCCCTGGATACACTTGAGTTGGTGAATGAACTAGCGGCAATGTCACCAAAAATTAAAGTGGAAAAAGCGAAACTACAAAGAACACCAAGCTTTAGCATAAATCGTCCTGACGAGGATACCGGGGTTGTTTTTGCAGGAATTCCATTAGGACATGAATTTACTTCATTAATATTAGCTTTGCTGCAGGTAAGCGGAAGAGCGCCAAAGGTTGAGCAAGCCATCATCGATCAAATTAAAAACATCCGCGGCGAATATCACTTTGAAACATATGTTAGCCTGACCTGCCATAATTGTCCAGATGTGGTGCAGGCATTGAATTTGATGAGCATCCTAAATCCCAATATTACTCATACCATGATTGAAGGAAATGCCTTTAAAGAAGAAGTAGAAAGTCAAAATATCATGGCTGTTCCAGCTGTATTCCTGAATGGGAAGCCGTTTGGCAACGGTCGAATGACAATTAAGGAAATCCTCACAAAATTAGGCAGCGGACCGGATGACTCAGAGCTTTCGAATAAAGAGCCCTTTGATGTCCTTGTGGTCGGTGGCGGGCCTGCCGGAGCAAGTGCTGCAATTTATGCAGCACGAAAGGGAATTCGAACAGGGGTGGTCGCGGAGCGTTTCGGCGGTCAGATCATAGACACCCTTGGAATCGAAAACTTTATCGGTACAACATACACAGAAGGTCCGAAGCTTGCCGCAAGCCTTGAAGAACATGTGAAAGAATATAATGTTGATATAATGGACTCACAACGTGCCAAACGCCTAAACAAGAAAGAGTACATTGAAATTGAACTGGAAAACGGTGCGATTTTAAAAAGTAAAAGTGTCATCCTTTCAACCGGTGCTCGCTGGCGTAATGTAAACGTGCCTGGCGAAGCAGAGTTCAAAAATAAAGGCGTCGCCTATTGTCCTCATTGTGACGGTCCATTATTTGCAGGTAAGGACGTAGCCGTAATTGGCGGCGGTAATTCCGGCGTTGAGGCAGCAATTGACCTTGCCGGCATTGTCAATCACGTAACAGTTCTTGAGTTTGCTGCGGAGTTAAAAGCGGATTCTGTCCTGCAAGACCGCCTTTACAGTCTGTCTAACGTAACGGTAATCAAAAATGCTCAAACAAAAGAAATTACCGGTACTGACAAGGTAAACGGCATTTCCTATATTGACCGTGAAACTGGCACAGAACATCCTATTGAACTAGCAGGTGTGTTTGTCCAAATCGGTCTAGTCCCAAATACTGATTGGTTAGATGATAGTATTGAACGCAATCACATGGGTGAAATTGTTATCGACAACCGCGGGGCAACAAGCATCCCTGGTGTATTCGCCGCAGGAGACTGCACTAGCAGCGCCTATAAGCAGATCATTATTTCAATGGGCTCTGGTGCAACAGCAGCACTCAGTGCATTTGATTATTTGATTCGAAATTAATATAGAATAGCCGGAGCTGTCTCAAAAGCAAAGGAGTCAGACACCACATATCTGACTCCTTATGGGACAGCCCTGTTTTTTATGACAGTTGCATTTTATACGGAAAGTCATTTCACTGAATTTGTTTTCTAGTTATTGTTCTTTGCTTGATTGATGGAGAAAATACTCTCGAAGTAAGATCCACATCCAAAACAGATATATCCCCCTCAACCCCCCTTCACCCTGTCATCATCTAGCTATTTTTTCTTTCGAGAATTAGAAAATCGAAGCGGCTATACTTTACACAATAAGTGCGATACAATTTGGGTAAAAAGAGCGTACGATGACTTGCGCTGAAAAAACCTAGAAATGAAAATGTAGAAGAGCAAAAGAAGAATTTCTATCAAATCTTAAATTGCAGAATATGATACATCAGGTAGACTTGGATGGAAGGGAGATTTAACAGTCAGTATGAGTAAAATCGTATTTTTTTCTATTCCCGCATATGGTCATACCAATCCAACCATTCCGGTAGTAAGCGAGTTAGTAAAAAGAGGACATGCAGTATGGTACTATTCCTTTCTGGAATTCCAGAAAAAAATTGAACAAGCCGGTGCTGTATTTATTGCTTGTGATGAATTCTTGCCTAAACTGTCCCAAGCAGAATTGGATCGTAAAGCCGGTAAAGATTTTGCAGCATTAATTGAAATGGCTGCCGATACAACTATTGCCTTGGAGGAAAAGGTATGTAAGGAATTGAGGGAAATCCAGCCGGATTGTATTGTATCCGACTCAATTTGCTTCTGGGGAAAATTATTTGCCAGGAAACTGGGGATCCCTTATATTTGTTCCACTACATCCTTTGCCTTTAATCAGTACACAGCAAAGCTGATGAAGCAAAGTTTCAGCGAAATATGGAGAATGATTATAGGTATGCCGCGAATCAATAAAAAAATCCAGTTGCTGAAGGATCATCATTATGAAGCAGAGAACTTTGTATCATTGGTTCAAAATGATAATGAAACGGATACGATTGTTTACACATCGAAGGAATTTCAACCGATGGTGGATACCTTTTCAGAGCGATATACCTTTGTTGGACCATCCATCAGGCAATCTCCGCCTGTCGTACGGAATGATAATAAAGATAGAAAAATCGTCTATATTTCCTTAGGAACAATACTTAATCAAAATCAGGATTTTTACCAAAATTGTTTTAGGGCTTTTGCAAATGCGGACTATGATGTTGTGATGTCAGTCGGTGAAAAAACTGATATTTCTTCACTGGGTAGCATACCAGGAAATTTCACTGTGAAGAACTCCGTGGATCAGATTTCGGTATTACAGGTAGCAGATGTATTTATTACTCATTGCGGTATGAATAGTGTGAATGAAGCCCTATATTTTGGAGTACCGATGGTTTTGTTTCCACAGCATAGTGAACAAAGAACAGTGGCTAACCGAACTGCCGAACTAGGCGCCGGAATATTGCTAAAAGGCAACAAGGCAAAGTATTTGGCAGCAGCAGTCACTGAGGTACTAGAGGATCGGACATATCTGGAACATGCACAGAAGCTGTCCGAAAGCTTTCGCAGTGCTGGAGGTGCTGTAAAGGCAGCTACTGTAATTCTGTCAAAAATCAAGATCGAGGCTCAACAAGATCAGGAGAAACAATCATAAAAGCAATGAGTCCACCTATCAAAATATTAAATGCGAAAGAATCCATTTTGTTATTCTCACAAAATGGATTCTTTCGTTATTTTACAAACTAGTTTTTTGAATGAACTATTTCTTATTAATTGAAGCTGATAAAGATCCTACTATATCCATCACCAATTTGTCCTTACTTGCTGACACCATTGTTCTTGAGCAGCTTGTTGGCAAAAGTCTGATAAGCTCCTATAAGCACAAGATGCATCAGGATTGGTGGATTCGACAGCCATTTTAGCGGCTTTCCTTATGTAACAGAATTCATCTCGTTCCTGGATTTACTATTTTTATAAAATTAAAATAAATATATTTATATAATTATGGTTTTCACAATTAACAATATTCATGATAAACTAGTGCATATATATATATTCCACCACAGTGAAACAACTGTACGTTCTTAATAGACTTTTTTCAGGAAAATCGGAGGGACTTTAATGAAAAGCATTATCCTTAAATGGAACCAGGTAAGCCTGGTAAAACGCATCCTCGTGGGAATGATACTCGGGATTATTCTGGCCTTAACAATTCCCGATGCGACAAAATGGGTTGCTATTTTTGGTACTTTATTTGTGGGTGCCTTGAAGGCAGTAGCTCCTATATTAGTATTGTTCTTAGTTATGCATGCCCTTTCCACACATAGAAAAGGACAAAAAACAAATATGAAATCGATCCTGCTCCTCTATGCTGTAGGGACATTCCTGGCAGGGCTTATAGGGGTGGTTGCAAGCTTTATTTTTCCGATTGATTTAACATTAACAACGAATACGGAAGACCTGACTCCTCCTGGCGGGATTATTGAAGTGCTTCAAACTATCCTGTTTAACATTGTAGACAATCCGGTAAATGCAATCATAAATGCCAACTATATCGGCATACTCACCTGGGCTATCATCTTGGGCCTTGCCTTAAGAAATGCTGCCGATACTACCAAAAACATGATCGGGAATTTTTCGAATGCCATCTCAAAAATAGTGAAATGGGTTATCGATTTGGCTCCGCTTGGAATCATGGGACTTGTCTATAACTCAATTGTAACAAACGGACTTTCAGCCTTGCTTGATTATGGAAAACTATTAATCGTTCTGCTTGGATGTATGTTCTTCGTAGCTCTTGTTATTAATCCAATTATCGTATTTATAAGTATTCATCAAAATCCATATCCTCTTGTTTTAAGATGCTTAAGAGAAAGCGGTATTACAGCTTTCTTTACGCGTAGCTCAGCAGCGAACATTCCAGTAAATATGAGCTTATGTGAGAAACTAGGTTTGGATAAGAATACATATTCAGTATCGATTCCTTTAGGTGCTACAATCAATATGGCCGGAGCAGCAGTAACCATTTCTGTCCTTACTCTTTCAGCCGTTCATACTCTAGGAATTGATGTGGATATCCCTACTGCAATTATTTTGACTGTCTTATCCGCAATATCAGCAGCAGGCGCTTCAGGAGTGGCCGGTGGATCTCTCTTGCTTATTCCTCTTGCTTGTAGCTTATTTGGAATTTCTAATGATATTGCTATGCAGGTCGTTGGTGTTGGTTTCATTATCGGCGTTTTACAGGATTCCTGCGAAACAGCCCTTAACTCATCCTCTGACGTACTTTTTACTGCAACAGCTGAATATGCAAAAAATCGAAAAGAAGGCAAGAATATTTTAATGAATCCTGAAAAAATCAGTTAAGACAGGAAGGCTTTATCATTTCGTTTAAAACGAAAACACCCCTATTCACAAAACATTGTTTTGCAGATAGGGGTGTCTTAATGTCCGGAAAAAATATTGAGACGTCCCCGGCAAAAGCCTCAAGCCCTACCGGTTGGATCCCTGTATAACTAAGCATTTCTACGTTTAACAATCTGTATAATAGGATACTAAGAAACTAGACACAAAATGAGGAGATGTTAAAGTAGGTTTATAAGAAAAAGTGATAAACATCAGAAGTTTAAATCCCACATCGTGCTAGAGATCCTAAAGGAGAAAAGGCCATGAATAAGATTGCTTTATCTCATAGAATTCACGTCAATCACATTCGGGCAATAGAAGAAGGAATTTCTTGGATATGGCATAACAATAGATAAGCAAAACGGAGGAATTTCTTATGATCAATAGATTTGACCTTTATACGGAAAATCCCCCTTCTTTTTCAGTAAAACAGATAGAGCAGCGAGTAGTCCTGCATTTTTTTTCAATCCAGAGGAATTCCAATAAGTTCTATATTATGGAATTTCAGGAGGGTTCAGGGCAATTCTCTTACCGCATTTATACTGAATACGGACGGATGGGAAGTACTCCGAGAAGACATGAGAGATATTATCAAACACGTTTCGAGGCCAAAAAGGAATTTGAAAGAATTCTCTCTACAAAACGAAAAAAAGGATATGAATTGATTATCTTAGATGATGAATCGGACGAATATCCCCTTTTACCAAAAGGTACTCCCTTTCAAGGAATAAAGACTGAAGCAATCTCCCAATCGTCGCCTACTGCCCTGCATACCGCATTTGGGAAACTATCAGAAACCCAGCTTCTAAGAGGTCTCCGGATATTGACTGAAATTGAAGAGATGATTCATCATGGTACCCCGGAAATCATTTACTTATCGAATCAATTCTATTCTGTGATTCCGGTCGTAGCAGGTAATCGAATAGACAGAACCTGCCTGTTGGATACTTTGGAAAAGGTAGAAGCAAAGAAGAAATGGCTGAAGCAAATGATGACCGTTTTTACCCCTTAGGAGGAAGACCTTGTTCACCCAGATTGCTTTAACTAACACTGTTTTGAATTTGACGGATTTTATCTACATAAGCAGACCACTTAAGGAGTCTTTGATTGCCGTGATAGTTAAAAAAAACTAAACGGCTTGGCTCAGTAAATCTAGAGCTAAAGCCGCTTAGCATTTTATCATTTCCATCATCCTGTTTGACAGTGGGAAGTTCATAGAATAATGGATTCTTTTATTAATAGAAATATATATGAAAAATGGTTTTTTGTCTTCATTCAACACGGCAGTCTACCCGTCTGTTAGCTTACATTCCTTGTAGAAATTCAGGTCCTCCTATTTGATCATTGAATTCAATTACCAAATCCTTATTATCTAAATACCATGTATCATGATCTTCCATAAAGAATGTGATCCCGTCTTTCTCAATTTGGATATGAGTCTGTTCAGGTTTTTCTTTATCTATTCCTAAAGAAAATCCCTTGATAAAGGAATTAAAACCGCCATATCGAACATAAAATCTTACAAAATCTCCTTCAGTTAGTGCCAGATCTTCTTTATACCATTGAACCACTTTATCAGACATTGTAATTTGCATAATCTATCACCTCGGATATGAAATATACAGCTATTCATTTGTGAAAGTTATCACAATTTATTACTTGCTTATAGTATAACAAATACTCCGTGCATAAAATTCGAATTGTTTGTGAATGTTATCACATTTTTCTTCCATTTTGTTCATCTTTACCAAAATTTTTCAAAAAAGGAGACTGGCAAGGATATATCAAAGCAAGAGAATCATTCTCTTGTGAAAATATAAGTTTGCCTACCAAAGTAATAAATGAGCCAAAGCCTCTATATAAGTCAATATCCATATAAGGAAGCTACTCAAATAGATGGCGACAATCATAATCCACTTACTATGACGGTCTCCACAATACAGTTATATAATGGCACTTCCTTGTACACCTTGAAAGAGCCGTACTTTTCTTTCGAGAATCACAGATTTGATAAAGTGTTCGTTCCAATTATGATCGTTCTCCAATCGGCCACCCTCTAACTATTTAATAGATTTCAAATGAATTTTAAAAAAATGTAACGAATCATGAAGCCCATTGCCAATCCAGGTATGAGAGACAACATGG
>NZ_CAMLDX010000068.1 GCF_946478885.1 uncultured Bacillus sp. | reverse complement strand
AGTAAAAGTAACGATAAGTCGAGAAGCCCCCACTTCAAGCGACCCGTAAGGGTGGGAAGTGGTGAGAGTAGTTCACCTTAAACTCTATACTCAGAGCCATAGAAAATCAAATTTTAAAAGCATTCATAAACAAAGACAATTTTAAGCCCGCATGCCTTTAAAAAAAAAGCGATGCGGGCGCCTTTACTCTAATGAATATATTGCGGATAATCAGTGATTACTGCTGAAACATTTAAATTCAGTACGAACTCTGCAGCAGCGTGGCTGCGGACAGTCCAAGGGAAGACTTTCATTCCATATGCATAAGCCTGCTCTACGATTTCCTTATTTACTATTTTAATGTTGGGATTAAAATAATCCGCATAAGAAGAAAAGTCTTTAAGTGAATGAGCAGATGTGTCTTTCTTATCTTTTGTCAGGATTCCAATAGGGACTTCCGGGAGGAGTTGATTCATTTTTTTCATTGAAGCATCGTTGAAGGATTGAATGATAATCCGATCCCTTTGCGGCTGATCGAGGTTTGTTTTTCTCAGAGTTTGGGCGATCTGTTCTTCAATTTCAGGATATAGTTCCGGGTATTTTATTTCGATGATCATTCCGATTCTCTTATGATATCGATTAAGAATCTCTTCAAAAGTCGAGATTCTTTCCCCAGTAAATTTCTCCCCTTTCCAATTTCCGGCATCGAGACTTTTCAATTGTTTTAAAGTCAGATTTTTGACCAAACCTGTGCCATTCGTCGTTCGATCTACTGTACGGTCATGGATAACGACTAATTCTCCATCTTTACTTCTCTGAACGTCCATCTCAATATAATCGGCTTTCATTTCCAGTGCCCTGTCAAATGCCGCTATTGTATTCTCTGGAATATCACCCGAAGCACCTCGGTGAGCCACAATGGTAGTCATTCTCTGCAGATGTAAATAACCGTTTGATTTTACTGTCAATGACGGCATAACCAAGCTAAATAACAAGGTCATAATAACAAGGGATTCTAACATAGCTGTATACTTCATGCTGCACATCCTTTGTTTGAAAATTGTTTATGCAGACATTGTAATCAACCAATATTTACCTATTATTACAAGTAAATGCTTTATTTGTTAAAAATTATTAACCTATTGGGGGCAATGGTCATACATTTGTTTACAAATACTTCCCACTCATTTGCAAAGGATGGGAATCAATCCTCCAAGTTATTCCTATACATACATGATATTTGTTTCGATAGGAATGCGAAACATAAGGAGGTTTCATCCACGGCTAGAAGAAATCGAAAAATCTAATGAATGACAAACATCCTCCTTATTATTATAAAACCCCCGTTCCTACAGATTAATCCATAACAAAAAAGTATCATTTTGATAATTATAATAAATTGGACGTTATTATATAAAAGGAAGTATACTTTAATCAAAATTATTGATTTCTTTTAAAAGAATGACTTCTTTTGCAACCTTCATCATGGAAGATTCTATGAGATTGATTTTCAAGCAATATCCCAACCCTAGTTCTATTTTTATTTCGCCAACCATGAAACTAAATGATCAAAGGCTATTAAACTACGTAATAAAGCATGGGGGGAACAAAAATTTAGTGACATGCGAATAATAAAGAGAAAGCAAGAGGATTGCTTCCCTGCTTTCGACTTAGAGAGAGGTGCATCTTGCGTAGTTATCTAGTCTTAAGTATGTGTTTTCTATATATTGTACAGTATTTTACCCAGGTTCAATGGCAGCAATATGCAGTCGTATTTCTTGCCTTATCAGCCTTTAGCGGCAGTATATTAAATGCAAACCGGCTTCCCGGGATATTAGGTATTTTGATGATGGGAATCGGAATAGGAGTTGAATTAAGCAAAGGGACAGGATTCGCCGGAATCAGCGAGGGGATTTTCTTAGTTCTCCCCCTGCTTTGTTTAATTACACTTGCACCACTTCTTTCCATTCCGCTTAAGATTGGAGGAGCTTTCAGATCCGTCTCACAGCTGCTGCATAACTTGCTGCACGAGCCAAAAAAAATGTATGTTGGTATTACAGGAACTCTATTCTTCCTGAGCCCGATCCTGAACCTAGCATCCGTCAGAATAATCAATGACTTCCTCGAAGATTTAAAATTGCCGTCAGCCTTAACAGCGAAAAGCTATGTAGTTGGCTTTGCAACAGCATCGATGTGGTCGCCTTATTTTGCCTCAGTTTCATTAATGATTCATTATATGCATATTTCCTATCAGGATTTTATTTTGTATGGCATCGGCTTTTCACTTTTATCATTAATAATTGGCAATCTCTTATTTGCCATTTGGCAAATGCGGAATCCATTTGATAGAATCAACTCTGCTATTGTGCCTTTGAATAAATTTGATCATCTTCAGATTTTAAAACTAGTCCTATTCGTAGTCATTCTTATGGCTGCCTGCTTATTGATTGAACAGTTGACCAATTGGTCTATGATCGTAATCGTTTGTTTAATGACTATTATCGTCCCATTCTTTTTTGGAGTGAAACGCGATAATTGGAGAAAAATGACTCCACTTTTAAAGGATTTTCGCGATCGAAATATCCCATCCATGAGTAATGAAATTGTGCTCTTTATGAGTGCAGGAATGCTTGCTTATTCATTGAAGGGAACCTCCGTTATGAATGGGGTAAGTGACCTATTGGAGGGACTAGCAAAGCAATCCTTTTTCTTATTTGCTTTTGCCTTGATTTTGATTGTTCTTTGCATTACATATATTGGAATTCATCAAATTGCAGTAGTCGGTGCTTTAGCTATGCAATTAAGTACCGTGGATCTTGGAGTCAGTAATTTAGCTGTTGCATTGATTCTCCTGCTTTCATGGGCCATGTCCATGTCCCTAAGCCCCTTCTCTGGACTAAATCTAATGGTCAGCCGCTTTTCTAGGCTCTCCGGCAGAAATGTCGGTCTTTATGCCAATGGACTGCACTCCTTTATTTCAGCCTGTAT
This sequence comes from uncultured Bacillus sp., assembly GCF_946478885.1. The sequence goes on along the minus strand of NZ_CAMLDX010000068.1, from coordinate 16,860 downwards.
CAGCGTCGCTCTTATTTCTTTGATTGCTTAAAGTGCCTGTCGATCATCCTGATTCATGAAAAAAGTTGGGTAAAACATGAAGCTGCTTTAATAGTCCTCCTAACTGCTGCTCCGTGCAGGCGGGGACTTAAATGTGAATTTACAGAGTCTATCATATGTAAGAAGGGACAGCTCTCTTGCACTCAAGAGGCCTATAACAGATGTAACATGGCAAGAGAACTATCCCCTGCTTTATTTATAGATTAATTGTATTTCTTTTTCCTTACTGCTCTCTCTTGGTGCCTTTTCCCTTTGCATCTTCACCTCAGGAAGCTCCATCCTTCTATTATCCAGTTTCGTTGAACTAGATTTTTCCTCCTTTACAAATGCCTCGTCCTCTTCCATCCATCCATAACAAATTTCGTAAATGTCATCAAATTGTGCAAAAGACAAGCCAGCCACCTTCTTTCATAGTTTAGAGACATGGTTAAAGGTTACTCTCCTTCCAACACATTATATGATACGCACTCGAAACAAATTATAAATTTATAATATTCAAAATTATTATAATTTTGCTTCCATTTAACCTTATCAGCTTTTTAGCCATTTGAATATATTGTATTTTTACACCTAAATGATAGAATACATGTTTATTTTTGCAAAGGGTCTGACTATAAAAAAGACATCTATTCTCATTGAAAATTCATCTATAAATCAACTGACGAATATTGTGCATACAATAAACAAGGTGGTTGTCCCAAGGGATCACAGGCATCCCCCATCGATCTATAATCCGATGCAGATTGATCAAAAACTGGGTGGTGATGCCTGACACCGCTTTTGGGACAGCTTTTCCCCTCTATGCTCTCTCGGTTAAATAATCCTTTTTTCACATTCTTTTTCTGCTTCATTTTCTTCTTCCCCATCATTGAATAATGGTTGATGGTTGACCGGCCTTGACTTGATTACATATCTCTTTTTCAAATTTGGCCTTATGTTCACTTCTGCTCTATCCTTCTTCAGCATTCCAATACATATTTCATAAATTTCATTAAAATGGGCGAAAGACATTCACCAGCCACCTTCTTTCATTGGATGAAGAGTATAACTTTGTTAAAAAGCCCCCTTCATAAAGAGTATATGAATTCGATTGCAATCAAACACTTATATTTTTGTCCGGATCTTGAATGATTTTTTGTTTATTTCAATTAAATAAATGCGCTGCTATAGATGCATCCTACAGCGAATTTTTACTAAAGCCATGATAACAAGCATATCTTTCCAGTTAAATGGACACTTCCTTCATTATATTTAGAAAGAATGCATATCTTAGCTGTATGAGTTTTTCCATAACATGAGGTGATATTTTGACATTTGAGAAGATGCTTCGCGTATTGGGATGGATTTCAATTATCGGCGGATGTTTGATTGTTATCGTGCAGCTTTGGCTGGCATTAGACCCTCAATCCTTTATTGCAGCTTATTTCAGCCTCATTGGCTTTATTCTTGCTGCAATCGGGCTTATTGGACTCTACTTTGTTCAATATAAAAGCCTTGGAGGACTTGGTTTATTTAGTTTCCTTCTCTTATCCTTCAGTATGTATCTCTGGATTGGTTATCAATGGTTTCAGACTTTTTTCTATATCGACCTAATCAAAAGCATCCCGGAATTGTATGATATCCGTTTACAAAGTTCTGTCTATGGTAAACACTTAGCACTCTATTCCATGTTATCCGGGACTGTTATTTTCGCCGGCCTTTCTATTTGGAAGGGAATTCTCTCTAGATGGGGAGCTGCACTCTTTATTTTGGCACCAGTTGCCCTCTTTTTCCCTTTTGGCTCGATTGCAGCCTGTTTCCTGTTCGGAATTGCCTTGATCTGGACCGGAATTCATTTATGTAGGAAAATACACAGCATATCCAATCAAGAAGACTTCAGTGAAGAACTATTAGACCAGGAGCCGCAAGAAAAAAAGCTTGAAGCGAACCATTCATGAGATTCGCTTCAAGCTTTCATAATTGAAACCATAAGTGATGAGAACTGTTTAGTTGACAACACTTGTCTCTTGACTCTTTTTTACCGTTTCAGATGTGTCACCGAATTTGTCACTGAATATTTATCCGCAAGTAGAGAAACCGCAACCGCAGTAATTAAACCTGCAATGGCAAAGACAATAAAGTTCTTCAGTGTTTTTGTGATGATGAAACCATATATGGTGTGAATGATCTAAAAAACAGGATCATTATCTCATTTCTTTTTGTGAGAAAGCGAAAAGTATTAGATTAAGTGAATAGTCTTCTTCCTGAAACATTTTAGACTTCATGACGTTATCGAACTTTGTATGCTAAAATGAAATGAAGATTTGTCGGAAGGGGATTAATCTAAGATATAGAAGCCTTTATGAAATCAGGGAGTTTTTATGAATAAACATTATGAACGAGCCATCCAATACTTAAGTCAATTTTATAATCGAACCATTAACCGAAAAGAAAAGCATCATCTGCATATTATGAATGAAATATTAGACCTCTGCTCGATTAATCTGGAGGATTTTGAATTTATCCAAATTGCCGGATCCTGTGGGAAAGGCTCCACCGCTTTTCTTCTGTCCAACATGCTAAATGAAAATGAAATAAAGCACGGATTATTTACCGGTCCGCACCTTATTCACTATGAAGAAAGATTTCGGGTCAATCATGAGCAAATTGATTCGGAGGAGTTTTCCCGAATTGTGCTCGATATTGCCGAAAAATTAAAAAACTATCTGCGTTTTTCTGAGGTTGGCCATATGCATTTGATGGTATTAATTGCGTTATTATTTTTTAAACATCATCAAATCCGGCTTGTCATTTTTGAAAATGGAGTAGGTGGAGCCTCTGATCCAACGAATATCTTCAGTCCGATCATTGCAGTATTAACAGAGATCACACTGGATCATTGTCATCTTTTAGGGGGCACTATTGAAGAAATTACAGAAAATAAGCTGCAAATCATCAAGGAAACCACTCAATATGCTGTCTGCGGCATGAAAAATCCTACAGCACGAATACTTTTAAAGAAAAAAGGAAAAATGACAAATCCGAGATATATCTTTTATCAACAGGACTACTATTCCTCTAATGAAAAAAGCAGCCTTCACTCTAATTTATTCGATTATCATGGAATGGATAGAGTATTAAAACAGCTTTCCCTACCGCTGATCGGAGAGCACCAAATTCAAAATACCACAAACGCACTGGTTGTGATGGAATGTCTTACGAATCTCGGGTATAGGATTCAATGGGAGAAAGTCCGAAAAGGCATTGAGAAGCTTTCCATTCCATGCAGAATGGAAAGAGTGCAGCGAAACGGACTTACTTTCCTGTTTGACGGGGCACATAACAGCCTGGAACTGAAGACACTTAAACAGAATATCCATGCATTGCAAATAGATGTTTCAAAAATCTTGATGACCATTTCATCCAATAAGAATGTTCAGGAGATGATTCACTCAATTTATCTCAAGGATGCAGAAATTCTTTTAGTGCCTAATCCATTTATTGAAAGAAGAATCAGCCTTGAAGAAATAACCTCCTATTTAGACAGGCAGAAGCTTGTAAACTATCGTACATTTGAGAATATTGAGTCTGCCCTGCAATATCTTTATCAGGATGTCGGTCATCAAAATCAAACTGTTCTGGTAACCGGTTCACTTTATTTGGTTGGAAAAATCAAAAATATCGTTTTTTAAGGAGAGCATTATTTTGATTAAAACAATGAAAGAAGCAGAAGACCTCGTCTATCACTCTTATGTCAGAGCTATCGGAAATATAAATGAAAAAGATGATGCCAAAGTAAGAAAACCGGAATTATCGAGAGAACTCTTTAATCTTCTTCAATCACCTGATCAAGGACAAAGGTATATCCTTGTAACAGGAAGTAAAGGAAAAGGGTCGACATCCCGGATGATTTCATCCCTTCTAGCTCACTTAGGCTTTAAAGTCGGGTTATTCTCTTCGCCGCATTTAGTTGATTTTAATGAAAGAATCAGAATCAACGGCAAAGCAATATCAGACGAGGATTTTATCTGCTTAAGCAATCAAATACTGGAACCGGTGAAAGCCATTCAAGAGAAGCTCCCTCCTGATCAATATTTAGGCCCAATCGGTATTAATTTGGCGATTGCCGTTCTATACTTTAAAGAAAACGGAACCGATATTAATGTCATCGAATGCGGCAGAGGCGGACAATTTGATGATACCAATATTTTGCACAATGAGTATGCGGTCATCACCCCGATCATGGAAGAACATATACCGAATCTAGGTCCGAAGCTTGATAATATTGTTTCTCATAAAACCGGAATTGTGAAACAGGACACAAAGGCTGTTTATATAAGTGAACAGATCGGTTCACTCTCTATCATAAAAGAAAAACTTAAAAAGTTATCAGCTGTGAAAAAATCCTATTATAATTTAGACTTTTTAGCTAATCATGTGTTGCTGAGTACAAAAGGAACCTCCTTTGATATTCAAACAAGCAAGGCATCATATCGAAATCTTATCCTACCGCTTCTTGGCGGCTTTCAAGCGGTGAATGCCGCCACTGCCGTGAAGGTATGTGAAGATATTCTTGATAAACCAATCCCTTACGAAACATTATCTCATTGCTTTCAATCACTGAATTGGCCTGGCAGATGTGAGATTATTCAGCATAACCCAACCGTCATCCTTGACGGAGCAATCAATCGACAGTCTGCCCTCTATCTACAGGACGTTCTCCTTAGCATTGGCAGCAAAAATATCACAACCATCGTCGGCGTCCCTGCTGATAAGGATTATAAAGGGGTTATCAGAGTATTATCAGAATTTTCAAGTAAGATCATTGTCACAAAACCGGATATTTCCCATTTATTTTTTCCGGAGGATGCCGGAGAATATGCCAGATCCTTACTGGATTCATCCTATGAAACAAGTCTGTTGGTCAACGCGATTGCATTGGCAAAGGAGGATCCTAAAACAGATACCATTCTCATCGCCGGTACCCAAACCTTAATCGCAAATGCCAAACGGTTATGGAACCAATCTTTATTAGACATTGGGATGTAACATCAGCTATGCAGTAGAAAAAAAGGGAGCTGTCCTATAAGCTGCCAGATATCCACCATTTATCTATATCCAGTACAGATTATACAAAAAGATATTAGATACTGGTTTGTGGTTCCTGACATCTTTCCGGTTGGAACAGCTCTTTTTTTCGTTACATACCTTTTTCAACATTTGAACAAACAAGTATAGATTTGACCGTTAGCTGAGAGATGTGATCTTGTACAATTTATCAGCCTTATTGATTTATTCTGTTAACTTTATCACAGATACAATAAAACGTTTCCATATTTATTGGAACAGACTTGTGTTCCTACGCTAATGGTATTAATAACCATCTATATAGTGCCGGTTGGATTCCAATCCATCAACACTCAGCTTATTCCTATATAGGTTATTACTGCCCACTTTTTACTCTTAAAGCCTTCGGAATATAAACACAGAACGGTTCACTTTCCATATAATCTCCAGTCATGGCATAGGCCCTGGATCTCGAACCACCGCACACATTTCTAAATTCACACACACCACATTTCCCCTTATACTTATCAGGATTTCGCAAATCCTGTAAAATAGGAGATTCACGATAAATCTGAGGAAGTGGTTTTTCCCGTACATTTCCAACCTTTAATGGCAGTAGGCCGCTTGGAAATACATCTCCAATATGAGAGATAAAAATAAATCCATTTCCATCATTTACACCCTTCGGTGCCCTGCCAAGTCCGTCAATGGATCCAGTTATTCCTTTCTCAGTCAACGCATCCAAATACTGGATTTCCTCTTTTCGCTGCTTTATTTCCCTCTTTTTCTGCTGAATAACAACACGGCGATAATGCTGTGCTGCCGTTGTTTTAATATCGAATGGGACCCTTTTGCTTAATTGAAATAACCATGTAAACACTCTTTCATGTTCCACTGGAGAAATCATATCCTTCTCCTGACCTCTTCCTGTCGGAACAAGAAAAAAGACACTCCATAGCACACAGCCTAGTTCCTCTACTAACGCAGCCATTTCATCTAAAAATTCCAGATTATACCGGGAAATGGTTGTATTGATTTGAATGGGGATCTCTAGTTCATGTAAATACTTGATTCGCTCCATAGTCAGGTCAAATGATCCTTCTGTGCCACGAAAATGATCATGAATTTGTGCATTATGTCCATCCAGGCTGAACGCCCAGCGTGAGAGTCCTACTTCTTTTGCCTTTTCGATCGCTTCCTTCGTTACATTTGGTGTTGCACTTGGTGTCATGGATACGCGGACACCTTTTTGCACAGCATAAGAGGCAATATCAAAAACATCCTCTCTCATTAATGGATCACCACCAGTAAATACAAGAAGCGGATTATTCATTTCATATATTTGGTCAACTAATCTTTTTCCTTCTTCAAAGGTTAGCTCCCTTGGATCTCTTGTAAGCTGTGCCTCTGCACGACAATGCAGGCAATGCAGCTGGCATGCCCTTGTTAACTCCCATATCACAATAAAAGGATCCTTATTAAAATCCCGATTAAACATACACGGCTCCCTCCGTTCATTTCACAGTACAATTCTTGAAACTATACCACTTCAAATTATAGTAGAAGAATATCGTGAATAAAGTGAGGCAACTCACAGAGAAGCATTTTTATTTGGACAAATAGCCAGCAATGGCTGCCGATTAGGAAATAGTCAGAACTTCATATTTTGCAGCTCATTCAATAAAATGTGCCCTACCGCTTATTTTTTCAGTAGCAAGTTTATCCTCAATTATAAGCTATGTATTGTTACAGAATGCTTGGAAAACCCTACCCTTCATGTGTTTTCATTTTCGTCTGAGAGAGATAAGTGGCTAAGTGAGGATGACCACATTCTGTTAATTGAGCAGATCATTTCTGCAAGGTGCTACACTTAATATCTTAAGATTACCGGATATAACTTAGATTGCAAAAGACCAGCCACTCCAAGCATTTATGCTTGAATGTGACTGGTCTCTTTTGCCTCCGCTTGAAGCTGTTCACTTAAGCTTTTCATCAATCCCTAAGTGAACGCTTCTTTTTCCATCATTTTATTAACACTTCTATCCATAGATTGTGGTATTATTTTGTTCAGGAGGGTTGCTCAACATGAAATTAAATGAATGGCTAAATAATGAAATACCTAATATTTCCAAGTCTCTGGAAAATATCAATGAAAGTCATTTCTTTATTGATAAGACAATTGGTTTTGCGGGAAAAGAAAGTATCTATAAAATTCTCCATCAGTTTCGTTCTTCCCTATTTCCAGGAGTATATGAAAAATATCCAATTGATGAAACTAAAGTTAATATTATTATTGGAAATAATCTACGCACGTCTGCGCTTGAATTAAGAGATCTTATTAAAAAAACCTTAGTGAACAATACCAAAATAAATAATAAATCGCCGGATGAGTGCGAAGAATGTAAAACAAAAGCTACAGAAATTGTGATTTATCTTATTAATAAATTCCCGGAAATCCGGCAAATGTTGCAGACAGATATTGAGGCAGCCTATAACGGTGATCCTGCTGCCGTGACAACAGAGGAAATTCTGCTCAGCTACCCTTCTGTGGAAGCGATAACAATACACAGGATTGCACACGAGCTATATGAAATGTCCGTTCCAATCATCCCAAGGATTATGTCTGAGTATGCCCACCAATTAACCGGTATCGATATCCATCCGGGGGCAGAAATTGGAAATCACTTTTTTATCGATCACGGAACCGGAGTCGTAATCGGTGAAACCTGTGAGATAGGGAATAATGTTAAAATTTATCAAGGTGTTACATTAGGAGCCAAGAGCTTTTCACTTGATGAAGAGGGAAATCCCATAAAAGGGTTAAAACGTCATCCGGATATCGAAGATAATGTGATCATCTATGCTGGTGCGACAATTTTAGGGGGAGATACTACAATCGGTCATGATTCCGTTATCGGCGGTAATATCTGGCTGACTGAGTCTGTACCTCCATATTCAAAGGTTTATAATGTTCAGCCATCGCCGGCAATCAAAAACGGAAATGAATGATGCCTGATACAGCGCTAAATTGTATGCGCTGGATTCAGGCTTTTTTTATTCTCCGTTCCTTTCAGAAGATCACATACTAAAAACCGGATATCGGCGCTTGCATAGATGGCCTTAAATTAACAAGAAAAAATAAATCACCATTGCTGCCTGAATAATTCCCTTTGTAATGACACTGCTGATAAATCCAACAACCGAACCGAAACCTATTTTTACTGCCTCTTTAAAATCCTTTTTATGAACCAATAGCTCAGCAAGAATAGCCCCGATAAAAGGTCCTACTATAATTCCTAAAAAAGGAATGACGAAAGGACCAATCAGCAACCCAATTGTGCTACCCCATACACCGGCTTTTGAACCTCCAAACTTTTTAACACCAATCATGTTAGAAATATAGTCGGCTCCGAAAAGCAAAGCGACAAATAGGCTCTGTACTACCCAAAAAAACCAGTTAAAAGGCTCAAAGGAAAACAAAAAACCGTATAAAATAAACCCCAGTAAAATAAACAAAACACTCGGGATAACAGGATAAATTAAGCCAACAAATGCAATAATAAATGAGAAAATGATTAATCCCCAATATACATACTCCATCCCAAGCTCTCCTTTCTTCTTAATCCGTGAAGCCATACATTATTTTATGGATTTATTATAATGTATCATACTTACAATTGTACAATCTTCGTTGTAAAAGATACAATAAAGATCGAATCTCAACAAAGGTGTGTCAAAATGAATATTTTTAAACAACTCATTCGCAGTCTATACTCTCCAAAGGATATCGCAGGGTTTTGGAATCAGGGTATCGGAAAAACGATTCTGTATATCTTTTTTCTTACCCTTATTTCGGTCCTGCCAAGCTTGTACTATTTTAATACTTCCATGATAACCGGCTTTGAAGACATTGAAGAGACTTTCAAGCAGGAGATCCCTTCGTTCACCATTGAAAAAGGCGAGTTAATCTCCGAAGAAACATCACCTGTCACGGTCAACAAAGGTAATTTTACGCTTATTTTTGACAGCACAGGTACAATTACTAAAGAGAAAGTAACCAACTCGGATAATACGATTGCCTTTTTGAAAGATGAATGGATCTATTCTGCTGCAGGCCAATCTCAGTCGATGCCATACTCGATGATGGGAACATCCACTATTTCAGACAAAGACGTAGCCAACTTTTTATCTTCGATAGAATCCATGTTACCAGTGATGGTACCTGTAACAGATACCATCATCTATCTGTTTTCGGCAGCAATGAAATTTATTGAAGTTTCTGTCTTGGCCTTGTTTGGGCTAATGCTGCCAAATATATCCGGCAATCAGCTTCAATACCGACACTTTTGGCGGCTGTCAGCTTACTGTATCACCTTGCCGACTATTTTCTTTGCCATTATGGAAGCACTACAAACAGTTGTGCCAGGAGGATTCCTCATTCATTGGTTTGTCGCGCTCATAATGCTCATGCTGACAATAAAAGAAATGAATGCACCTAAAGTTTCTGAATAAAGATAGCTGAAAGGAGTCTTGATTTATGTATATTGTGACAAATAGAATTAAAACAAAACCCGGATTTGCCCAAAAAATGGCCCCAAATTTTACCCGTCTCAGGTGCCTTACAAAAAATGGAAGGCTTTATTAAAGTAGAGGTTACGATCACACAAAATCTAACAGAATCAGAATATGATGAACTGAATGTCAATATGTACTGGGAGGACATGGATAGCTTTCAAGCATGGAGAAACAGCGATGCTTTCAGGGAAGCACATAAAAAACCGGAACCCGATTCTGCTGAAGCGCAAAAAGAATCTCCTCTATTAGGGAGTGAGATTGTCATTGCAAAAGTCGCCTCTATTTTGACAGCTGTTCAATAATTGGCTAAATGAGGCTGCCCTATAAGATGTCAAGCACCCCACCATTGCTCAATATCCAGTGCAGATTGATGCAAAGTGAGGTGCCTGACATCTTTACTTTTGCGACAGCCCCATTTAGTAATGGTCATCACATTTTTGAAAATTCCTCCACCAGGTTCGAAAATCTCTCTAGGGAACTTTCAATCGGGGCAGGAGTGGTTAAATCAACGCCAGTTTTCTTTAATAATTCCAACGGATAGTCAGAGCTTCCATTCTTCAGAAATTCAATATATGTCTGCAATGTTTTCTCATCTCCCGCAAGAATTCTGGAAGCCAAATGAATAGCGGAAGTATAGCCGGTGGCATATTTATAAACATAAAAAGGCCGATAGAAGTGTGGAATCCTTGACCAACCGTATTTTACCTCCTCGTCAAACACAACTTCATCTCCGTTGTATTCTCGGAAAAGCGATTCGTAAATATGGTTGAATACGTCTGCATTTAAAGGCAATCCCTTTTCTGCCATTTCATGCGTTAATTTTTCAAACTCCGCAAACATGACCTGGGTAAAGAATGTTCCTTTATATTGATCGATAAAATGATTGAGAAGATAGTGGCGAACCCTTTCATCATTTTCATTATTTAAAAGATAATTGATTAAAAGAACTTCATTTACCGTCGATGCAACTTCAGCAACAAAGATGCTATACCCCGCTGTTATTTGCGGCTGATATTGAGAACTCAGTTTACTATGTACACCATGACCGCATTCATGGACTAAAGTAAAAAGACTGTCTAAATTGTCCTGATGATTCAGTAAAATATATGGATGTATCCCATAAACGCCAAGATTATAGGCCCCGGATCGTTTGCCTGGGGTTTCCCGGACATCAATATACCGGCCGTTTTTAAACTCATGTAAAATATTGATATAATCTTCACCTAATGGCTGAAGGGCTAGACACATCGTTTCAAATGCTTCCTCATAGGAAATAATCTTCTTAACCCCGCTGACTAATGGGACGCTCATGTCATAAGCATGAAGTTCATCGAGGTTGAGCTTTTCTTTCCGAATTTTCATGTATTGATGCAACGATGTGATATGTTTCTTTGTTGTTTTAATTAAATTTTCATAGACATCCTTCGGTACGCGATCCCCAAATAATCCTTTTTCCAAGGCTGAAGGATATTGACGGATTTTCGCCATCGTGACATTATTTTTGATCGCACCTGACAAAGTGGCAGCGATCGAATTCTTTAACTGGATATAAGGCTGGTAATAGGCTTTATATGCCTCTCGGCGTTTTTCTCGGTCTTCATCCTCCATTAATTTCGCATACATGCCTCTCGTCAGCTCTGTTTTTTCTCCATTTTCGCCTGTTACTTTACCAAATTTAATATCCGCATTATTTATCATGCCAAATACATGGCTTGGGACAGAAAGGGATTCTCCCAGCCGAGACAGGATGCTTTCCTGGTCCTTACTTAATACATGTAATTTATAGCGAAATGAATCTAATAAGTCTTCTTTAAAGTAATCGAGACCTTTTTCAGCCGTCATATATTCCTGCAAGGCTTCTTCATCCATGCTTAATAAATAGGGCATAAAGAAGGCATTAGCCGCACTTACCTTTACGCTTAACTGCTTAACCCGGTCAAGCAGTGATTGGGATTCTGTATCTCTTGTATCTAAATCAGTCCTTAACATAGCAAAGGCATATAGCTTATTAAAAATAAAAAACAAATCTTCTTTTAATCTCAGATATTCGAATAATGATTTTCCATCATGAATTCTGCCATCAAAACTCTTAAGTTTGCGATTCATCTTTTCAATCTCTTGATAATCTTCTTCCCAATTGCTGATATCAGAATAAATATCAGATAAATTCCATTTTTCATGCTCCGGTACTTCATGTCGATTTTTAAACACGGAATTCATTTAATCACTCCTCTTTCACAATCCCGTTTCCTATTGATCCACTTCTTTCCAAACTTTTCCTATGAGTATTATATCATGTTGATGTATTTCTCCTAAATAGTTAGCTCTTTATGAAAACCGAACATTTTCCGTCGTCGCTCACCCTATCCCATGAAATAAGATAATAAACCAAGATCAAATTCATCCCATAAGATGAATGAGGGCTGTCTCATACTGGATGTATTCACTCCCTTATGATACAGCCCCAATTGTTTAATTAATGTACATCTTTGAATTCTCTTGCGATTCTTTCAAAGGCCTCTTTTATCAGCGGTCTTGGTGAAGGAATACATATTCTTTGATGATGGAGGCCTTCCCTGCCAAACATGACACCGTCCTGCAGTAGCACATTCGCTTTGTTATAAATCCGATCATGGACTTCTTTCGGATCAAGACCGTATTCACGAAAGTCCATCCACATCACATATGTTCCTTCAGGAATTTTCACTTTCACTTTCGGCATTTCTTCCTCTAGAAATTGCACTACCCATTCCATTGTGCCATCAAGATAGTCCTTTAGCTGTTCCAGCCAGTTCTCCCCTTCATTATATGCTGCGATAAGAGCTGAAATGGAAAACGGCGAAACTGATTTCATGTCGATTGCTTGACTGAATGTGTCTCTTAAATTCGGATTAGTAATAATGGCATTTGTACAATAGAGACCTGCCAGATTAAAGGTCTTATTAGTGGCTGTAAATGTAATGATATGATCCGTATTGTCAGCAATCTTGGCAATCGGAATAAAGATCTGATCCTTGCGGATTAGATCCCCGTGTATTTCATCGGCAACAATGATTACATTATTCCGGGCACAAATATCAGATAGTCTTTTCAACTCATCCCTATTGAAAATACGCCCTGTTGGATTATGCGGATTACATAGAATGAATAGCTTTGTTTTTTCATTTCGAGCCTTTTCCTCAAAGTCTTCAAAATCAATGACATAATAGCCTTCTCCATCATATTTCAAAGCATTATTGACAACTCGACGGCCGCTTGAAGTGATCTCTCTTGTAAATGGAGGATAGACCGGGCGCTGAATGATGACGCCATCTCCAGGTTCTGTAAATGCCTGAATCGCCGCTCTCGTTGCGTATACCGTGCCCGGACAATAGATGATTTCCTCCCTTTTTATCTCCCAGTTATGCCGCCGGAGAAACCAATGTTGGATGGCAGCAAAATACTCATCCGGAAAAAGGGAATAACCAAAAATGCGATGGTCTACCGTTTTATGTAAAGCATCAATGACAGGCTGAGGCACTGGCAGGTCCATATCGGCTGTAAATAATGGCAGGGTTTCTTCATCATAACGATTCGTCAAGCCAGATTTGACAATAAGCTCACCACCATCCCATTTATAAGAATACGTATTTCTGCGATTGATAATGTCATCGAAATTATATTTCACGTCCCATTCACCTCTGCTATTGTTATCTGATATGATAAAGCAACTAGCTACTTCATCAACATACAGTATAACAAAAATCTGCATCTGGCACCTATCGGCAGGATTACCGGTCTGAAGGGACTGATTTCAATTCTGCTACAAGGTGTTACCTTTTGCTTAATTTGCTACATCAATTATAAAGTCCTGATCATTTACAATAAAATCCCGGCTGATGTTTAAATACAGATGAGCCGGAATTTTTGGATATATCATAGTTCAAAAGGTATTCCTGTCTCTTCGATTGCTGTTGCCGGCTAATCCTTCGTTTCTGGCAGCTGCTCACCGTCTATCGACAATCAATCGCTTTATGCAGTCGGTTCCACACTTGGCTTTTGCAACTGCTTTACCTTTTCCGCACTTACAGTCTCATCCCAGTCCTTTTCCTCTTCTTTGGCTTTTGCAGTAAAATGATGTCTTTCGACCAGAAAGGAGACGAGCAGACTGCCGAGAATCGCCCATAATGGCGCACCAATGTTAAAGAAATTGATCCCTGACATCCCAATAGTTAAAGCAAAAAAGGCACCCATTTGAAATTTGATATCGGAAAAAGCAGTTTTCAATGAATTGAGCAACACTCCCAGCATCGCCAGTCCGGCAATCACTGTGACAATTACACTTGGCATCGCAATAACAAAGGGAACGACAAGCGATGCAAATAATCCAAAAATTGCAAAGAAAAATCCATTTGCAACAGAGGCGGCATATCTGCCGTCCTTCTTTCCAACTTCGTTTGCAGAACAGATTGCAGTCATTGGACCGGCAATATTTATTGCGTGTCCGCCAAACAAGGCGGCAACAAGTCCAACAATCGATCCGTTAACAGCCATCGCACTGTTGGGCGGCTTATATCCCTGTGCCATTAATACGCCTGATGCCTGAGCATTCTCTGTACTGACGATTAATAAAGCGATCGGGATCCCAATCGAAACAATCGCATCTAAGCTGAATTGAGGTACGATGAACTGCGGTAGGACTAATTCGTTCTGAATACTCTGAATATTAAACGCATTTGTTATTATAGCCAAAATAACGGCTATTACCAATGCAGATAAAACAGGAGGGATTCTTTTCAAATATCTTGATGAAAGCAAAAAGACCAGTATCCCTGTTCCCGCTAAGAACGGCGATACTGAAACCGCGTTGATCATATCGGTCGTAAAACGAATCATCACACCGACAATCATCCCCATTACAATGGGAACGGGTATCCATTTCATCGCCTTATCAATTAAACCTGACGCACCAAGAATAATAACAATGATATTCGCAACAATATATGCTCCTATCGCTTCATTTAAAGAAAAATGAGCCAATGACCCCGCCACTAAAACAGCCCCGGCGATAGTATGTGCTCCTGATATTGGCTGACGGTATTTTAATGCTAAATAGATGCCAAGCAAACCACTGAAAAAATATGTGGCAAAGATCCAACTGATGGTTTGCGCGTAGGTTAAGCCGCCGCTAGTTGCCCCGCCGATGATGATTAATGCCGGGCCAGTGCAGCCGAAGATGGCTGCTACTAAACCTGCACTGATCGTATTTACGTTTAAATTTTGCCGTAAGTCTTTAACACTTGAACGGAATACAATCTCTTTCATATTACCTCCTCATTTCTATTCACTATTTACAACGTATTTTATGTGTTAATATTATAATAACGAATTCAATTATCATTGTACTCATCCAATTGGATGATTCGAACTAATCCAATTTGAAAAAACCCATTTCCTAATTAAGAACAGAACAGGTGAAAAGAATGGAATGGAAAGTAAATCGTGACGCGGATAAACCTATCTATCAACAAATTTTTGAATTTATTGAAGAAAAAATTGCTTATGGTGAATATCCTCCCGGAAGCCGGCTTCCTTCAGAAAGAAAAATGGCTGAACAATTACAGGTCAATCGAATGACCATTGTACATGTGTATGACGAGCTCCAGGCATCCGGATTAGTTGAGAGAAAAAAAGGGAGCGGCACCCTCGTCAGCACACATAAATGGGGAGTGCTCCCTAAAGGCATCACTAATTGGAGAAAATATATTGAAGGCGGGTCATTTTTACCTACGTATCCTCTGATTAAACGAATTCGTGATGAAGCGAAGGAAATGCAGACAGGATTCAATATGGCCGGTGGTGAATTGTCTGCAGATTTATTTCCCGCAAAATTTTTACAGACCTCTTTTAGTAAGCATGCCTTTCCAAGTAATTTGGGCTATGTTCATCCGCAAGGTCACTTCGGGTTTCGAGATTCATTGGCTTCCTATGTGAAGATGTATCATCGGATCAATATAACCCCGTCATCGATTCTCATTACATCCGGTGCCCAGCAGGCTTTATATCTGATTACACATTGTCTGTTGAATCCAGGAGATGCTGTTGCCATCGAAGCACCCTCCTATAGCTACTCTCTTCCACTGTTTCAATCTGCCGGACTGAGAATCTTCGGGCTGCCAGTAGATGCCGATGGGATCAATCCGGATGATCTTGTGATGCTGTATCGCAAGCACCAAATCCGGATGATCTTTTTAAATCCAACCTTCCAAAGCCCTACCGGAACGGTTCTATCTAATTCAAGAAAGCAAAAGGTGCTGGAGATTTCAGCAGAACTCGGGATACCTATTGTAGAAGATGACCCTGTGAGTCTGCTTAATTTTGATGACAAAGGACATTACCCTCTGAAATCGCTTGATCGAAGCGGCAATGTGCTTTATGTCGGCTCTCTATCGAAAGTCATTGCCTCAAGTCTTCGGGTTGGCTGGATCCTCGGTCCGGAATCCGTGATTAACCGATTAGCAGATGCGAGACAACAAATTGACTTTGGCCTGAGTATTTTCCCACAATTAATTGCTAATCAATTTATTCAGTCGGCTGAATATCCGAAGCATCTTGTCTATCTTAAACAAGAACTGTTGGAACGGAGAAACGAAATGGTCTCTGCCCTGCAAGAGTTCCTTGGAGATAAGGTTGAGTATACCATCCCTGAAGGAGGATTATTTATTTGGTGCAAAATCAGGCAAAAGGTTGATGATCAAAAGCTAGCAGAGGAAGGTATTAAACATAAAGTACTTTTTATGCCAGGCAGCGTGTATGGAGCTCCCCATGGATATGTACGTTTTACCTATGCCCGATTAAAGCGGGATTCGATTAGAGAAGCAATCTTTCGTTTTGCTCAAGTGTTAAATGGCTATTGAAGATAGATGCCCACTCTCTTGCTAATGATGATTCGCTCAAAAAAATACGGCAGTACCTGTAGCAGTGCTTTTGGGACAGATCTTTTTTCTTCTGTTTGCCTTTAATTTATAACAGCCCGTTGCAAAAAAACAAGCGTTACCCTCCCTCCATTGAAAGTAGCTTATAATATTATGTCAAAATACAAACGTTTTCCAACAACTACTATAGTTGAAAAACTTCATTTTCTTTTCTATAGATAGAATAGCTAAATCTATTTGAGCTTCAATAAATGACGGCATCTATTTTTTTATTGTAAAATAATAA
>NZ_CAMLDX010000067.1 GCF_946478885.1 uncultured Bacillus sp. | reverse complement strand
GGTTCTTCTCCCTTTTCTCGTAAATCTAAACAAGTATCGCATTTTGTCATTTTTCCTAATTCTTCACTGTATTGCGGTGCCCCATAAGGACAGTTCCATTCACAATATCTGCAGCCGACACATTTATCATGATCTACAACTACAACACCATCTTCTTCACGTTTATGCATTGCACCGGTTGGGCACCCTTTTACACAGCCTGGATTTTCACAATGGTTGCACGAGATCGATAGGTGACAAATGGATGGTTTTGGAAAAGTTCCTTCTTCAAAGTCGTAAACTCTTCGGAAATTTCTTCCTACTTCTAAATCATTTTTATCTTTACAAGCAATAGTACAGGTTTTACAGCCTATACACTCAGCTACATTTATATAAAAGCCCATTTGAACCATGATAATGCCCTCCTTTTATCAGAATTTAATGATTCGTTGCGGCCATTTTACATCTTCTTCAAGCGGCTCTCCGTCCCATTTTTCCAGATTACAATTTGCTGTATTCCAACCAGATGTTCCATAGCCTGTAGGGATAGGTCCGCAAAGGATATTATCAGCACCAGCTTTGTCCACACCCAAATCCTCATCGATTTCAGCCCATGCTCCATGCGGTAATCCAATGACTCCTAGCATCATGGTTTCCGTTAAATGAGCCGGGCGCAGCGTTTTACCAAATTCATTGGAGAGTAATACAGTGTCACCTTCCTTAATGCCGCGTTTTTCTGCATCAGCTTTATTTAGGAAGACCGGGTTCGGCCATGCTTCTCTTAACCAAGGCACATTATCAAATATACTATGAGAGCGTCTTAGATAATGCGGATTAATTACCTGGAAAGGATATTTTCCTTTCTTTTTGCTTTCCCAATCCTCAAAAGTAGATTCATAGCCCTTTGGTTTTGGAGAGTATTTGGCAATTGCCGATTGTGCTGTCCACGCTTTTTTAGATTTTTCAACGATAGCATTACAATAGATTTCAAATTTTCCTGACTCTGTTTTTAAAGGATTGTTTGCCGGATCTTCAACAAATTTCTGATAAGGTATGCCGCCGTATTGATCTCCGGGTTTCCGCTCAACTTGATAAATTCCTTTTTCTAAGAATTCTGTTAAGCCGATTCTGCCGGTTTGCGGCTTTCCTTGGACACCCCAATCTTTAATATCTTGCTCGGTAATCGTGACTAATGGTTCAAAGTTAACACCCTGTTGATCAATCACCTCACTTGTAGCGAGTTGATTAAAGAATGCTTGTTTCTCATCGAAAGGATATATTTCATCCGGGTCTTTTCCGAGTTTTTTAAGTAATTCTTTTGCAATCCAAATATCCGTTTTTGCTTCGTACAAAGGCTCTGTAATTTGGGTATAAGCAATAATGATTTCCCGGTTTCCGGTTAATAGTCCGCCTGTAGTTTCCCACTCTGTAGTAACTGGCAGAACAAGATCTGAATATTTTGCACTGGTTGTTAAGGTGTAGGCATTTGTCACAACAAATTCCACTTTACGGGCAGCCTTAATTCCACTGTTTATATCCACACGAGTTTGCATGGTTGATGAACTTGTATGATACATCATTTGAATATTTATTTTTCGTTCGCCCTCATCCTGTTGATGGAATTTGCCCTCAAGTACAGCTTTGAAAATCTCATTATGATTAATGGTGTTAGTAACAGGATTTTTTGTCTTTGGATAAGCCGCACTTCCACTCTGCACCAACATTTTACCGCCGTTGCTGGACCTTGAATGGCAGCTTACTCCTGTCATTCGACCTGATCTTCCCATATGTCCCGTCATTAATCCTAACGTTTCAAAAGCCTGTACCCAGCTTTCACCTTCATTAATACGAGCTGGGGCCCATCCGGTTAATAATGCAACTCGTTCAGTTCCGCCAATTGAGCGTGCCAGCTTAACGATTTTTTCGGGTTGTATACCGCATATTTCGGATGCCCATTGAGGTGTCTTCGGTTGATGATCATAGGTTCCAAGGAGATAATCCTTGAAATTATCTTTCGGATCCGCCCCTGCAGGCATATGGTCTTGATCAAATCCTACTGTACACCGGTTTAGGAAATCCCAATCAATTAATGGATTCATTGGATCGTCTTCATCTAACAATGCATACATAATCCCCAATGCCAGAGCATGGTCCGTTCCGGGGTGTACAGGGATCCATTCAGCTCCAAGTATGTTCGCCGTATCATGGTAAATCGGGTCGATCGAAATAAATCTAGCCCCTGCCTTCTTCGCTTGAAGGAAATTATAGGCTGGATTTCCAGCGCTGCTCCATGCAGGATTCAGCCCCCAAAGGACAATCAGCTGGGAATTTCTCATATCAATTCTATCGTTGATACTGGTTTCTGGCGCAGGTCCAACTCCCATCATATCCGGTACAAATGTAAACGCGCCACGAGAAGTTGTCCCCCAGTCAGTCGTACAGCCTCCAATAACGGCAAACATAGACTCTAAAGCCCCGCCTGTTTCCCAGATTGACTCATTCCCATATTTTTCAGAAATACGCTTTATTTCGCTAGAAACAATATCTAAAGCTTCATCCCAAGAGATACGTACCCACTGATCTTTACCACGTAATTCCTTCTTTCCGCCGCCTGGCTTCCAATTTTTACGCTTCATCGGGTATTTAATACGATCAGCGCCAAATACCTGCTGCCGTTGCGAACGTCCTCTTATACAAGCTCGTTGCTGCGGAAAATCAGGGCTGTCAGAATGTGTATCATCCGTTTTTTGGCGAATAACCACGCCGTCCTTTACAAGAACTTTGTTTAGGCAGCGTCCTCCGCAGTTATGCCAGCATGCAGCCGTTTTCCAAACACCTTCGTCCATACTTTCAGAATCATCATTTCCTGCTGCCTTTGTAACCAGACCTCTTGTCACAGGAATAGCAGTCGTTGCCGCTACAACCGAGGACCAGCCAATGAAAGATCTTCTGGACATTTTATACTCTTTTGCCTTATTCAATAAATCCAGCATAGGAATTCTCCTCTCATCTTGTAGTTGAAAACTTATTTCCATGCCATGCTCAAAAGCTCTTGAAAAACTTCTGAATCCATTTACACAAAATGCTTAACAGTTTTAGAGGCCTTTAAATCAAAGTTTCCGCATGTTCTGCCGCGTTTTCGGCAAACTCTGATTCCGGGCATTAATTAGTAAAAAAGGATATTATCTTTACCCAAAGGTCAGAAATAAAAGGGAAATGAATGAGCAGTTCTGCACCTTCCTGAATCCACTCATTTTCCCGGTAAAAGGGGAAATCCTCCAAACCACTGTGCTTTAAAGCGCTTACAAATTCCTTGCGCGGTTCTCGAGAAAAAAACATTTAAGCATATCGTAGACATAGCCTCTTACTGCAAAATAATTCGTGACAGCTGTTGTTGGTTCTGCAATCATTGTCAGCCTCCTCTCTCCATAAATGAGCATTTCACAAATAATGGGGGTTATTTTACAAAGAAATTACAATTATGACTTATAGTCTTATATTAGTGGAGAAGGGGTACGATTAGGAGTGTAGGTTCATACACATATAAAGCAGGAATTTGTATCCATTTGACAGCCCTTTCATTCCATCAAAAGTTTAAGGTGAACGAATGGTGAAAGTTGAGAAGCCTTCCTATTTAACGTCTGTTATGTATAGACATTCTCTATGAAGAAGAAAATAAAATAAATAAAAAAGAAACAATCTCTTCAAAGGCAATAAAAAAACCTTGAACAAAAGGAACTTTTGAGCAAGGTTTATCACCAATGAGCCGTATTAAGAATTTAAAAAAAAGTAAATTTTTACTGCAATCATAATATTGGAGAACTCCTCGGAGTCCTGTAAGTCAATTCCGAGCATTTCTTCAATTTTTTTGATGCGGTTACGCAATGTATTGGGATGGATAAACAGAGCCTCCGCGACTTCATCGATTCTGCCGCGGAACTGAACATAGGACTGCAGGGTTTTCATATACTCCGTCCCGCTTTCTCGGTCGCTATCCATTAAAACAGACAAATAATCCTGGCTGAAATCAGACAGAATACCTTGATGAACATGCATAAGAAGACGGAGCACGCCTAAATCATTAAAATGGAAAACCTTTTGCTCCCTAAACCACCCTTGGCCGAATTTAAGAGCCAACCTTGCTTCCTGATAGCTTTTATTTAAAAAGGTCGTGTCCTGGTACCATTTTCCGATTCCAACATGGAAAGTACATTCTTTCCATTTCCGGGAAAGATCCTGTTCGAGTAATTCTCCTAACTGGACAGCATAGCGTTTTCGATTTTCGCTTGTCCTGACTTCATCATCCTCCAAAAGAAGAATAATTTGGTCTTCAAACGGAACAACATGGACAGTCTCTCTCAATTTCCTTTTTTCTTGATCAATGAAGTCAATCATCTCCGCCTGCCAGAGGCTGTCCCCTTTCCAATCATCGGATAATTCAATATCAACGAGCAGAATATGGTGCGGCCTTTCCAAATTCCAGCCCCATATTTTCCCCTGCTCAATCATCACCTTCTGCGATTCAAATTTATGATACAGCAGTTCATAAACGAAATACCGCTTTACTTTTTCCATAATATCGGCAGTTTGGTGTTCGTTTTGAAAATAAAGCGAGGTAAGCCCGGCAAATTTACCCATGATTTGTCTTTGCCAAGACACTAATTCATTTGAAACAAGGATCCACTGACAGGCTCTTCTCGGCAAATTAATGGAGTAAGGCCTGAAGGATTTTATTTGTGAAAAACCACCGTCTCTCCCCGGCAAATCCAATCCTTCGTTTGCGGTTGCAGATTCTTTGATAAGTAATTCACGGTGATGAACATTAATCCAGCGTCTCGCCTCTCTCAGGTCCTCTTCATTCCCGGTTTCCCACAGAACCCGATATTGCTCATCACAATACAGCAAGGGAGTCCTCAGGATTTCGGATAGCTCCTCCGCCATCCGGGTAAAGCCTTTTTCAATAAACCCATTAAGCTCTGTATTAAGCTGCCAAAAACAATAGAGTTCTTCCTCTTCACGGGAAAATAATTGAACAGCCTCCATATTATAAACTTGAATCACCGGCAGACCGCACTGCTGAAAAAGCAAAAGAGGCTCACTCTGAAAAACAACAGAATCCTTTGCACAAATAATAATCCCTGCAAGATGGTGATCCTGGATCATGCGTGAGGCGATTTCCAGCTTGTTTAACTGCTGTATATCCTCCTCATTCTGAAGCACACATAAGGTCGGACTCTCAAGCCAATTTTCCGGAATATGTCCGTAAATCGTTTCATACAACACGAGCTTCCGCGGAATTGAAGTAAAAAACTGCAGCTGGTGCAATGGAATATAACATAATAAATGCTGTAAAGAAGTCTTCATTGATGCTTTCATCATTTTAGAAAAAAACTCCTTCCTGCTTTTTTCTCAACAACATAAACAGAGGGATCGGTATAACGCATAATGGGTATGTCCATATTTTTGATTAAATGCGGATCCTTTTCATTTTTCTCCATTTGAATCATATTAAGTGCATTGGTCGGGCAATTACTTATACATACCGGGCGCAAGCCCTGGTCGATGCGTTCAGCACAGAAATCACATTTATCTGTCCGGTTTGTTTTAGGGTTTAATTTAGGTGCCTGAAACGGGCATGCCTGCACACATCTCAAGCAGGCCTTGCAGTTTGTGGAGTCAAGGATGACAATACCATCCTGGCGTTTCCAGTAATTATTTTCCGGGCAAACAGAGATGCAGACTGGATTTTTACAATGATTGCAGGAAAGGGAGAGAAATACTAATTGACGGGATTTCTTTGTTTGATAGCGAACTACCTTTCTTCTGTGGACTCCGGCGAAGCCATGGAATTCATTACATGCCATCTCACATGTTTTACAATCAATACATTTATTTTGATCGATATAAAACATTCTTTGTTTCGACATGGACATTCCTCCTGTCTCAGCATATAATTCCAGCTGTAAAATACCTGTAAACAACACTATATTTATAGGGTATAATAATATTGTTATCGTTTTCACATAGAATAGAACAATTTTATGAACATTTTTTCCTATCTCAGCATCATGACGCTCAAGGAAGGATGAAATAGATGAACACTTTTCGAGAGAAGCAATTTTACCACGTTTGCCCAAGAAATTGCTACAGCTCCTGCTTAATGATTTCCAGTGTCGAAAACGGACGGCTGACCCATATAAGCGGCAATCCTTATCATTCCTATACAAATGGTAAATTATGTGCCAAGGGCTATTCATATATAGAAAAAAATGAGCACCCTGAGCGGCTTAAACACCCCTACTACCGGGCGAATCGGGATTCAGATCGGTTTGTTCCCATCTCCTGGGAGAAAGCTTATGATTTAATCATCAGCCAAATGACTGGCATCTATGAAAGGTATGGGAATTTTCTATCACTTGGGTTATATAAGTATTCCGGTAATCTTGGGGTTCATCATTTTGTCGTAGATGAATTTTTTTCCAGCCTTGGCGGTACAACTCAGATTACAGGCTCTCCATGTTCGTCAGCAGGGATTGATGCCCTTTTTTATAGCACATGCGCCATCAAGATGTCGGACCCGGAGCAGATCCGCAGGAGTGATTTGATTATCCTTTGGGGATCCAACCCGGCAAACACTAATATCCATCTTGTCCCGTTCCTCTCGGAGATGAAGGACGCCGGCGGAAAAATAATCGTGATTGACCCGCTCATGACCAAAACAGCGGAAATGGCGGATTTATATATCCAGCTTCATCCCGGCACAGACGGGTTACTGGCCAATCTGATGACGAAATATTTATATGAAGCAGGTGCATGTGACGACGTTTTTTTACAAAACCATGCTGCCGGCTTTGATGAATTCTATCAATGCCTAAAGGAGTTGGACACGGAAGATGGTTTATCGATATGCGGAATTGCGGAGGAGGCAGCGGTTCTGTTGCTGAACTGGCTGAAGCATGCCCGTGCTGTGTCGCATATCATTGGTTTCGGGCTGCAGCGTCATGCAAACGGAGGTCAAAATATCCGGGCCATCGAAGCGTTGGCCGCAGCTCGTGGAGATATTGGAAGAATAGGTGGCGGTGTATATTACTCTCATGGACATTCAGGGCTGTTTCAAAATCAACAGGTAAAAGGCGGACTAAATCGCTTGCTTGATATGAATCACTGGATTGATGGAATACAGCCCTCTGCCGGACAAATGCCGCTTGAAATGCTTTGGATTACCTGCCGCAACCCGTTAACGCAGGATCCGCACCCGCAGAGGATACAAAGAAGGCTGCAGGAAATTCCATTTATCGTAGCGGTCGAGCACTTTATGACCCCAACAGCGGAATTAGCAGACTTGGTCCTGCCTGCAACCACACACTTCGAGGAATACGATATCGTCGCCAGTTACTGGCACAGGGAGTTGGCTTTAAATGAGCAGGCAGTTGCTCCATTTTATGAAAGCCGAAGCGAATGGAAAATTATGACTGAATTGGCAAAGCGACTGCAGCTGACGCTTCCCGGCACGTGTCCTTTCCCTGTTTATGCCTCGGAGGAGGAGTACTTGAACAGTCAATTTACAGAGCAGGTCAAGAGGATCTATGGAGTAAGCTCAATAGCAGATTTACGGAAAGGAATAGCTTTAGCGAAATTGGAGAAAACTGCCTGGGAGTCTCGTGAGTTTGCTACTCCATCAGGGAGGTATTTATTTTATTCACATGAAGCTGAAGAGGACGGCTTTCCAGCAGTTCCGGTATATACGGCGGGAAGATCCCCCTCTGAACAGTATCCGTTTTGGCTGTTGACGCCCCATCATGCCTATACCCTGAATTCGCAGTTTCATTATCTGGACTTATATGAGGAAAAGGAAGCCGCCGTGAGGATTCATCCGGAGACCGCGCAGCAGCTGGAGATTTTTAACGGAGAGGTTGTTGTGGTATATAACGAGCAAGATGCGCTTACGATCAAGGCTATATACAGTAGACGGGTGCCAAGAGACATTCTGCTGGTTTATCAGGGATGGTATCCGGATTCCATCATCAGCATCAATCGGCTCATTCCCGTTCTAGAAACCGATATGGGCAAAAAATCATCCGGAGCAAACGGTGTAGCCTTCTACGATACATTTGTGAATATCAGAAAGGTTACACCACGGAATTATTGAATAATTTTTATTGATAGATAAAAAGGTTTGCGAGTATTCGTGAGAAAATTGTATCAAGCAGTGCGGATTGAGTTATTAAGTTGATTCGTTCCTTATACGATGCTGTCAGGATTAAGCTGACAGCATCTTTTCTTGATTTACGCCGGAAGATTCCTGCTTTGTTTACTGGTTATGCCCGGATGGTACCCCCTCTTTATTTGCTTCTTTCCATACAGCATCCATGGCTGCCCCTTAATAGAAAGAATCCTGAATCCAGGAAGAAACCTAATTAACTGTAATTGCAGTAAAGGCATGGAAAACGGTATCCTTCACCGTCCAATTAAAGGTCACTCCCCTGGAAGATCTTCCCTCTGCACGCTAAGATCCCTTAGTATGCCTCTACCTGTAAAAAAACTCCTCCTTTATCAATTTATAAAGGGGGATCTTCTTTCCTTTTTGTATATAAAAAGTGAAAGGAGAGGATGTATGATGGCAGAGACCATTATTTCAAGTTCAAAGTTGTTGATTAGCTACGAAACCGGAATGAATAGCGAGGGAAAACCGATTTACAAAACAAAAACGTATTCGAATGTAAAGGAAGAGGCAACGGCCGACGGGCTGCTTGAAACAGCCCAGGCGTTGGCTTCCTTATCCGCCTTCCCTATGCATAATGTGAAACGTAACGACGTTTCCGATTTAGTGTAATAGGCTGGAATTTCCTTTGCCGCCAAACCCGCAAGTACAGATGGTTCCGGTAGGGTTTGGCCCCGTTACTTAACTCTTAATTTTAATAAAAAAGAAAGGATGAGCAGAATGGCAAAAACAATCGAACTGCAATTTACCAACACGAATGGAAAAGTATCTAATCTGGTGGTCGATAATCCGAAGGAGCCGATCGATCCGGGAGCGATAAAAACCGTGATGGAACGAATTATTACTGCGAATGTCTTTAGCGGAAAAAATGGTGAATTCGTCAGTATAGCTAAAGCCCGGCTGGTCGATCATAATGTTACCGAATACGAGCTTGTTTAATGCTCCTAAAGGAATGAAACAGCTACCGGCTTTTCTATATTAATCGAAACACAGTACGTATGCCGGCTCCCGATGGGCTGGATTCACACAGCTAATAAAATATAAGCAAAAACGGAGCTGTCCCAAAAGCTAAGGTGTCAGACACCGCAATCCAGGATCTCGTATTCCTTTGCAGCAATCTGCACGAGATATAGATCAATGGTGAGTACCTGACGCCTTATGGGCAGCTCCGTTCATATGTTTAGGTTCTTACTCTATTAGAAAAGAGGTGGTAAGATGGATCAAATGATCCCTCTCATCAGTGAGGTTGGATTTCCGATCGCCGTCTCCCTCTATCTGCTCTATCGAATTGAAATGAAGCTCGATATGGTCATCCAATCTATTCAAAGCCTTCCCGAGCGAACTAAACAAGAGCTGTCCGAAAAGTGAAATCTTCTAACATGTAAGCATCAAGAATGTTGATATATTCAGGTTTTTTAAAATATGAAAGGGGGCATCCAAAAGTCCACATTCGACTTTTTAAATAGACCCAGGTAACCTCTTACTTAATTTTAGGACTTTTCGGAAAGCCCCCTCTTTCTCCTACAAAAGTACTCCACACTGTCCTTCTATTTCAACCCATGGACATCCGACTCCCTTTACTTATGATCCTCTATCCTTCAGATAATAAATTCCTTTGTATGGAATTTTGTTCGACAAGTATTTTCCGCTTATAGTAAAAATCAGCACTGATAAAGACGAAATTTATTAAATATTTTGTAAATAGTTTATTTTCTATTTACTTTATCTGCACTTAGGTGTAAATTACATATATGGAACATTTTTAAACTACTAAATTATAAGGAGGTTTTTATTATGGCACAAACAACGGTTACTAAAAAACGGGAAGAAGCAGCTGCTGCCAGCCAAAAAACAACGGCGGCTCAAATTCAGGAAGAAGTCGTTTCATTTATTGAAACATTCCCGAATAACTGGGCAAACAGCTTGGACAGGATCTTTAATGCTTATAATGAATCTGAAAACATTTTACTGGATGCATTAGAAAGCCAAAGAGACACTTGGGAGAAATTAACTGGAGATCTCTCTCAAATTAGTGAGGAACAAAAGAAGTTATATGAAAAGCTTCAGGAATTAGCTGTTCTCAATATCAAAAATGTATTCGGTCCTGAAGCAAGCAAATCCTTGGAGCAAGGAATCTCTCAATTTGTTGAAGTAAACAATAAAATCCAGCAAATCGCTGAAGCTCCTATTAAAGAAGGATTAAACTTTATGAACCAAGCACAAGATCAATTCCAACAATTCGCAAGAGAGAGCGTGGCACAGCAGCAAAAAGTGCGTGAAGATATCAAAAATGAAATCAAATCAGCAACGAATATGTTTATCGAAATCTATGAAGCAAACATCAAAGCTTCTCTAGCATTTTTCAAATAAGAGCCCCTGCTTGCTGCCTGCCATTTCCCATGCTTGAAAAATGGGATTACACCGAACAATGTCAGGTAAGGCAAGAGGCGGTTCTCGTGTCTCATTCCTTTGATGGTATGAGACACGAGAACTGTCCCCATGTCCTACCTTGATGAAGTAGCTTCCCTGCAGTCTGTTATCAAAGCAGCGGGGTTACTTCTTTTTTTATACAGGGTAGTCGGTACTTTCGATTTTGTAAAAGTCTGATGATCGCACAGAAAAAAAGAAGATTCAGTGATGGAATGAATCTTGGAGACGGTTCTTGTGCTTCGCCTTCATCAATGAAATGAGGCAAAGGCTCCGGATCCGTGCTTCAATCCATTATTGAAATGAAGCACGAGAATCGTCCCCACGGTTCAACTCCAAAATAAACAGCAGCGCGGGTAACACCCATCTCCATGCTTTGAATTGAAAAAAGCACGAGAAAACCCTCTCGTGCTTAACATATGATTACATGGTGCTTCACACACCCGGAAAAATCTCGCCGCCTGTTTCAGGCTCCGGTGTTGGTTCCGGTTCTGGTGTCGGCTCCGGGGTTGGCACTGGTGTCGGTGTTGGTTCCGGTGCCGGTGTTGGCTCCGGCGCTGGTGTCGGCGTCGGTGCAGGAGTCGGTGCCGGTGTTGGATTTATGGGTGTTGGGACAGGCTTTGCTGCAGGTTTTTTCGTTTCTGTTTTAACCTGGCTCTTCTTATTGGTTTTTGTATCTGTATTTGCCTTATTAACTGTACTTTCCGTTTCCTTTTTTTCCTCTTCAGAATCGGTCTTCTCATTCTCCTTTATCTCTTCGGCAGGTGCCTGTATGACAGCTTCCACCGTTTGCGCTGCTCCACTATCTGGTTGAATTTCCATTAATTTCGCAATGAGCACCTCAGATATTTTTCCATACCCAAGGTCGTTTGGATGCAGGTTATCAACTGTGTACTTGCCAAAAGTATCTTCCGAAAATCCGCTTTCTTCATAGAGGTCAATGACTGGAATACTGTAGATGGCCGCTACAGCCTTCATGGCATTGACGTATTCCTCCAGTTTATTTCCCATCGTGTTTGGCTCGGTGTAAAGGGGTTCATTGCCATATACGCCGCGTTTCATCGGGGTAATAAAGACAACGACCGCATCCTTCTCTTTAGCTGCCAAAATTTTTTCCGTTACCAATTTCAGTTCGCCATGAAAAGACGGGATATTCTTATCATCATCGATCGTTCCTAGTTTACTATTTTGTCCAAAATCATTCGTGCCGCCAAACAGCGTGATGAGATCCATCCCTTTTAAAGCCTCGGGTGTCACATTGTCAGCCATCGTCCGTACAGACTCTCCAGCTGTCGCATCAGTTACAACCGATTTCAAACTCAGCTCTTTTTTTACAAACTCTTGATACTTATTCTCAAGCGTAATACTATCGCCAATGGCATACCATTTTCTTTCTGACCATGGTCCCTTTTCCTCAGGCTCCTGTTTATCACTCTTAACCTTTGTATCCAGCCGTACATCATGCTCTGTCTTGGCAGATTCCACCTGATTATCTAATTTATTATGATAATGCCGGTTTCCTAACACTAATAAGATGATTGATAAAACTATAAATACCCAGAAAACAATCTTTTTCCCCATAATACACCTCTTTTATGTAAAAAATACATCCCCTATTATATTGTTATATAGTATCATAAAAGCCCCGAAAATTGTCCATAATTTCCGGAATTTTCCTTAATTAGATCACATGAAAAAATGGCTCCGGATAGCGGTCTGATTGGATAGTCACGCAAAGTCCGCTTGGTCTTTTCGAAGGGCTAAAAATTGAAAAAGACACTTACTACACAAGACGAAAATGAGTTATTTAGGAACTGATGCCCTAAGATAACTCTTTTTGGGGAGGATCATAATAGGTCGATCATCTTCTGCCTACCCTCTTTGCATACGCACGCTCCAGGGAAGGGAGCTCTTCTTCCGTTAAGGCGCGACAAACAAAAAAGGCACAACAAGCATTGGCATGCAAGTTGTGCCTTTCTTTGTATGGTTATGCGGTCTTTACGGTTATGGAATGTCTTTTCAGTCCTGTACTATCTTCCATGCATTCGTCCTCCGCCAGGCATGACAGATCTGCTTTCTGTTACGCCTGATTCATTCAGCCAAGTGACTGTGTTTGAGAGCGAAAATTCAACGATTTTCGTTCCATCCTTGAATAGGCCGTTCGTCTCCTTTCCCGTTACGGTTCCTCCTGTGTACAAGGTATACGATGTATCTTTCGCTAATTCAGGAGAGCTGATAAGAATAGACTGAAAATTCTTAGCTGATTTAAAATCTGCAATCGTATTGCCTTTTCTGTCTTCCAGATGGACGAGAGTACCGGCTTCCTGTATCTCGGAAAAAGTCATCATAACGGAATTCTGCTCTGAATCTTCAGAAGGGGCCTGCGCCATTCCCAAGCTGCCTGCTGTAATCAGCAATCCTCCGCTCATATAAACAAACCTTAAAAAATGAAAGGAAATGGGAGAGGATAAATATTTTGCTTTTTCCTCAAATCATCCTATAATCAACACAACTAGTATGCTGATTTTACGGGAAGAGAAAAGGGTGAGCACCGATGAAACTATTAATCATTGAAGACGACAAATACTTGTCAGAGACCATTCAGGAATCAACGAAAAAGCATTTTGAAACCGCACAGGCCTATGATGGAGAAGAAGGGTTATTTTTAGCAGAGCAGAATATTTTCGACATTATCATTTTGGATATTATGCTTCCATATTTGGACGGCTATGAGGTGCTGCGCAGAATGAGACAGCAAAATATTACTACACCGGTAATTCTGCTGACGGCGAAGGACGGAATTGATGATAAAATTCAAGGCTTTAAGGTGGGCGCAGATGATTATATTGTCAAGCCCTTCCATCGCGAAGAACTGCTGCTGCGCTTGGAGGCAGTCCTGAGAAGAACCGGGGGAATGATGGAGGAGAATATTCTATGTTTTAAGGAAATGCGGATGAATTTAAAAAATAAAACAGCTTCTATTGGAGGCGAATCGGTTAAGCTGAACGGCAGGCAATTCGATCTGCTGGAGTATTTTATTTATAACCAAAATACGATCTTAACCAAAGAGCAGATTTTCGATCGGATTTGGGGGTTTGAATCGGATACCTCAACAACCGTCGTAGAAGTATATGCAAGCAAATTACGCAAAAACCTGAGACCATTTTGCTATGACCAATACATTAAGACGTTCCGCGGATTAGGTTATATGCTAACAGAAAATGATGATGACGATGTTTAAAAAGAAGATTCTCCGCAAGCAACAGTTAAAATTTATGGTTTTCAATCTCATCGCTTTCACCGTCATTTTTACAATCTTCGGTATTATTGTATTTGTCCAGGTGCAAAACACCTTATTTTCCAAGCCTGATAAGGAATTGTTAATGTTTAAAGCGCAGATGACGGAAAATCCTCAAGGTAATCCCCGTCCTCGAATTGATGATCCGAATTTTAAAGGGCACGCGAATAAATCGCCCCACGGCAAAATAAATCCGCGCATCATGGTGCTGAACTGGAATGATAAAGGTGAAATTGTCAATCAAAATGAAATCGGGACCTCGCTATACGAAAACTACTTTCAAGATTTACAGCTGGATAGCAGTAATCTGGATAGCATTTCTAGCATGACCATCAATGATCTGTATCATTTCCGTTATATTTTATATAAAGATCCTAATGACCAGGACGATATTGCGTATACACAGCTGCTGATGAATATAGATGCCGAGTATTTCATTATGAATAACTTTGAAAAATTGATTACGCTTTATTCAGTGATTTTCATTCTCCTCTCGATTACTGCAAGTTATTTTTTATCGAAAAAGATGATGAAGCCGATTATTCAATCATGGAAAAAGCAGGCCGAGTTTGTCGAAAATGCCTCCCATGAACTAAGGACACCGTTAGCGATTATACAAAACAAACTGGAACTGCTTTTGACAGAGCCAGGGGAAAAAATTAAAAACAGATTTGAGAATATTGCGCTCAGCCTGTCGGAAACACGAAGGTTATCGAAGCTAACCTCCGATCTTTTAACACTGGCGCGGGCGGATTCGGATGAAACTCAGCTCACGCTACAGCCAGTTCATGTTGATACATTTGTGAAAAAAGTCTGCTCCCCGTATATCGAGATTGCGGAGTCGCAGGACAAACTGTTCTGGATAAATCTGAAATGCGATATACAGATGGTGGCAGACGAGGTACGGCTGCACCAGCTGCTCGTTATTCTACTCGATAATGCGTTAAAATACACCGGGGAGAATGACAGTATCGGTGTGAAAACATATCTTGAGGATCATTATGCCGTCCTAGAGGTAAGCGATACCGGGATTGGCATTAAAGAGGAAAATGCCGAGCACATTTTTGAACGTTTTTATCGCGAGGATAAAGCCCGCTCCCGCGAATCCGGCGGAGTCGGACTAGGCCTCTCCATTGCACAATGGATTGTCTCCATGCATAATGGGACAATTAAGGCACAGAAGAATCAGACAAAGGGTACGACGTTTATCATAAAGTTGCCAAAGTAAAGATCACAGCAATGTGGTCTTTTTTTTACGAAAAAAATTACTTCTATGCCTGAAAACAGCGATCAAAATTATTATTGTACTTTCTATGATTTGCGGTTTTGGCGAACTTTTTAAGGATATCGCCGCATTTTATACAATATCTAAACTTGGCTCTACCTATCGATGGCTCATTAAAATTCAATAAAGCTGCCACATTCTTAAACCTAGAGTATGTTTTAAGATCAGATCCCTCCCTTTCTTCATTAAGGAAATATAAAAATCGTTAAGGTTTGTTTAAGGTTTGTCCTTAATAATGTAAATCATAGAAGACATCTGCAAAGGAGAAGGATGTGAATGAAGGCCATGACCTTAAACGGGGTACGGGGGCGGACTGAATTAAAGCATGAAATCTCACAATCGGATTGCTTTTTGCTCAGGAATCGATTGAAGCTTGCCATGGAGACGGACCCGAATGATCCGCGACCGCTCATTCGGGATCTGTATGTGCAATCCTTATCTATTGGTAATTCGCTATAATGAAACGGCAGTTGAAAACTCACTTGAGCATATTATTTCGAACCATTCCCGGAACACTCGCTGAAGTCCAAAACGATGATGCCCGAAGAAAACTATGAAGTCACTTACGAAATCCGCGTAAAGGATAACAATATGAAATTTCTCAACAACATCTCAGGTATTGAGGGGGTTCAATCTACCGTGATGCTCAGCTATGATGGAAACTTCACGGCTTAAACAGCTGAAAACCCTTCTAAATTGTTTGCAGAATGTTAAAGAATCGGACATAATTTGTTAATATTTTCCATCTGGACTTATAGTATGTTTTAAGTGTACAAGGTTCCATCAGAAAAAATAAACGTTTGTTTACAGTCGAATTCTACCCAAATAAACCGGCTTGGGCAGTTCTTTTCCCAAGACCGATGCAAGAGCATGAAAAATCATTTTCTTAAAAAAAGAGGTGGCAAAAATGGGGACAAAAAGGATTGCATATATTAAGTTTGGCATCGATTTGGTCATGGCAGTAGTGTTTGTTTTATTTTTCAATATAAGGGTTTTCGGGGGACTTACTTTCCATGAAATTGCTGGACTTGTGATCATAGCAGTGTTTTTCACCCATGTGCTGCTCAATTGGCGCTGGGTAAAAAATATTACGCTTAAGCTGTTCTCCCACAAGCTGCCGTTGAAAACAAAGCTGGGATATATTCTGAACCTCCTGTTGCTCATTACGATGGGCTTCATAATTGTCAGCGGAATCTTCATATCGAAAGTTGTCTTTCCAGATATCGATATTGGGAATCAGCGATGGTTCAAAGTGACGCATATTTCTGTTTCGTTTTTGACGCTAATAATTGTGGCAGTTCATGTAGGAATGCATTGGAAATGGATTGTCCATTGCTTTAAAAATCTGTTTAATTTGAAAAGCACGCAGCCGGTCTTTCGTATCGTAGCAAAAACGGCTGTTGCAGTTTTGCTCGTATTCGGAATCTATCAATTGACGGCAACAAATTTCTTTGGGCATCTGCAGGGAGTTGCTGCGGTATTTATCCCTTCTTCTGCCTCAGGACTTGGAGAAGGCGGGTTCAAGAATGGAGACGGGTCTGATTTTGCTAATAGAGAAAGATTGGGGACTCGAGGGGACTTCGAAGATGGAGAGCATTTATTTGGAAAACACAATTTTACCGCAGGCGATGCGGAAAATAGTCCAGGAAAAGACCTTCGGGATGGCGACTTTAGGAGCAAAGGCGGTGATCATCATGCCAGCGCCAACCCTTTTGGAGTAATCCTCTCTTATTTCAGCATAATGGCAATATTTATCGTAGCAGTCTATTATCTGGAAAAATGGATACGAAATAGAAAAAGGGGAAAAATAGCTCCCCTAGCTTAAATGTAACAACCTGTTGAAAAGGGATCTCGTCATATCTACTGTACAGTGACACTTCTATCGGGGCATCACTTTGACGCTCCGATAGAGTAATTGATATCTACGTATATATTGTCTGAAGGAATTTTGGTTGAGTGCATGACGATTTCTTTGATTCGGTTCTGCATGTATTTTACACTGTCGACCGGAGAGTTTACTCGGATAAGCGTGTATACTTCTTCTTCATTAACCCCCCATACTTTAACATCCTTGATGGTTAAATCATCGTGCAGATTTTGGATGTTTTTTCGAATACAGTCAACAGAATAACCATTTGGTGTACCTTCCATCAAGATATTAAATGATTCCTTCGTAATTGTCACCCCGCCGCGGATAATAATCAGGGAAGTCATGATACTGCCAATCGGGTCGAGCCAAACAAGATCAAAAAACATAATTGCCAGTGCGATAACCACGGCACTCAGGCTAGTAATCATATCAGCAAATACATGGAGCAACGAGCTTCTCATATTAATATTTCTGTTTCCTTTTGATAAAATCAAAGCCACTAGAGCATTAATCAAAAGGCCGATCATTCCGACAATTGCCATCTCCTGCGGCATAATATCCACTGGGGTAATAATGCGGCTGACCGCCTCGTAAATCAAATAAAGTGGAATAATAATCAACGATAGTCCATTAATAAAGGCAGCGATCGGTTCAAAGCGTTTGTAACCGAATGTTCTCCTTTTCGTTACCGCTTTAGATGCCATGATAGCGGCAATTAAGGATAAAATCAACGATACTGAATCCGAAGCCATGTGGATGCCATCCCCTACAATCATTAATGAACCAGATATATATCCATAGACCAATTCGAGCAGTGCGAAGGTAATCGTTAAACCAGCAGCCCACATCAATAATTTCTTGTTATTATTCTTAACAGCAGATAGCTCTGTAGAATCCATTATTTTCACCGTCCGTATATTAGAAACGTTATTTGTAATTTCATACTACACTTATTTGGATGAAAAAACAAGAATAATTGAGAAAATTTTAATCTAATTGATAATGATAAATATCATCAATTAGATTAAACCGTTTTCTTTAGATAAATGATAACCATTATTAATTATAATCATTATCATTTGTTATATTCTTGGATTGGCATCTAAGCCAAGTAGCCTTAAACAATATTCAGCCGGCCAATATGTTAGGCCGGCTGAATATTGTAAGTAATCATCCTATCTTTATTGTGCCCTCTATTGTTGAAGATCATAGACTACGATACTGAAGTCGCACTTATTAAGCTTTCATCACCAGTTCAACACAACAAGATTTATTAGTTATATTTAAAATTTCCTTCGCTTCTTCATAAAAAATAACCTTATCCATCTGTCCCCATTTATCTACTGCTAACTCCCACTGTTTTTTTGTAATATCAGTCAGTTTTTTAAGTTCGGTAAGAGACATAATGGACATAAACAATCCCTTGTCCCTTGCGATGCTTATGATTCTGCCCATCTAACACCTAAACACCATTCTTGCCAACAATGTTTACACTGCCCGATTTGGTGCTGCATTTTTCCTTTTGAATTTTTCAGTGTCATAAAAAACTTTCGAAGCTTCCTTTCCTCCCATGCAGATCACTTTCTTCCCAAGAAATCGGGTCTCAAAAATATCAGAATTAAAACTGTGATGCCTGTTCAAAATGCACATATATCCTTTTCTCATAAGGCTCAAACTATGGTCTATTCCTTCCTCCCAGGGAATTTGATTTGTATTTGACATATGATTCATCTCCATTCTTCTGAGTAATGGTCTTATTCTTGGTAAATTAGGAACCTGTTCGAATGTAAACGGGTTGCTATTTTTATTTTCGAATCATGTATTTAGAGTTTAAACTTGGAAGTAAAACTTCATTTTTAAACCTTATTCTAAGAGATCCAATATCCATTCTTTCAAATCAACAATACGCAAATGATCTATGTTTTTATTGGTTCCTGTTACAATAATAGGTGTAAGAGAATCATTTTTATGCATCGATCCATGGGCCCCTCCGCCTGTATGTTCAGGAGAACTTTCTCCAATAAATTCATAGCCAGGTTTGGCATCTACTATTAGAAATTCTCCTTTTTGTGAATGTAATGCGCCATACAATCTTGCTAACCCATCAGGATAATCCCCATACTCAATTTGATTGTTATTTTTTATTGTCAGATCAAGAATTGAGCTATTTCCTTTTATAGACCAAGTTTGATTATAAACATCTTTAAAATCTCCTTCGGGTTTGAATTGAAAAGTCCCTCCTTGATCTCCTGATTTCACTTGAATCATGTCATTTTCCTTCCATGCAATCCATGCTATACGCCTATCTTCCAGCAACCTACTTGTAATATCTTGCAAAGAAAAATCCTCACTGATCTTATAAATATAGGCCATTCGTTCATTTGCTGTAATGACAAGTTCATCATTATTACGAACAGGCTCATCAAGTCTTAAAATATTATAGTTCGAAAGGGCTTCTCTTAAATCAATTAATGCTTCTTTTTTGTTTTTTTTAACGGATGATTGCTTGCTGTCTCCAATGATAATCCAAATCATATTTTCAAGCGCCTTATTCCAAGTTGGATAAACATTTAAAATTTCTTGTAAATTCTTATCAATTTTTTCAATTCCTTCAGTCGTCATAGGTCCCTTTCTATGAACGACATGATCATTTACTGGAAAGTACATGATCGTAAATTCAGGAAGTTTGTTTTTCTCTAAAAGATATTTTAATTCTTGAGCTGCAAATGCATCATTGAGCCCAAGCCGATTTACTAAATGTAAATTTTTTTTATCTTGACGAATAAAAGCACCTACAGACAATATCTTTGGTCCAGAAGTTTTGTAATGATCTGACAAAGCAGTAGTTTTAGCTAAGACCTTTGGAACCTTAAGAACATGTTCATGATTTCCACGATAAATGAGAGAGTTAATAGATGCCGTTTGTTTCCCTCTTTTATCTAATACTTCGTGAATGGTTTCTACATTGTGGCTGAGATCCACATTATTGAATTGATTTAAGGCATCTTCTGCAAACTGAGAAACCCCAATCTTTGCCATTTCGAAAAAACCATTTCCGTAATTAATAATACGCTGTTCACCTTCGTCATACCATACAAGACCAGGGATTTTATGTTTATCAGGGTAAGTGCCCGTTATTAAAGAACTGTCAATTGTAACTGACATTGTTGGATAGGAACTGACTAAGTTTTTATTATAACGACCATGATTCAAAAAAAATTCCAGGGCAGGTGCTTTATTCTCTTCAATCGCTTTCTTTAAAGGTTCATCCATCAATGAGTCGACGATAAGAAGAACAATTTTAGAAGGGGGTTGGTTATTCGTTTGAATAGCAATAGG
>NZ_CAMLDX010000066.1 GCF_946478885.1 uncultured Bacillus sp. | reverse complement strand
AAAACATTAACGCCATCGTCAACATTAGCGATTACGGCAAAAGCAAAAGAATTGAAAGCTGCAGGTCATGATATTATAGGATTAGGTGCCGGTGAACCGGATTTTAATACTCCGCAGCATATTATTGATGCAGCAGCTCTTTCCATGAATGAAGGGTATACAAAATATACACCATCTGCTGGACTTCCTGCATTGAAAGAGGAAATCGCAAAGAAATTAAAACGCGATCAGGGCCTCGATTTTGAATTAGGTGAAATTATGGTAGGAAGCGGTGCGAAGCACGTCCTCTATACGCTATTTCAAGTGCTGCTTGATCAAGGCGACGAAGTAATCATACCGGTTCCATATTGGGTTAGCTATCCGGAACAGGTTAAATTAGCAGGAGGACTTCCTGTCTTTGTTGAAAGCACTGAAAGCAATCAATTTAAAATTACACCTAATCAGCTGCGTGATGCGATTACTGAGCGCACAAAGGCTGTTATTATTAACTCACCGAGCAATCCGACTGGGATGATCTATACTAAGGATGAATTGGCTGCACTTGGTCGGGTTTGCCTAGAAAAGAATATTTTAATCATTTCTGATGAAATTTATGAAAAATTAATTTATAGCGGTAATGTACATGTTTCCATTGCACAGCTTTCTCCGGAATTAAAAGAACAAACCATTGTCATCAATGGGGTTTCTAAATCACATTCAATGACCGGATGGAGAATCGGCTATGCTGCAGGTAATGCAGAAATCATCAAAGCGATGACCAATCTTGCGAGCCATAGCACATCAAACCCGACAACGACGGCACAGTATGGAGCCATCGCAGCATATGCCGGCCCGCAGGATGAGGTAGAAGTCATGAGAAAGGCCTTTGAAGAGCGGTTAAATACGACTTATGAACAATTAATACAAATTCCTGGTTTTACATGCATTAAGCCACAGGGAGCCTTTTATTTGTTCCCGAATGCACAGAAAGCGGCTGAAATGACAGGCTATCATACAGTAGATGAGTTCTCAACAGCCTTACTTGAAGAGGCAAAGGTAGCTGTTGTTCCTGGTTCTGGCTTTGGCACTCCGCAAAACATCCGTTTATCCTATGCAACTTCACTTGATTTATTGGAAAAGGCTGTTGCTCGGATTAAAGAATTTGTAGAGCAGAAGTCGAAATAACATAGAATGAAAAAAGGGAGCTGTCCCAAAAATAAAGATGTCAGGCACCGCAAAATCGTAATCCCGAATCACTTTGCCTCAATCTGCACGGGCTATCGATCAAGGGTGGATATTTGACATCTTATGGGACAGCCCCTTTCGTTTTTTATACATTTTTCAAACGAGAAAGCCGACGCAGGCATAGCTCGTCTTAAGACATGGGAGTTTCAATACAGAAAATGGGCAGTGAAATGAACTGTATTTTCCTGAATTTCAATTTACCGTTGTTCAATGTTATAATGAACAACGGAATAGTAAGTTTCTCTCATGTTGTTGGAGGAGGTTTAAATCGTGAACAAAACAACGATAGCTGAAGTACATAAATACGTAGGACAGGAAGTAAGATTAGGTGCATGGGTGGCAAATAAACGTTCCAGCGGGAAAATTGCCTTTATTCAGCTGCGTGATGGTACTGGCTTCATCCAAGGGGTCATTGCCAAGAACGATGTATCTGAAGAGTTATTCCAAACGGCGAAATCCTTGACACAGGAAACTTCGCTTTATGTGACAGGCATAGTACAAAAGGATGAACGCTCACCTTTGGGCTATGAGCTGCTAGTGAACGGGATTGAAATCATTCATCGGGCTGTTGATTACCCGATTACCCCGAAGGAACACGGCACAGAATTTCTCATGGATCATCGTCACCTATGGCTTCGTTCGCGCCGGCAGCACGCGGTGATGAAAATCCGCAACGAAATAATCCGCGCTACCTATGAATTCTTTAATGATAATGGTTTTGTTAAAATCGATCCGCCGATTTTAACAGGAAGTGCGCCAGAAGGTACAACCGAACTCTTCGCTACGAAGTATTTTGATGAAGATGCTTATCTGTCGCAAAGCGGCCAATTATACATGGAGGCTGCTGCAATGGCGTTAGGCAGGGTCTTTTCATTCGGTCCGACCTTCCGTGCTGAAAAATCAAAAACCCGCCGCCATTTAATTGAGTTCTGGATGATTGAACCAGAAATGGCCTTTTGTGAATTTGAAGAAAACTTACAAGTTCAAGAAGAGTATGTTTCTTATATTGTGCAGTCCGTATTAAAGAACTGCCAAATTGAATTCAAAACATTGGGACGGGATACAAGCAAACTGGAAAAAATTACAGCGCCCTTTCCGCGGATTACTTATGATGAAGCGATTGAATTTCTTCATGAAAAAGGCTTCACGGATATTCAATGGGGAGATGACTTCGGTGCACCCCACGAAACTGCGATTGCGGAAAATTATGCCAAGCCGGTCTTCATCACCCATTTTCCGACAAGCTTAAAGCCATTTTATATGCAACCTGATCCCAATCGGGAAGAAGTGGTGCTCTGTGCCGATTTGATAGCTCCTGAAGGATACGGGGAGATTATCGGCGGTTCTGAACGAGTTCATGATGAAGAGCTGCTTAAGCAGCGACTTGCTGAACATCATTTAGATTCGGATGCATATAAATGGTATTTAGAGCTGCGTCAGTATGGATCTGTGCCACATTCCGGTTTCGGTCTTGGTCTGGAACGAACGGTTGCCTGGATTAGTGGTGTGGAGCATGTCCGGGAGACTATTCCATTTCCGCGGCTGTTAAATCGTCTATATCCATAAATCAATAGATTGAAAAGGGATCCGTGAAAGACATCAGCGGGTCTCTTTATTTGGAAATGATGCCTCTTATTCTGCTATTCGTATAAAGGCTTCATGATATACTAACATAAGGGAGGGAGCTTTGACATGAGTAACAAAAGTTTATTACGTTGGCTGAAGGATGGGCAGATCACCATTCCAAATGCGCTGCTTGCGCATTATGCAGAGTTAAAATTAAATGAATCCGAATTGGTTTTACTATTACATGTTCTTTCTTTTATCGAAAAGGGCAATGATTTTCCGACACCTGTTGAACTCTCCTCATCAATGACGATTTCCCCGGAGCAATGTGCTGATTTATTAAGAAGGTTAATT
This sequence comes from uncultured Bacillus sp., assembly GCF_946478885.1. The sequence continues at coordinate 17,283 of NZ_CAMLDX010000066.1, read as the reverse complement.
CAAAAAGGCTTTATAGAAATAATGGATGGCTTTACAGAGGAGGGAATCCGCTTTGAAAAGTATTCTCTGGATCTGCTATGGGAGAAACTTGTCAGTTATTTTCTGTTGTCGGAGAAGCACCATGAGGTGACGATGCAAAAACAGGACGAAAGAGATGTTTACAGCTGTTTTGAACAGGAATTCGGCAGACCATTGTCTCCGTTTGAATGCGAAACACTCTCCATGTGGCTGGATGAGGATCAGCATCATGTATCCATTGTGAAAGCAGCTTTAAGAGAGGCGGTCATATCGGGTAAATTAAATTTCCGATATATCGATCGTATTCTTTTTGAATGGAAGAAAAACGGAATTAAAACAATAGAACAAGCAAAAAATCAAGGAAGGAAATTTAGACAGCATCAAAAGACAAGACCAAAGGATGGTACAGGCAATCGAGAACTGCCCTTTTATAATTGGCTTAATGACGATACATTAGGCTAACAAGTACCCTAGTATGAAATCGTTGGGATTATGAAATTGATTATAACAATAACAGAAATCATGATGGATGGAAGAAGAGTTTCTTGTTGAGTTTGAAATAAAAAAGAAAGCATAAGGGAAAGAAATAAAAAGAGGGTAAAACATGTTAAAGAAAAGTGAAATTAGATTTTGCTTAGATAAAATGGGAGAAATGTTTCCTGAGGCACACTGTGAATTGGTTCATTCGAATCCGTTTGAATTAGTCATCGCAGTTTCCTTATCAGCCCAATGTACAGATGCATTGGTCAATAAAGTAACAAAACAGTTATTTCAAAAATATAAAACACCCGAAGACTATTTAGCCGTTCCACTTGAGGAATTGCAGCAAGACATTCATTCTATTGGACTATACCGAAACAAAGCAAAAAACATTCAAAAGCTTTGTCAGATGCTGCTGCAGGAATACGAAGGACAGGTCCCCATGGAGCTGGATGAGCTGGTAAAGTTGCCTGGAGTAGGCAGAAAAACAGCTAATGTAGTGGGTTCCGTTGCCTTTAACATCCCTGCGATTGCGGTGGATACTCACGTGGAAAGAGTCAGCAAAAGATTGGGATTTTGTCGTTGGAAGGATTCCGTTCTTGAGGTAGAAAGAACATTAATGAAAAAAATACCGCAGGAGGAATGGTCGCTTACCCATCACCGCATGATTTTCTTTGGCAGATACCACTGTAAAGCACAGAACCCACAATGCTCTGCTTGTCCTTTATTAGAATTATGCAGGGAAGGAAAGAAGAGAATGAAAGGGAGGGAAAAGAAATGACCGCAGGGCGCTCTATCGTTTTTTCAGCAGAATTTGCTGAGCTGTCCGGTCTGAAAGAAATAGCTTGGAAGGATGAGTATTGTACTCAATTTCAGCCGCAGATTCCCTTTTTGTATGAGACTGCTGACGTCTATTGCCTAAACGTATGGAAGCCCTGGGATCATCCGGATGAATCGGTGCCTTTAATTATTGAACAATGGGAGGTTCTGAGAGAGGAATTACAAGTGAAATTTACCAATCGTAATCAACAGGGTGTATTGGGGTTAATGAGAAAAGGAATCGCCTTTTTTTATGAGATGTTATTTTGGTGTAATCAAAGTCCGGTTGTTTTACACCCCAAGCGAATTTCAAGTCTTTCACTGAAGCCAATTAATATGGAAGAAAGGCTGGTGTTTGTGAGATTACGGCCTTCAAACTATCATTCCTATATTCAATTAACAGAGCTTTTTACAGAATTACACAAACTATTTTCAAAGGAACAGGCAAGAAGAAAAGGAGCTACCCTATAAGGTGTCAGGCATCCATAAGTTATCTATATCCGATGCATGTTTATGCAAAGTGATATGAGATACTGTGTGGTGGTGCCTGACACCTTTTCTTTTGGGACAGCTCCTTTTTTTCTAACGAACTCTATTGGTTAATTTGTTGGAATACTGCGGCTGTGCTGATTTGGAGGTTGAGTTCCGCTATTCTCCAAATCGTCACCATTCTCAGCCTCATTATTCGCATTTTCATCTGTACTATTATCGGTTTGGCCATCATTCGCACCGTTTCCATTGGTGTTATTCCCGTTTCCGTTGCCTGGCTCGTTTCCATTCCCGTTATTATTCCCTTGCTGATTATTATTCTGGCTTTCCTCATCCTGATTGTTTTTATCTTTATCCTCGTTTTCTGTTCCATTGGAGGAGATATCGGGCACTTTAACAGTTGCAGAAGCTGCACCACTCTTTTGCTCGTCGATGATTGCTGTGACAGTGAAGGTATAGCTTCCGGGTTCAGTCACAGGCATTCGTAAGCTTTTCTGCGATGTGGTAGTTAATGTTTGTTCGGCACCCCCATTAAACGAGACGTTCACCAGGAATTTGGCACCCTCTGTTGCACCATCATAGGACCATGATAGGATAATTTCCTTGGAATTTGGATCGTAGGATGCGTTCAAGTCGGATGGCCCCTGTAATTGTGTGTATTTTTCAGAGATCGCACTTGGCGCATTGCCTTTCACAGCCCATTCATAAATAATCTGGTCTTCCGGTGTATATGGACCGGCAAGTTTCGGAGGATTGGAGCCTTTCTCCATCTTCACTTTCTGCACAGTTTTTGGAACAGTGAAATCAACGGTGTTAACATCTTTAGATACATATTTCATCAAGTTTTTAAAGATCTTCATCGCAATTTGCTGTTCACTGGTTGTTTCAAGAGCGTTTTTCCGTTGTTCATATCCAGTCCAAATGACAGCGGTGTAATTGGTTGTATATCCAGCAAACCAAGCATCCGGTACGGCACCTTTGCTAAGATCGTATTTCCTCAATTCTTCGCTCGAATAATTGGTGGTTCCTGTTTTTCCTGCCATTGGCAGTCCTGATACATTAGCCACTCTCCCGGTACCATAGCTGGAGTTGACCACGCTCTTTAGCATATCAGTAATCATAAAGGCTGTATAGTCACTCATCGCTACTTCTGTTTTCGGAGTCATATTAATTTTGGTGCCATCACGAAGCTCGATTTCCTTCACGGCATGCGGCTCCGTATAATAGCCGTTATTTCCGAAGGCACTGTACGCACCCGCCATTTGCAGTGTTGTCGTCTCCAATGCACCGATTGAGTAGGATTCCAGCACTTCCTCTAAATCAAATCCAAGCCCATTGGCAAAATCTCTTGCGTTATCTAAGCCTGCAGCCTTCAAAGCCTTTAAAGCCGGAACATTTCTTGAGCGTGCAAGGGCTTCGCGCATAGAGAGTGAGCCCAGATGTGAGCCATCCCAGTTATTTATCGTTTGTCCGGTGGAATATTTATAGGGCTCATCCACGATCGTTTGGTATGTACCCCATTTTAAATATTCAATAGCTGGACCGTAATCAAGAATAGGCTTAATCGTTGAACCAGGCTGGCGTGGGAATGACGTCGCATAGTTCAGCCCAAAATCGATATCTTTATTCCGGTTTCCACCCAATGCCCGCAGCTCTCCTGTTTTTGTGTCAAGCAGAGTAATGCCTGTTTGGAATTTCTCATCAGGGAACGGAACAATTTCACCCTCATACATGATTTTATCCACATATTCCTGCGCATTCTTGTCAAGACCAGTATGGATCTTTAATCCGTCTGTATAAACGTTCAGTTCCGGATATTTTTCTTCAATTTCTTTAATGACCTGACCGATATATGAATCGTAAGGAACATTAGCGCTGCTTTTGTCCCGTTTATCTTCCGGAACAAGTGAGGCCGTGACCGGAACTTTCTTTGCCTCTTTCATTTCGGCTTCCGTAATATAGCCGTGCTGATGCATCAGTGAAAGAACGATATTACGGCGCTTTTCAGCCTTATCCGGATTATTAAACGGATTATAGTTATTAGGGCTTTGCGGCATTCCCGCAATTAAAGCGGCCTCGGCAAGGTTTAATTCGCTCAGAGGTTTGCCAAAATATACCTCTGAGGCGGTCGCGATTCCTACGGTTCTCTCAGACATAAAAACCTTATTGACATAAAGCTCGAAAATTTCTTCCTTTGTATATTTCCTTTCCAGCTGAATGGAAAGCCAAGCTTCTTGTGCCTTCCGTGATAATGTTTTTTCGGGAGTAAGGAAATTCATTTTGACTACTTGCTGCGTAATCGTACTGGCTCCTTCAGAACCGAAACCGTTTGTAAAGTTGGCAATAACCGCTGCACCGAGACGGATCGGGTCAACCCCATGATGTTTAAAAAAGCGGGAATCTTCTGTTGCAATGATCGCATTTCGAACGAGCTCGGGTATGTCATTATATTCTACATAATCAAGCTTTTGAGTTCCCACTTCTGTTACTACGTCCCCATTTATATCGTATACCTCTGATGGTATAGCCGCCTTTAATGCGTCGGCATTAAGCTTTGGAGTATCTTTCACCATATATGCAAAAACTGCAGCACCGATAATAATTCCAATAATTCCAAGCGTTACAAGAGCAAGAAAAATCCGTTTGATAATCGAGCCTTTCTTCCTTTTTTTTCCGCTCTTATTTTTGGACTTTTGAGCTTCTAGCTGTTTTCGGCGCTCCTCTCTAGTTTGATATTTTTCTGTCATGTTCTTTCCTTCCTTTCTAAAGAACCGAGAATCATTCATTTTTTTCTACAACGTCCTATCTTTTGTTCAATGATTGATTCCAATTAAAATGTATAAATATCATCAATGATTTTTATAAAATCAATTCTAGGCTGAAACCCAAGCGGGATCAAGTAGCTAAATTGTTCAATTTCATTTTTGGCAATAGACTTTCTGCCTCCATTTAGCATTCTTTCCCAGAATGTTAAGAGATGTTTCGCTTCAAGGAAGAAGACCTCCTCTGTTAAAGAAAAACGAATAACAACAAAACAAATTCCTTTTTGTTTTAGAACGGCTTTCATATGCTCAATTTGATGCTCATGAAAGTTTTTTAAGGGAAAGGATGACCGCAACATGGTTTCTTTTGCTTCAAAGTCAATATATTTTCCTTTATATACACCATTATAATCTGTAGTTGATGCCTGCTTAAAATAAGCCTCCTTAATGACTGCTGCACTTCTTTTTGGATAGTCTACGTTCACGATTTGAACGGGTGTTGGCTTTTTATGGATGACAGCAATTCCTTCCTCTAAATAATATTGGTTTGATTGGTTGATATCCTCCTCAAGTGTCATGCCTCTTTTACCATAAGACCATTTTTTGATATCCTGCTTGCCGGCAGAAAATGCACTCTGTTTTGTTTCTTTATAGCGCTTGCCATTCGGATAATGGAAAGTCATTCGCATTCACCTCGCATGCTACTACTTATCATACCAAATATCTATGCTGCATTGTTGAATAAAAAGAGTTATTTCAATACGAAACTTTGCAAACAGGGAAGAAAGTCGTTTGGGGAAAAGCCAAAAAGCAAGGATGCACTCCTTGCTTTTTGGGTATAATTGGATTGGACAAAATGTTAACTACTTTTAAGTGGATGGACGGTCAGGACCTTCTAGCTTTTTATCACCGTATCCTGTTTTGTTTTCAGCTTGTTTTTTTGGCTGAACTTTATTTTTCTTTCGTTTTTGTTCCATGCTCACACCTCCTTTTATAGTGTGAGCAAATTGAACCTTTTCAATCCCGTTGAGATGTCGAAACAGTTTTTTGAAGATAAAAAAAATACTTTCTTTGACGAAACAGAACTAGTTTTGTCAAGCAGGAAGGGAGAGCTTACTAGGACGAAGAATATTAATATTCCAAAACCTTTGATCTTATTGCCTTTGGATGATTGCAAAAATAAAAGGAGGGTTCGAAATGGAATCAACTGTGCTGCAAAAAGAAGAATTAATTGCGATGCTCAAAACCATCACTAGTCAGCTTAATCAATTGGAAGAGTCGATTGAGGCCCGGATTCCTCAAAAAAAAGTCGAGTGGCAAAATGATCAGGATACCCGAATTAATGAATGTGAGAAACAGTTGGATAGGATCGAACAGAAAATTTCCTCTATTGAAAAAAAAGAAGAAGTCCATCAGCCGGCGGCCATAAGAATACAAAGAGGCTTTCAAAAAGAGTCTTTTACATTTTAATCATAAGGTGCAGGACATATTAATCAATATGAAAAAGGGGCCTCATGAAGTGAAGCCCCCTTTAGTCTGTTTCGTGGAAACAGGAAATATTAAATGTTCTACTCAATAATACACATGCCATTCTGAGAAAATTAGTAATTAACTTCCGGAAATACAGCCCCTAAGCCTTCTAAATCACGTACAAGACCCCGATATTCATAAATTGAAATTGCATCGTGAATGTAGGCATTCTTCGTAAAGTCCAATAATTCGTTTACATCATCAGTAACGTACTTACGAATTTGAAGAAATAACAACTTTAGTTCGTGAATTGACATGAATATTCCCCCTTAGCCCTTTGAATTTATTTTACCACATATTCAAATTGTTTAACGTTTTTGAAAAATTTAGATTTCCGACACGATTTTCCATCTTTAGACATTTGAATAGGCATTGTCACCATATCATTTGCCAATACATATTCTATCATGATGATTCTTTGAGGAGGTTTAACTGCCATGTATGGACATATGCCGAACCATTATTATGATAATGGATCCTACTTTATGCCATTCCAGCGAAGCGCAGTTCCCCGGTATAGACAACAGCCCTATCTGCTTACACAGGGGATGAATGGTTTTTTAACGCCGCCTGTGAATCCCTTTGTCACATCCCAGGCCATGCTGCAAAATTACCCGCCTTTTTCAGATCTGGATCCTCATTTTCAGCCGGCCATAAACGGTTCTCCGCAAGCGATCTATCAGCAGCCAAACGGTATTCCCGCACAGCAAGTGTTTCAAAATCCACTGTACTCGCCAGAACAGGAAGCCGCACCAGAGAAGCAGGCGATGCAGCCGAATGGGTATCCATTTATGAATCCTTACCCAAAGGCCTCCTTCCTGGCAAAGCAGCCATCGGGGATGAAGACCGTATTGAATTCGTTTAAAGCACAGGACGGGTCGTTGGATATTAATAAAATGGTGGATACTGCAGGACAAATGATTAGCGCAGTCAATCAGGTTTCCTCTGTTGTAAAAAACTTCGGTGGAATGTTTAAAGGATAAAGGAAGGAGCTAACCCAAAAGCAAAGGCGTCAGGCACCACAAAACAGTATCTCGTATCCCTCGGCATCAATCTGCACTGGATATAGATCAATGGTGGATGCCTGACACACTGTGGGACAGCCGCTTTCGCCGGCTGTTTCCCTTAATTATAAGCTGCTGGATAATGGAATCAGAATGATTTGAAGATTTTCGACAGTGTAAATGATGATATTTGAACATTTTATGACAGTGCGATTAAAGTGATTCAAATCACTAAGTCGGATGAGAAACATCGGTAGAATAACATTAGAAAAAAATGAAAGAGGGGAATTAGTTAATGTTCTGTTATCAATGTGAGCAAACTCCATCCGGCGGCTGTAAGGTAATAGGAGTTTGCGGAAAAGATGAAACAATTGCAAGTCTGCAGGATACAATTATTTTTGGCTTAAAAGGAATTGCTGCATATCGCACTCATGCAAAACAATTAGGCTATACAGATTCATTTGTTGATACCACTACACATGAAGCTTTGTATATGACCCTTACAAATTCAAATTTCAACGTTCAGGAACATATTGAAATGGCTATGAAAGTTGGACAATCAGCTGTCCGTATTATGGAAGTTCTTGATGAAGCACATACAAAGCTGTTGGGCATTCCTCAGCCGGTACGTGTTTCACAAAATAAAATTGAAGGCAAGTGTATTGTTGTCACTGGACATAATCTGTTCGCATTAGAACAATTATTACAGCAGACTGAAGGAAAAGGCATCAATATTTACACGCACTCTGAGATGCTTCCAGCGCACGGATATCCGCAATTAAAGAAATACCCGCATTTAAAAGGAAATATCGGGAAGGCTTGGTATGACCAGCGCCGTCTCTTTGAAAACTTCCCTGGCGCTATTTTGGCAACAACGAACTGTGTGATGCCGATCAAAGGAACCTATGCAGATCGGATGTTCTCCTATGAGGTAGCAGGACTTGAACATGTTCAAAAGATTACAGATGACGACTTTACTCCGCTTATTGAGCGTGCATTGGAGCTTCCAGAAGCAAATATTGAATCAGATGAAACTTTATTGACTGGCTTCCATCATGAAACGGTTCTCGGCTTGGCTCCTGAAGTTATTCAGGCAGTAAAGGACGGGAAAATTAAACGATTCTTTGTCATTGCCGGCTGCGATGCACCCGGTAAAGGCGGTGAATATTATCGCGAATTAGCGACTTCACTACCTCCGGAAACAGTGATTTTAACGACTTCCTGTGGGAAATTCCGTTTCAATGATGTAGATTATGGGACGGTACCGGGTACAGATATTCCGCGTTATATTGACCTTGGTCAATGTAATAATTCGGGTTCGACTGTAAAAATTGCCAAAGCACTTGCAGATGCTTTTGAATGTGAAATAAACGAACTTCCTGTAAGTATTGTTCTTTCCTGGTTTGAACAAAAAGCGGTTGCGATTTTACTGGGCTTATTCAGCCTAGGCATTCAAGATATCCGCATTGGACCAAAACCGCCTGAATTTATTTCTGAAGGTGTCATGAACGTACTGCAAAATACATTTAACCTGAAATTAATCGGTACAGCTCAAGAAGACATGAAAGAAATGCTTCAATTAAGCTAATATCCACGAAGGAGGCTGACATAATAGTCAAGCCTCCTTTGTTATCATACACAAATCTTTAGGAAAGTAGTTCTTCCGATAAATGGTCGGAATCAAAGATTAAATTTCCACTGGAATCGGTTTCAATGAGTTCCTCTTTTTTCAGCTTTGTCAAGGTTCTGCTAACGGTTTCTCTTGTTGTTCCGATCATATTGGCTAAATCTCGGTTTGTAAATTCACTTGGCAGTATGATACGACCGTCGGTTCTCTTTTGTCCATGGGTATTCCCAAGCCGGACGAGTAACTTGATAATCTGCTGGTAGGTATTATTCAAAATTTGTGCTTCCAGACGTTCCTGTAGATCAACGATTTTTTCACCAAGTACCTTGAATACTTTGATGCATAATTCTGGGTTTTCAATTAGTACCTTCTCAAAAGCAGCAATGGGAACAACGACAAGCGTTGCATCCTTTATAACTTCTGAAAATGCCGGATAGCCCCCTTTACGGAAGAAGCCGATATGTGGAAACATATCTCCTTTTTTCAAAAAAGAAACAATTTGTTCCTTGCCTGACATGTCAGTTTTGTAGATTTTGATTTTTCCTTTATAAATAAAATAGACATTGTCTAAAGGTTCATCCTGCATAAAAACATGACTGCCTTTCTTCCATTCCCTGGATATCGATATATCCACAATATTATAAATTTCATGATTACTTAGTTCACGAAACAGCGCAAACTCTGATAATACATTTTTTATTTCTTCTTTATGCATCATGCCGCCTCCCCATCATAAGCCCATTCCTATAGTATTATAACAAAAACAAAAGGCTAAAAAAGTAGATCGTATATATGTTTAAAGCGGTTCTGCAAAAAAGTTGAAATTCTCTTTTCACTCGAACGCTCATTCGCTACAATATTATATATGAGGTGAGAATCCATGAACGTTCGTAAAAACCTGCAGGATCTAATCAAAGAGTTCAAAGAAATGGAAGAATATAAGGACAATATTATGCATTGGCATACGTTAAAGGCAAAAGAAGCAAAGGTGACAGATTTTCCAACAACCATTAACCCCTTATTAAGAGATTCTTTGCAGAAAAGGGGAATAAATGCCTTGTATACTCATCAGAAGGAAGCATTTGATGCCGTTATGGAACGAAAGAGCATTGTCGCCGTTACTCCGACTGCATCCGGAAAGACCTTATGCTATAATTTGCCTGTCATTCAGTCAATTATACAAGATCCCCATTCGCGCGCCCTATATATGTTCCCTACTAAAGCACTTGCCCAGGACCAAAAAAGTGAAATGAATGAATTGATACAGGAAGGTCATTTATCCATCAATTGTTACACCTATGATGGGGATACTCCAGCAAACATTAGGCAAAAAGTACGGAAAGCGGGACATATCGTCATTACGAATCCAGATATGCTTCACTCCGGTATTTTGCCGCACCACACGAAATGGGTCTCATTATTTGAAAATTTGCGTTATGTTGTGATTGATGAGCTTCATATATATCGAGGAGTATTTGGCAGTCATGTCGCCAATGTAATGAGAAGACTGCGAAGGATATGCTCGTTTTACGGAAGTGACCCTATCTTTATTTGTACCTCTGCTACCATTGCCAATCCGCTGGAATTGGCGGAAGCATTGACAGAAAAGCCGATGCATTTAATCGATAAAAACGGGGCACCAAGCGGGGAAAAGCATTTCTTGTTTTATAATCCGCCAATTGTGAACAAGCCTTTGAATATCCGCAGAAGTGCAACACTTGAAGTAAAAAAGATTGCGGGTGAATTTTTGAAAAATAAAATTCAAACTATTGTCTTTGCCCGTAGCAGAGTTCGAGTGGAAATCCTTTTGACGTATTTGAAAGAACTTGTAAAATATCAGCTGGGACCCCAATCGATCAGAGGTTATCGCGGCGGTTATCTGCCGACAGAGCGGAGGGAGATTGAAAAAGGGCTACGCAGTGGTTTTATCTATGGAGTGGTAAGCACTAATGCATTGGAGCTTGGCGTCGATATCGGTCAATTGCAGGTTTGTATCATGACCGGCTATCCAGGAACGATTGCCAGTGCATGGCAGCAGGCGGGAAGGGCCGGGAGAAGGCACGGTGAATCGCTTGTCATCATGGTGGCCGGATCCAGCCCCCTTGACCAATACATGATCAGCCATCCGGATTACTTTTTTCAGCGCAGTCCGGAAACCGCACGCATCAATCCGGATAACTTAATCATTGCGATCGATCATATCAAGTGTGCTGCCTTCGAACTGCCGTTTAAGGAGGGAGAAGCCTTCGGTACCTTTGAAACAGAAGAAGTCCTTGACTATTTAGCTGAAGAGAGAATTTTATTTAAAAACGGAAATAAATGGCATTGGATGAATGATTCCTTTCCAGCACATAATATCTCGCTCCGTTCGGCTTCCCAAGAAAATGTCATTATTATCGATTATTCAGACGTGGCGAAAGTAAGAGTAATTGGGGAAATGGACCGTTTTTCTGCGATGACATTGCTGCATGAAGAGGCGATCTACTTGCATCAGGGCATTCAATATCAGGTTGAGAAGCTCGATTGGGAGGAGAAAAAGGCCTTTGTTCGCGAAGTGGCGGTAGATTATTATACCGATGCCAATCTGGCAGTTGAGTTAAAAGTTCTGGAGGCGGATAAACTGCGCTCCGCTCGATCCTTGGAAATCGGATATGGAGATGTCAGCGTCTTAGCGATGGCCACTATTTTTAAGAAAATAAAATTTGAAACACATGAAAATATTGGGTCCGGCCCGATTTCGCTCCCTGAGGAAGAACTGCATACAAGTGCTGCCTGGATTTCGCTGAACAGAAATGAATGTGGTTGGAGTGAAGACAGGCTGGATCAGGGTCTCATCGGCATGGCTCATGTTTTGAAGCATATTGTGCCGTTGTTTGTGATGTGCGATTCCGGTGATGTTCATGTCGTCCCGCAAGTGAAAGCAACACACAATGAAAAACCGACTGTCTTTTTCTATGATCGTTATCCCGGAGGCATCGGTCTGAGTGAAAAAATATACGAGGGTATGGAGACAGTTCTGCATGAGGCCCTCTCTATGATAAAAGGATGTACCTGCGATCAAGGTTGTCCGTCCTGTATCGGAGCGGAAACCTTGGCGGAAAGCGGCAAACAGGATGTGATCAGGCTGCTCTCCCTTTTTCAAGGCGACTATTTAACAAAGGTGAATAAATGATGTCGATAAAGAATAAATTAAATCGTTTAAAACCGCATCTATCGGCCTCAAATCCGGTGGATAAAGAAAAAAAGAACCTGAAAGTAATTGCAGATGAATCTGCAGAAACTTTGCCCTATGCAGAAATATGGAGACAAAACGGAGTACGTCCATATTATACGGATCAGGATTATTGTTTGGTTAGGGAAGTTTCCTATCCGCTCGACCGGAAGCACGGAAATTATGATTATTCAGATTTCCGTAAGGCTGTTGCTGCTTGGAATGAAAGCGGGCTGCATCACCCATTATCAGCGGCTGGTCATAAGGCGGAAGAGTTATTCTTCTTTGATACTGAGACCACTGGGTTGGGAGGAGGAGTCGGAAATACAATTTTTTTACTTGGACAAGCTAGCATATCAGAAAACGAAGTGAGATTAAAACAGCATATCCTCCCGCGCCCCGGCTCAGAAGTGCCGTTATATAAAAGTTTTTTGGAAAGCATCGATTATTCCAAAATGGTCACTTATAATGGAAAAGCCTTTGATTGGCCAGTGGTTAAAACAAGGCACACATTAATTAGGGATCATGTCCCGAAACTGCCTCCTTTTGGCCATTTTGATTTATACCATGCCGCCCGCAGACTGTGGAAGCATCGCCTTGAGCGCTTAAAGCTCTCCGTTGTTGAAAAGGAAATTCTTGGCTTTGAACGTGAGGGGGATATTCCCGGTTATTTAGCACCGATGATCTATTTTGATTATATTGAAAGTAAGAATCCACAAGGAATGCTGGGCATATTGAAGCATAATGAATGGGATATTTTATCTTTGATTACCTTGTATACCCATCTTTCCTTCCAACTGCTAGGATTGGACGGGAGCCGGACCTCACAGGAGACCTTTGAAGTTGGGCGTTGGTATTCCTACATAGGCGAATCTGCTACAGCAGAAAGGGTGTTCTCTGAGCTTTCAAAAGGGAATGAAATAGAATCGATCAGGGCTAGGCATGCGCTTGCTTTTCAGGCCAAGAAGAAGAAAGATTGGGAGCAAGCCGCCAAGCTTTGGAAATCGGTTGCAGAGCAGGGAGAAGGTTACCTGCAGTATGAAGCATGTATTGAATTAGCTAAAATATTCGAACACCGCTTGAAGCAATATAATCTCGCTCTCCGCTATGCTGAACAGGCCAAATCCATTGAGATAACGGCTAAACAAGAGGAGCTTGCAAAACGAATCTGCCGCCTTTTAAGAAAACTTGAAAAGCACTAAGTAAGTAAATGTGTCGAAAAAGTGTCACCTGCGAAAATTGTCGATTTTTTTGTTATTTTCTAGTTGTTTGTCTGTATAGATGATTGTAAAATATATGGGAAGTAATTAGGAGATTTCGAGAGGCGGATATCATGTATAAAGCAATTTTGTTTTTGTTCTTTGTTGTGGTGTGTTTAACGGCAGTAGTCTTTACGAGCTTTAAAGATAGCTTTTACAGTCTGCTGTAATGACGACAGAAAATTAGGTTTTTTCATTAGTACAAGATGCCATTCCTCAACATAGGTTATTAGTGTAATAGAACTTATGGAGAGAGGAGCTAACAAGTATGTATTGTCGACCAAAATGCTGTCCTACAACAGTTTGTCCCGCTGTAGTCCACCCTACTAAATGTTGTGTGAATCATACATGTCAAAATGTGATTATTCCGCATGTTCATCCTTTGCATACAACTACAGTGAATCACATTAACTATCAGAATCAACACCATTTTCCACAATCAGCATCTGTTGTAAATGAGGTAACAAATACTGATATAGGCGCTGTTCCGGGATTACCTCCTGCACCAACTGCAGGATTTGGAGCAGGATTTGCACCGGGAGCTACTCCTGGATTTGGTTCAGGTTTCGGCATGGGATTTGGTCCTGGAGTAAGACCTAGACCAGGATTTTTCAGATAATACTTTGAACAGCTGACTCATCTGCAAGAGGATTGGCTCCTTGTATGGTGAGTCAGTTTTTTTCTGATGAAATAGCTTTTGATAATCGTTTTGAAAGATAAATTGACAAATTAGCATATTTTTGAAAAAATAGATCATGATGATTGGTAATTATTGAGGTGAAAATGATGCTGTCGGATAAAGTGAAATTAACAGCCAAGGATATACTAGAGAAAGAATTTAAAACTGCTGTACGGGGATATAAACAAGAGGAAGTTGATAAATTTCTTGATTATATTATAAAAGACTATGAAACATTTCATCAGGAAATTGAAGAACTCCAGCAGGAAAATCTGCGATTGAAAAAACAAATAGAAGAAGCATCACGACGTCCGGCAACGCAGACCGCCGGAACAACTAACTTTGATATTTTGAAAAGATTATCGAATTTAGAAAAGCACGTTTTTGGTAGTAAATTGTACGAGTAACACAGATTGTATGAATTTCAAAGAATTACTATTGCTATTCGTGCAGAGATTCACTATAATTGTCTCTGTCATCATTAATAACGTTCGGGTAATCGCTGTATGATTTGATCGTGCAGAGGAAAGTCCATGCTCGCACAGGCTGAGATGTCTGTAGTGTTCGTGCCTGGTTAATGAATAAGCCAGGGCAGCCGGAATGATTCTGGTTGACGGCAGGGAAAATACCTAAGTCTGTCTCAGATATGGTATGACTACCTTGAAAGTGCCACAGTGACGTAGCCTTTTCAGAAATGAGAAGGGTGGAACGAGGTAAACCCCACGAGCGAGAAACCCAAATTATGGTAGGGGCACTTTCTCAGAGGAAATGAACGAAGAGAAGGACAGATGTTTACCGTCTGTAGATAGATGATTACCGCCTGAGTACGAGACCAAGGGTCGTTTGCAGTACAAAGGAACAAAACATGGCTTACAGAGCGTTATTAATGTCTGATTAAGAGAAAAATAAAGGCTGACTCCATTGAATTTCGGGTCGGCCTTTTTCATGCCTATTATGCCTGGGTTTAACTGGAAGTATTAATTACCCCTTTGATAATGGAGCCGTTCAGACGGTATTTTCAAAGAAGGGAGAAAATAAATCAGCTGACAATAAGGGATCATGTATAAGAGATCCATACAGCGGATTAAGGGTGAAAATATGACAAATTTTGATTTAATCGCAACATCGGCTATGGGTCTTGAGGCGCTCGTTGCAAAGGAAGTAAGGGCACTGGGCTATCCATGCAAAGTTGAAAACGGAAGGATAGATTTTTGCGGCGATGAATCAGCCATTGCGAAAAGCAATCTGTGGTTGAGAACGGCCGATCGCATCAAACTTAAAATCGGGGAATTTAAAGCATTGAGTTTTGACGAATTGTTTGAAAAAACAAAGGCACTGCCATGGGAGAATTTTTTACCGGAAAATGCGGAGTTTCCTGTGTCTGGGAAGTCTGTCAAATCAAAACTCTTTAGTATCTCGGACTGCCAAGCAATCGTGAAAAAGGCGATTGTTGAGAGGCTAAAGCATCATTATAAGCGAACAGAATGGTTTACGGAAAACGGCCCGCTCTTCAAGATTGAGGTTGCGCTACACAAAGATATCGCACTGTTGACGATTGATACAAGCGGCAGCGGGCTGCATAAGAGAGGATATCGTGCTGCGCAAGGGGAAGCTCCGTTAAAGGAAACGCTGGCAGCAGCGTTGGTCATGCTGACCAATTGGCATCCGGATAGACCATTTGTCGATCCGTTTTGCGGTTCAGGAACGATTCCGATTGAAGCAGCCTTAATCGGGCAAAATATTGCACCGGGATTTAACCGTGATTTTGTTTCCGACTCCTGGCCTTGGATGGATCAAAGGGTGTGGAAACTGGCCAGAGCTGAGGCGGAGGACCTGGCAAAGTATGACCAGTCGCTGGACATTACTGGCTCAGATATCGATCACCGTCTAGTGAATATCGCACAGGAAAATTCATTTGAGGCTGGATTTGGTGATTTGATTACCTTTAAGCAAATGCGAGTTCAGGATTTTACGACAAAAAAGGAATATGGTGTCATCGTTGGAAATCCACCTTATGGAGAGCGGCTTGGTGAAAAGGAAGCGGTTCGCGAAATGTACCGAGAAATGGGACAGGCATTTACCGGGCTCGATACATGGTCCATCTATATCTTAACGTCGGAAGAAGAATTTGAAACCTATTATGGAAAAAAAGCCACCAAAAAGCGGAAGCTATTTAATGGATTTATTCGCACGGATTTTTATCAGTATTGGGGAAAACGACCTTCGAGGGATATGTGAGATCTTTTAGACTGACCTGTCCGCAAAATGTATTTGTAGGCAGGCGAATGCCGTTTCGAATTTTTATTATATCAATATAATGATAGTGGAGGAAACTCTGGATTTCCATTTGGAGGGATAACCATGTTTGAGTTTTATCATTTTGTCGTCATCCCCATTATCATTGGTATTGTTGAAGTCATAAAAAAAGCCGGTTTTCCGGTGAGATTTTCACCGTTAGTTTCATTGGCATTGGGATTATTTTTCGGTTTTGTCTTCCAGGACACATTTAAAGAAAGCTTAATTATCGGCCTAATTACAGGACTATCTGCAACAGGTTTATACAGTGGCAGTAAAAATCTCTGTCAATCCGGCAACCGGGAAAATAAGTAGGCTTAGTCACACCCCTGTCACCATAGAGCGTAAAGCAGTAAAAATATCCAGTGCCTGTTTATCAATTTGGTCCTGCAATTGCAACTGCTATTAGCAATAATAATAAATATATTGATATCAATATACAAAATATCATATTGGAAATGGCACTGAATATTTTAACGTTTACGTTTTTAGATTTAACACCTAAGATTAAAGCGACTATGAAACCAATGTCTATTAAGGCATACAAACAAATAGGAAGCCATAGCCCTATATTAGCAAATACGCCAAGCCTACCCATTACAAAAACGATTAGCGCAGCTAAAAACAAAACTAATGTTAAAATGATCGGGTAAAAATCTTTACTATTTTCTTGATGTTGTTTCAATGTATGACCTCCCTCAACTTCAAACCTTCGAAGCCGGAGGAGCAAAACGCTTTTACGAATGCACCAACCGTACAGCATTGTGGTTAAGAATGTTGATTTGTTTGATTGAGTTTCACGGAAAGAAGTAAAAAATGCATGGATATCGTTAGAATCGCTTCTAATTTTTTGCCTCTTCGATTCGAGCAGAGGTTATTCGCCTAAGGCTCGGACATATTCTTCTGCAAAATAAGTCTGATAGTAAGTAATTTGACAGAAACTAACAAATTTCTTTTTTAAAGGATATTTTTAACATTTTAATAAACAAAAAATGATGCCACAAAATAAATTGCCATTATTCCTTTTATATCTGGTATAATGAATCAATTGTAGTCTAGCGTCTTTCGATGAAAGGCGCTTTCGTTATGTCTGGTATAAAGAATAGAGAG
>NZ_CAMLDX010000065.1 GCF_946478885.1 uncultured Bacillus sp. | reverse complement strand
AAAATTTCCTTTGAAAAATCGAGGCATCCGCCGGAGGCTTTAACTTTATTCAGCCGGGGTTTGAACCCCCACTGAATTGGTTAACTTATTGCATCCATCCCAAAACTAATAGAAGTAGTGGACTTCTGCTGAATAATGTTAAACCAAGCCGAACTTATCTTTATCGAGAGGTCGGATACTAAGCCGGCTTCTTCGTTTTATCATCATTTACTTTTTCGTAAGTTTATCCTACTCGAGAGCAGCGGCTCCGCCGACGATTTCCGTAATTTCTTGCGTAATCGCCGCCTGACGCGCACGGTTGTAACTCAAAGACAATGTGCTGATAATATCATTTGCATTATCCGTAGCAGCCTTCATCGCTGTCATCCGTGCAGCGTGTTCACTGGCTTTACTATCTAATAACGCACCATAAATCAAACTTTCCGCATATTGCGGCAGCAGTACATCGAGGATTTCCTCTGCGGAAGGTTCAAACTCATAAGAAGTCATTTTACCGCCCTCAGCAGCCACATCGGTTAATGGAAGAAGCTTTTTCTCTGTTACATCATACTTAATCGCATTGACATAATGGCTGTAATAAATATACAGTTCATCAAATGTCTCATCTGAGAACATGCCAACGGTTTTAGATGTAAATTTATTGATATCAGTAAAAGCCGGCTGATCATGCAAACCGATTACATCAAGAATTACATTGGCGCCTTTTTTCACAAAGAAGTCACGTGCCACACGGCCAAGAGCAATGATCACGTATTCATCGGTTGATTTATGGCGCTCATTGATCGCCTGGCTGACTGCACGCAGCACGTTACTGTTAAATGCCCCGGCAAGTCCGCGGTCCGAAGTGATAACAATATAAGCCGTTTTCTTCACCGGACGGGATTTTAACATAGGATGCGCTGCACCCTTGCTGCCAAGTGCTACAGAGGTTGTCACCTCTTGAATTTTTTCCATATATGGAACGAAAGATCTTGCATTTAGTTCAGCTTTACTCATCTTCGCAGCTGACATCATCTGCATAGCTTTCGTAATTTGACTCATTTTACTTGTTGCCGTAATCCGATTTTTAATATCGCGTAAAGATGCCACAGGTTCTCACCACCCTTGCTAAAGCCTTAATAAGCCGTAATCAAAACTCAAACGTTCTGCTATTACTCTGAAACTGCGAATACTTTCTTGAAGCCGTTGATCGCAGCAGCAAAGTCATCATCAGAAGGAAGCTCTTTTGTTGTTGCGATATGGTCTAATAGTTCTTTGCGGTTCGCATCTAACCAAGCGTAATATTCACCTTCGAAGCGGCGAATATCTTTTACTGGAATATCATCTAAGAAGCCGCGTGTTAAAGCGTAAAGAATCGCTACTTGTTTCTCAACCGGAATCGGTTTGTTCAAGTCTTGTTTTAACACTTCAACGGTACGGGCACCACGGTCTAATTTAGCTTTTGTTGCTTTATCAAGGTCTGAACCAAATTGTGCAAATGATTCAAGCTCACGGTATGACGCCAAGTCTAGACGAAGTGTACCGGCAACCTTTTTCATCGCTTTAATTTGTGCAGATCCACCAACACGGGATACAGATAAACCTGCGTTGATCGCCGGACGAACACCGGAGAAGAACAAGTCAGATTGTAAGAAGATCTGTCCGTCTGTAATGGAAATTACGTTTGTTGGAATATAAGCAGAAACGTCCCCTGCTTGTGTTTCGATAAATGGAAGTGCAGTAATAGAACCGGCACCAAGTGCATCACTTAATTTCGCAGCACGCTCAAGTAAACGGCTGTGAAGATAGAATACATCCCCTGGATAGGCTTCACGGCCTGGAGGACGGCGAAGTAATAATGATAATTCACGGTAAGCAGATGCTTGCTTTGTTAAATCGTCATATACGATTAAAACGTGCTTGCCGTTGTACATAAATTCTTCTGCCATGGAAACTCCGGCATATGGTGCTAAGTATAGTAATGGAGCAGGTTGTGATGCAGATGCAGTCACGACGATTGTATAATCTAATGCGCCAAATTTACGTAATGTTTCTACTGCACCGCGGACAGTTGATTCTTTTTGTCCGATTGCTACGTAGATACAAATCATGTTTTGGCCTTTTTGGTTGATGATTGTATCGATGGCAACAGATGTTTTACCTGTTTGACGGTCACCGATGATTAATTCACGTTGTCCGCGTCCGATTGGCACAAGGGCATCGATCGCTTTGATACCTGTTTGTAATGGTTCATGTACTGATTTACGAGCCATAACGCCTGATGCTACCTGCTCAATTGGACGAGTTTTTGTTGTATTGATTGGACCTAGTCCATCTACAGGCTGTCCCAGCGGGTTAACAACACGTCCGATTAATTCTTGCCCTACTGGAACCTCCATAATACGTCCTGTACGGCGTACTTCATCGCCCTCACGAATATCTGTATATGGTCCTAAAATAACGATACCCACGTTATTTTCTTCTAGGTTTTGCGCTAAACCCATAACTCCGTTTGAAAACTCAAGTAGTTCTCCAGCCATGGCATTATCGAGGCCATGAGCACGGGCAATACCGTCACCGATTTCGATAACCGTACCTACATCACTCACTTGAATTTCCGCTTGATAATTTTCAATTTGCTTTTTTATCAGCGCACTGATTTCTTCAGCATTGATGCTCATGAGATTCCCCCCTATCTAACGTAACAATTGCCGTTCCAAACGATCCAGCTTGCCTTGCAGGCTACCATCAAAAATACGGTTTCCGATGCGCACCTTTAGGCCCCCGAGTAATTTGGAATCAACGATATTTTCAATTTCAAGAGATTTCTTTCCAACTTTAACTGCAAAAGCGGAGGACAGTGCTTTGCTCTCCTCTTCTGTTAACGAACGAACAGAGGTAACGGTTGCCGCAGCAACACCTCTTTCATCATTTACCAGTTGGATAAATTCATCAGCCACATCCGTAACGATATTCTGGCGGTGGCGGTCAATTAAAAGCTTTAACAGATTTAATACAAATGGATTTAAGCCGGAAAAAGCCTGATCAACCAGTTGTTTCTTGTCCTTCTTGGAAAGCTTGGGCGATTTTAACACAGCAAATAAATCCGGGTTCTTGTGTACGACTTCTTTTACTACACGAAGCTCTGCTTCCATTTGGTCAAGAAGCTGTTTCTCTTTTGCCAGCTGGAAAAGAGCCAAAGCATAGCGTTTCGCTACTGTAGAGACGTTCATCACTCTTCTCCTGCCTCTTGGATATATTCATTAATCAGCTTTTCTTGATCTTTAGCATTTAATTCCTTTTCAATCACTTTAGAAGCAATTAATACAGATAAGGAAGCCACTTGCTCGCGGATGGCGGCAACAGCATTTTCCTTTTGCTGTTCGATTTCAAGCTTAGCTTGCTCTTTAATACGTTCAGACTCGGCGCGTGCTGTTTTGATGATTTCATCACGTTGCACATCACCTTGTTTCTTAGCATTTTCGATTAAGTTTTGCGCTTCCTGACGGGCTTCTTTTAAAAGACTACGTTGTTCTTCTAATAGTTTCACCGCATCAGTACGATTCTTCTCGGCTTCATCAATTTCGTTGGCAATGTGATCTTCACGTTGTTTCATGATCCCCATTAATGGGCCCCATGCGAACTTTTTAAGTAATGCTAACAAAATGACAAACATGGCAAGCTGGAATATCGCATCACCGGTATTTATTGCTTTTTGAGCAGCTTCTGCTGAACCCAATACAAATGAACTTGTTAACACCCTCGATTCACTCCTTTCACGAGACGTAGAAAAATACTATCAACACCGTTATATTTATCATCTGACATTCATTATAAGGCATAAAGGAATGGCGAAGTTTCAACAAGGTTCTTCGCCATAAGTTTGATACGTTCTATTATCGATTTAGAACCATGAACGCGATAACTACTCCGATGATCGGCAATGCTTCAACTAACGCAACCCCGATGAACATTGTAGTTTGAAGTAGACCACGAGCTTCTGGCTGACGAGCGATCCCTTCTACTGTACGACCTACGATTAAACCGTTACCAATACCAGCGCCTACCGCTGCTAAACCGATTGCAATTGCTGCTGCTATAAGATTCATTTCTATGTTCCTCCTGTAATTGTTTATCAATTTCATTGCTCATTAGAGAACAAATTTATATTTAATGGTCATGGCTCACTTTATGTGACAAATAAACCATTGTTAACATTGTAAAGATATATGCCTGGATAGTACCAACAAAGATTGAGAAGCCTTGCCAAGCTAATGTTAATGGAATAGCCCCGAGTAATCCAAGCCAATTAGACATAGCCAGCCCACCTGCTAAAAGCGAGAGCAGCAATTCACCGGCATAAATATTCCCGTAAAGACGAAGACCTAATGTTAATGTGTTGGCAAATTCTTCAATGATTTTTAATGGGAATAAGAATTTCATTGGACTAATAAATGTTTTGCCATATCCCTTTATCCCTAATTGTTTTACACCATAATAATGGGATAACCCTACTACCATAACTGCCAATGACAAAGTAACAATCGGATCTGCTGTCGGTGACTTCCACCAAAGGTCTCCGTGTAATACAATTGCGAATGGAAGACCCAGCATGTTTGAAATAAAAATATACATAATCAGCGTGATTCCCAAAATGTGGAATCGACCGCCGTCGCGCCAATCCATCGTGCTGTTGATAATCCCTTTAACGAAATCCATTACCCATTCAAAGAAGTTTTGGAATCCAGTCGGTTTCATTGCCAGCTTGCGAGTGGAAATGATCGCAATGAGGAAAACAATCAAGCATGCAATTGTAATCATCATCATGTTTGCTAAGTTAAAATTAAGTCCTAAAAATCTAACTATAGGTGCTCCATGTTCCATCAGTTTTCACCTCTCTTCCTTTGCTGCTTATGTATTTTAAAAAGCTGAAAAAATGAATCTATCATAATGACAATGTAAGCTGCCATTAATCCAAAAACCACGCTAAGGACATGAAAATACTCAGGAAACTCCATTGCTATAATGACTCCCAAAATAGCTGCCGCCATCCGGGTGAACATTCCTAGCGATCGCTTTTTCCCGCCTTTGCCCTTGCTTACTGCTTCCCCAAATTTTTCGGTTCTCCTGGCTAAATGCCATAAATTAAAAAGACTGATGACTGTACCAAGAATAAGACCTAAAAATATGGTTTGGTAATCCGTGAAACCCCACCCAAGCACAAGAATCGCCAATAAAAAGTATATATACTTCCGTTGCCTAGCATACATTTCCGACAATTCAGACATAATTTACTGATCTCCCGAATAAAATTGGCGAATTAAACGCAGCATAGCATAAACGCCTATACTTAACCCTAATAACAAACCGACAATGAGAAATAATGGTTCCGTTCCAGTGTGGCTGTCAATCCATCTTCCTAAGAAAATCCCGGCTAAAATCGAGCCGACCAGTTGAGAGACAATGGCAGACATAAGAGCATACGCCCTGAACGAATGACGATCTTGACTCATCAAACCATCCTTTTTTATGAATAGTCATAGTGAGACAAAATAAAACAAGTTACTTCACTAGGATAACATTTTTTTGCAATGTGATGAAGTCCGAATGTTATCTCCAAATTAAGGAAAACTTTTCGCGGATTAGGGAAAATCATTTTCAAAATTTTCAATATATATATTATGAAATTTTTCTGAAAACCCTCTCATTATACCCTTGAATAGCATACAATAGCACTTTATCAATGTCAATGCGTTTGTTTTGAAAATTCGACACATTTAAATCTATTTCCGTTCATATTTTTGTAACAATTTGTTGTAACGCCTCCTAAAATAGCGTTATTAGAAGTTGCCATATACCGATTTTTATCACATGGTCGTCTCTTTCACATTTAAAACGCTCTATTTACAGTGATTAATGTCACATATAATTCGAATGGAGTTTGTCTATTTTCGAAATAAAACCGTACTCATTTAAGTGGATTTTCTCACCATTTATTATTTGACTATTTTTCGAATTTTTTCTTTTCGTGACTGATTATTCTGACTCGGTCTTATATTTCTCTATTTTAAGGACTTATATATAGGAAGAAATGTATCAAGCATATCCTCCTTCCCAGACTTTCTGGCAAAAACCTTTCCGATATAAAGCCCTTCATCCGGCAACTGTTCCCCTGTCAATTCTTGCTTTAGCAGTCCTTTCCCGACATGGCGTTTCCAATCTAGAAATTGAACAAATCGTTGCGTATCCGGATCAAACAAGGCAATACCAAATTCATCAGCCCCGCCCGGCAGGTAAACCTCATAACGGAAAGTGCCCGGCATGTCCCCGGCACCAAAGTCAAACCCCATCACCCGCGGGTAATCAGGCTCTTCCAGCACAAATAGATACGGAATGCGGATTTCCCGGCTATCTGCGTGCATCAGCAATGATCCATCCCGGATCTTGTTCTGCAAAAACTCCGGTTCAGCTGAAAGATGAATTTCTACTTTCTTTTTTTCCCCCGGCTGTAACATCAACGGAAGCGGAATATGCCAATCGATACCTGGTTCATGCTTAGGCACTGAAAAGGAGATACGCTTTTCTTCCTCGCTGATGTTTTCAATGATTATTTCTGCCGTATGCTCATGAAGCCTGTCATTTATGCGGAAACGACCGAACTGAAGTGACGCAGGATAGGCAAGCACCTCTGCTTTTAGTGATTCCTCCAATTGGATTCGTCCTGCCCCTTGCTCATACGTACGGTATAACCTGCCATTTGAATTCCGTAATGGTTTGGCATTGTTCATCAACGCTGCTTTGATTTGCTCTGGGCTCCAGTCCGGATGCGCCTGTTTAATAAGAGCGGCTGCTCCTGCGACGTGCGGCGCTGCCATAGACGTTCCTTGCATGGGGATGTAGCCACCAGGAACCGTGCTCTGAATCGCTACACCCGGTGCGAGGACGTCCGGTTTAATTTCCCATGTTGAAGTCACCGGACCACGTGAACTAAAAGGAGCCAGCGTGTCTTTCTCCTCCAAAACGGCGGTTTTTATACGGACATCACCCGCTTCCATCTTCCGTAACAGTCGTTTCCCTTCTTTTTTTGTAATGCCCATAATGGGAATCGGACTTATCTGTTCGAGGTTTCCAAGGAGCGGACCCTGCGTATTGTTAAAAATGATCGCTGCAACAGCACCGGCTTCGGCGGCGTTTTTTACTTTTTCCAAAAATGTAAGATGCCCCCGCTCCAATAGAACGATTTTTCCGCGGGCCTCGCGAAGCTCCTGCGGTCTGCCGATCCCTCCGTTGATCAGCCTGTATTCACGATTCAACTCCCATGGCGCCGATCCCTGCATTGATTCGAGCCTGATACGTTCTCCATCCTGATCCAGGATATATGGTATATGGAGGGTCGGTGTAGAGGCTCCAACAGAAAGGGCCTTGGAGGCTGTACCCGGAGAACCGACTGTCCAGTCATTGGGTCCGGAGTTTCCCGAGGAGGTTACCGCAACAATGCCGTAATCCACTGCTTTGTTTAGGGCAATGCTTAATGGCAGATCAGGGCCGTTCACATTGGTTCCGAGCGACAGGTTGAGAATATCCACTTTGTCTTTGATTGCCTGTTCAATGGCAGCAAGGATTTGCTCGGATGTTCCATAGCCTCCCGGACCGAGAGCTCGATAGGCGTAAATCGACGCCTCGGGAGCCACGCCTTTCATCTGTCCGTTTGCGGCAATAATGCCCGCCACATGAGTGCCGTGCAGCGTTACCTGTCCGAACGCCCCCTTCGTCTCCATCGGGTCACCATCTCCGTCCACTATATCCCGCCCTCCTTTGAAATTCCGGCTTAAATCCCGGTGCTTATAATCGACTCCGGTATCAATGATACCGATCTTTACCCCTTTACCGGTCAGTCTTTTATCCAGAATCCCCCGCGCCTTTGTTGCTCCAATCAGCTCCATATTATCAGCGGCTTGGACCTGGTACTGATTCGTGATAAAATGTCCGGCTGTCGGGGCGGTTTCTGAGGACGAACCGGATAGCGCGGATATTGAACCTGAGCTATTTTGCCCGCCTGTTATGTATCGGTTGACCAACGCCACTTGCTGAACTTCTTTTTCCCCGGCAAGGTTTTCAAGCATGGCCTGAGACCCCTGAACTGAGAAGCCGGTTAGTGCGAGGCAGTATTGGTTTCTTAGCTGAAGCTGCGGATATTTTTGAATGAGCTTCTTTATTTCACTTATGGTCATGCGGTGCTTGGTGATGGCTATCGCAATTTGTGCATGATTGCGATCAGGAGCCGGCAGCGGAGGTATCGCAGCTGTTCCCTTTTGCTCTGCCTGAAAAATAAGAGCCCGATTAAAACGGGTCATCTTTGAACTATTGTCGGCTGAAACATGATATCCGAAAGATGGGATACCCAGTAATGGGTTCGCAGCTGTACAATAGAGCAATAAAGAAAAAATAAAGAAAAGATAAATGACACGTTTCACGCTATGACCCCCTTTTTTGCTAGGGTTTGCTAATCACAGCGGAGGTATGCGAACGAAATTGATTTCCAATGATACAGCAGAAATCATTAAATACGGCTATTCCAGGAATCTTTTTATGATTGCAGGAAAAAGTATCATCACAAAGAGCTGTTTGAAGAATATCAGGACTTCAATCCTTATATGATAAAAAGACAGTCCCTGCTCAGAATCAATTGCCTAGTGGCAGGCTGCATCTTGCAAGAGGAACTGTCTTGTATTCTCATTGAACCCGACTTCGTTACCGATATTCATCCGGACGGTGAGCGGTCTGTTTAAAATAAAAACGAATGGCCTCGCAAATCCGGCGTGATGCCTGTCCGTCTCCATATGGATTGGAAGCCTTTGCCATTTTCTTGTATTCGACATCATCGGTTAATAGCTCTTTTGCCATCGCATAAATCGTTTCTTCCTCTGTACCAGCCAGCTTAAGAGTCCCCGCTTCGATACCTTCGGGTCTTTCAGTCGTGTCACGAAGCACCAGAACCGGAACTCCCAGCGACGGAGCTTCCTCCTGTACACCGCCTGAATCGGTCAAAATCAAATGGGCGCGGGCAGCAAAATTATGGAAGTCGATGACATCGAGCGGTTCAATCAGTTGAATCCGCGGATCATGTCCAAGAATTTCATCCGCCACTTCC
Source organism: uncultured Bacillus sp. (assembly GCF_946478885.1). Next base: position 11,406 of record NZ_CAMLDX010000065.1, on the reverse strand, counting down.
CGTACAGCCGGGTTCATATGGACCGGATACACAACATGGACGTCCTCATGTTCATCAACAATTCTCTTTATCGCATGGAACATATTCCGCATCGGCTGACCCAGGTTTTCCCGGCGATGGGCTGTCAGCAGAATGAGGCGATTATTCCCAATCCGGCGCAACACCTCGTGATCATATTCTTTTTTTACTGTCGTGTGTAAGGCATCAATGGCCGTGTTGCCTGTAATAAAAATATTATCCTGTTGTTTGTTTTCCTGAATAAGATTGCCGGCAGATTTTGTCGTCGGCGCAAAATGCAGGTCGGCGATCACTCCGGTCAATTGGCGGTTCATTTCTTCCGGATACGGGGAGTACTTATTCCAGGTCCTTAAACCCGCTTCCACATGGCCAACAGGGATTTGATTATAATAAGCAGCCAGACTGGCAGTAAAGGTTGTCGTCGTATCCCCATGGACAAGTACAATATCCGGCTGCACTTCCTTCATAATACGATCCAGACCTTCAAGGCCGCGTGTCGTCACATCGATTAATGTCTGCCGATCTTTCATAATATTTAAATCATAGTCTGGCACAATCTCAAAGATATGTAATACTTGGTCAAGCATTTGGCGATGCTGCGCTGTGACGGTAACAATTGCAGCAAAATGCTCCGGATGTTTTTTCAACTCTAGGACAAGCGGCGCCATTTTGATCGCTTCAGGCCTTGTGCCAAAAATGGTCATTACTTTTATTGGTCGGTTCATTCAATTGCACCCCTTCCTTCAGGACGATACTGGTATCGCGACTCCTCCAGCCAGGCCCTTATACTAAAGGTGAGGCCGATTATGAGCCTCACCCTGCATGGATACAGCCGCAATGTGCGGCAATCCTCATGATTTACTTTGTTCCGAACAATCGATCCCCGGCATCGCCTAACCCAGGAACAATGTAGCCGTGGTCGTTTAATTTCTCATCAAGTGCTGCGATATAAATATCTACCTCAGGGTGAGCGGCCTTCAACGCCTCCACTCCTTCAGGGGCAGCAATAAGACACATAAATTTAATATGCTTGGCTCCGCGTACCTTTAATGATTCAATCGCGGCAATGGCAGAACCTCCAGTTGCCAGCATCGGATCCACAACAATGAAATCACGTTCTTCTACATCACTTGGAAGTTTCACATAATATTCAACAGGCTTTAATGTTTCCGGATCACGGTATAAGCCAATATGTCCTACTTTGGCAGCAGGAATTAACTTCAATACTCCATCAACCATGCCAATTCCCGCACGCAGGATCGGTACAAGTCCGATTTTCTTTCCAGCAAGAACCTTTGATTTGGTTACAGAGACAGGTGTTTCAATTTCAATATCCTCAAGGGTCATATCACGTGTAATTTCAAAGGCCATCAACGTAGCAACTTCATCAACAAGTTCCCTAAATTCCTTCGTCCCCGTATCCTTTTTCCTGATGTATGTAAGCTTATGCTGAATGAGTGGGTGGTCAAATACATATACTTTTGCCAACAAAAATCGCTCCTTTATTTGTAATCTTGACAATCTAAAGCTTGCTGAGATGTATTTTCGAAAAAAAGCTTTCATTTTACATTGCCTTAATCAAATCACAATATTCACTCCGATCAATTTTACAGAAAAAAAAACTATACAGCAACTCACTAGTAAAATGTTGAAATTATTGCTTTATTCTAATTTTAGGTGTGATCTGTGAAAAAAAACAAAGAAATTTTATTATAAAGTGATGAAAGTTCCTACCACACTGGATGCGCTGGTATGGCGAACAGAAAAGGTCTTGAAGTCAGCCTTCCCTCATGGTTCAGGACTTTCACCGCAGAGATTTCGTCCACCCACAACAAAAAAGAGACATCCGGAAAGTCGTATTTTCGACTTTTGGATGCCTCTTTGAATGATCAGTATTCTTGATTACTTCAGTTTAGAGGATTTCCATTTTTCGGACAGCCTCTTTCTTACCGTTCTTATAATTCTGGATACAAGACAAATTTGCTTGTTAAATCTATCACACGTTTTGCTGCTTCTTGAAGCTTTTCTTCGTCTTCATGGTTTTTCAATGTGAAACCGATGATAGAAGCAATTTCATCCATTTCTTCTAAGCCGAAGCCGCGGGAAGTAACCGCTGCTGTACCGATACGGATCCCGCTTGTGACAAATGGTTTTTCCGGATCGTAAGGGATTGCATTTTTGTTAACCGTGATGCCGACTTCATCAAGAACATATTCAGCCACTTTACCAGTTAAACCAATAGAACGAAGGTCAACTAATAATAAGTGGTTGTCTGTTCCACCTGATACAAGTGTCAAGCCTTCTTTCTGCAGACCTTCCGCTAAACGCTGTGCATTGGCGATGATATTTTTTGCATAAATCTTGAAGCTTTCCTGAAGAGCCTCTCCAAGTGCCACAGCTTTGGCAGAGATGACATGCATTAATGGACCGCCTTGGATTCCTGGGAAGATCGATTTGTCGAGTGCTTTAGCAAACTCTTCCTTACATAGAATCATACCACCGCGAGGTCCGCGCAATGTCTTATGAGTAGTAGTTGTTACAAAGTGTGCGTAAGGCACTGGATTTGGATGAAGACCAGCTGCTACAAGTCCTGCAATGTGAGCCATATCCACCATGAAATAAGCCCCTACTTCATCTGCAATTTCACGGAATTTTGCAAAATCGATTTCACGAGGGTATGCACTTGCCCCTGCAACAATCAATTTTGGTTTATGTGCAAGTGCTTTCTCACGTACATCATTATAGTCAATGCGTTGATCTTGCTCGTCTACGCCGTATTCAACGAAGTTATATTGAATGCCACTGAAGTTAACCGGGCTTCCATGCGTTAAGTGTCCGCCGTGAGCAAGGTTCATCCCAAGAACAGTGTCGCCAGGCTCTAATATTGTAAAGTAAACTGCCATATTGGCCTGTGCCCCTGAGTGCGGCTGTACGTTTACATGCTCAGCACCAAAGATTTCTTTCGCACGTTCACGTGCTAAATCCTCTACGATATCCACATATTCGCATCCGCCATAGTAGCGTTTTCCAGGATATCCTTCAGCGTATTTATTTGTTAAAACAGAACCTTGTGCTTCCATTACGGCTTCACTGACAAAGTTCTCAGACGCAATCAATTCAATTTTAGAACGTTGACGACCAATCTCTTGTTGTATCGCTTGAAAAACTTGCTCGTCCTGCTGAGCTATATGTTTCATTTGGAATCCTCCCTATTCATTTCTTTTTTTTAGGCGATGCCTATTGGTTAACATGTATCATTTCCGAAAATTCCTTCTCCATTTTAACAGGTTTATTCGTATTTAGAAAGATATTATTTTCAGAAAAGCCCTTTCATTCAACATTTTTTGATAATTACCGGGTTTCATATTTCGTTTTTTCTTCCTAATAGACATGAATGTACTTGTATGTTCAACGATTCATTCAGTGGCAAACTTCGGGGATGAATTTTCATTATCCGCCCACAGCATTCTCGTCTCCCATTCAGTTCCGTTCGTGTTTGACACTTTTTTCGGCATGATCGATGGACTGCAGAACATATTTTTCCTATATGCACAAAAAGGCAGATATGACGTGACCAACATATCTGCCTTTTGCCATCCGAATAATGTTCGTGTTTTAATGACATACCGTGTTGGAGCCATCTCGTTCATAAACAGCTCGTTCGCCGCCGATTAACTTCGGTCGGGTCTTGGCCATGGTGACATGGGCATTCCCAATCATGTTCAGTGAGGTACGAACCGGCACAGCAACATGCTTTAAATGCATGCCAATGAAAGTATCCCCGATATCGATCCCTGCATCCACCTTGATAAATTCGACCATGACTGGATCTGACATATGTTCAAAAGCGTACGCTGCCATTGCACCGCCGGCATTTCGAACAGGAACAACCGAGACGGCCTCCAAGGCAAGTCTTTCGGCTGTTTCCTTTTCCACGACCAGCGCGCGATTTAGATGCTCGCAGCATTGAAAGGCAAGGGACACACCTGTCTCTTTGCGGAATTTCTCTAATTCATTAAAGATCATTTCGGCTACTTCAAACGTTCCGGATGTTCCGATTTTTCCACCGCACACTTCGCTTGTGCTGCAACCGATGACAAGGGTATCCTTGTCGCCTAGCCCCGCCTGCTCTTGAAATTCGGACAAGATCGTTTCAGTTTGTTTCCGCCATTCCTGCATGATTGGTCATCCCCTCAATATAATACCTTTGTTTATCATGATATTTATTTATGAGATATAATGATTCTAATGTTCTCTAACACATTTGAAACTTTTCTAAGCGGACAGCTTGCTCCTGCTTTCACACGGCCTCTTCTACTCTGCGATTCTAAGAAGCCTCTATATTCGCTTACTCGGTAAAACATCTTGCCGCCACATCGATTTGAAACAATTGATGAAACTTAAAGATGCTTATTTTCATAGTCGGTAATCTTGTTGACCCGATTGGCATGGCGTCCGCCTTCAAATTCGCCCTGTAGCCATGTTTGTGCGATCAATCGGGCTAATCCAGGACCAATAACGCGTTCACCCATCGCCAGTACATTCGTATCATTATGCTCACGCGTTACCTTTGCCGTAAACACATCATGTACAAGCGCACAGCGGATCCCTTTCACTTTATTTGCTGCAATACTCATTCCAATTCCTGTTCCGCAAATTAGAATCCCGCGATCAAACTCGCCCTTCGCTACTGCTTCGGCAACAGGAATGGCAAAATCCGGATAATCAACAGAGGTTCCACATTCACAACCAAAATTCTTGTATTCAATCCCCATTTCCTCAAGCAATGAGATAATCTCTCGACGTATATTCACACCGCCGTGATCTGACGCAATCGCTACTTTCATCATGATGCCTCCTGGTCTTTACAAAATGTGCTATTTCACCCTTTATTTTGACACAATTTACACAAAATAAAAAGGCACAGTCCCTATTTCATGATAATTCCCTTTAATTGGTAAAAGCAAAGCTATTTCCATTCAATCTTCCAGGCCCTTTGCTACGCTTCCCGCTTATCTCTACTCTCTTTTTTACCCCATTCACAATAAGATTTCGTTCCAATTCGGCAGTAACACACATCATTTGAAACATACCTGTTGGCGTTCGTGTGTCCATAATTTGCTTCAAAGAAGCAAATTATATTCTTATATCTTCAAACTTTGAAAGTTGAGTAGAATGTCAATCGTTTTACAACCTAAACGTGAAACACTCTCGACCACCACCATATCATTTACTAGAATCACAAGTCAGGTAAGCCTGTAGGCCTTGACGATTTTTCACCGGATCAGTAACTTTCTCCACAATAATCTTTTGCCAGCCATTTTCCTTCAGCATGGCTCAGTGTGGGAACGAGGAGGGCATATCCGATCATCATAAAAGTCTCCTGTACAATGGTATGAGGTTATTGTATAGGAGACTTTTTTTGTAAAATATTCGATCATCTTTTTAACAAGCTTTGAACCTGATATTAAATCAAGAAATACTCCATCAGAGTATACTATTACAAAAAATGGTTTTTGATCATGATATGTATTGATATGTTATCCAGCAAACGATCGATTGTGGAATAACTGATTAAGTTCGTAAATTTGTTTTCAACGATCAGTAAAGTTTCTCTCAACTATGCCCCAACGATATTCCGCAAGGCTATATATTCTCTCCTATTTTTTGTGCCATCGATTGATTTGAGGAGGAAAACTTTAACTTTACTTTGCGATCCGGAGCAGCAAGCCTCATTAAAGGGTGAATTGAGCAATCGCGCCCTTTAAGTTTTGTGCTTGTCCCTCTAACTTGCAGGTCAGATCTTCTACACCAGCAATGACGGATGTCTGTTCTTGAATAGCTGCCGTTACTTCCTCAGTACCAGCGGAGGTTTCTTCTGCAATCGCCGAGACTTCCCCCAATTGATGTGAAAAAGCTTTAATTTCTTCTAACTGTGTATGGATAAGCTGGCTGATTTCCGAGGTTGCTGTAGCCATTTCATGAACGCTCTGCGTCATTGTTTCCAAAGCCTCGTTTGTCAGTGTTCCTTTTGTAACTTCTTTATTGACTGTTTCAACCTGCTGGGAAATTTGCTCAACCACATGTCTGACCTCATACTGAATGGTCTGAATCAGGCTGGAAATTCGCTGCACCGCGTCGGCACATTGATCTGCCAACAATCGGACCTCTTCAGCCACAACGGAAAATCCTCTGCCATATTCACCCGCCCGCGCTGCCTCAATGGATGCATTCAATGCCAATAAGTTTGTTTGTGCGGTAATATCGCCCACAAGCTTAATGACTTCTTCTATTTTCCCTGCATCCTGTTCAAGCTTTGTTACTGTTTGCAGGGAGTTTTGATGATTATCCGCTAATGTTTCAATTCCTGAAATAAGGGATTGAATTACCTTATTCGAATGTTGCAGCCCAGAAACCATTTCGCCCGATATATCCTCAGAGCTTTTCGCCTTAAGCTCAACTTCTTCAGCTATTTTCACAACATCATCTACAACCTCAGCCGTTTTTTGTGCAGTAATGGAAGAATTTTCTGCTCCAGCAGCAATTTCCATCGTCGTTTCGGCAATTGCCTGAGCTTGAACAGAAGCCTCTTTTGATTGGTTTGACATAGAAAGAATAAATTGTTGCGTTTTATTCACATTATCATCAATAACCTGCACCATTGATCGCAGACTGGAAAGCATTTGATTAAAGGCCATTCCAAGCGATCGGATTTCATTATCCGATTTCGGCAGCTGAATATCTTCGCTGATATCTCCCTGTGCCGCCTTCAGAGCTGCCTTTTCCAGCTTTTGTAAAGGTTTGATAATAACTCCGGCAGCTGCATAAGCGAGAATACCAGACCAAATGATGCCAAGCAGCAGCGTTCCAATCGAAAAATAAATTTCGCCGAATGGAAGTTTATCTTGAATAATCGGGTACAATACATAAATAAAAATCATACTAGTTGAATAAGTAATGACTGCCAAAATAGTTGTAAACAAGACTATTTGTTTTCGCAAGCCAAATCCATAGCGCTTCTTCTCTTCCAACTAACTCTCCCCCTAAATAATGATATTCTCCGCTTAAAGGAGAAATTCATTCTCTCTCTTCGTTTTCAGTAAGGTCTGAGGTTATGATTCCGGTTCAATCTCTTTTTCCTTTAAAAATTCCACGATCTTTTCAACCGCTTCCTTTATTTCCAGGAAAGCCTCTTTGTATGTATCAACAGATCCGCCGAAAGGATCGGCAATATCTCCGTATCCATCCATTTTCGCCAGTTCCTTTAAAATGAATGTTTTTGAAACAGCGCTTGGATATCTTTCTTCCACCGTCCGCTTATGCCCGGCTGTCATCGTCAATATATAATCAGCCCAATCAATCAATTGCCCATATAATTGAGTTGCTTGATGATGATGGGGGATGTTATACTCATCCAGCACTTTGATGGCATTTACTGATGCACAGCTCCCATTTTCCGCAAATATTCCGGCAGAGCGAACTTCTACACTGGGAATCTTCATGCTTCTCAGCAAAGACTCTGCCATTGGGCTTCTGCATGTATTTCCAGTGCAAACAAATAAAATACGGTTCATTCCACACTAAACCCCCTTGTTCATTATTATAAGACAAATTACTCATATTCTATAGGTATATATAAACAATTTTTTGACAATCCATCTATCTTTGATACATGAATGTTTTTTAAAAAGAGGATATTCGATAAATACCATTATGTCGGGAGTTAATAGAACTTCAAATAGCTGAATGAATCCTAGCGGGCCGAAAAAGCCCATTAAGCCATGAAAAAAATTAGGGAATTAGACTCATAATCAGTTCGTCTACATCGGTATCCCACTGCTTTATCCAAACTCTACTCATTACCTTTTTACTAGTATGATATCAATAAATCTAAGGCTCCCACTCCATGCACTCTTTTATTTCTATTATATTTAAATATTATAATATCATTTGTAAGATTCCCGTAAATAATTGGCTCAATCCTTTATCTAGTATAAAAAAAAACACCCTTACGTCAGATGTTTAAAAGGCCATTAATAATTTTAAGCTGAAAAGGAAAAGAATGGCTCCGCCCAGCACTTCGCTGTATTGTCCAAGCCATCCTTGTACTCTTTGTCCGATTAAAAGCCCCAGCCATGCCAGAAGTGTGGCTCCTGCTCCAAAAATAACGAGAACGACCATGGTTCTGGCCCCGAAGATCCCGAGGGTTAATCCGGCAGAAAAGCTGTCGAGACTGACACTTAGGGCAAACAACAGCAGACCAAATCCCATCGGTGTAATCAGGGATTTCTGTTCATGCGAAAAGCTTGACCAAATCATTTGAATCCCTAAAATGAGCAGCAGCACCCCTCCTATATAAGAGGCAATTTCGCCAAACTGGGCAGATAAAAACCGGCCCGCGATAATCCCGAGGAGCGGCATTATAATATGAAAAATTCCAATCGTTATGCCGATGCTAAACACCTGTCTTAAACGCAGTTTGTACATTCCCATCCCTAGGCTGACGGAAAAGGCATCCATCCCCAGCGCGAAGGCCATAATGACAATTGTAACCAATTCCCCAATGATTGATGGCATCCCTACTCCCCCTCGGTACAGCATATGCATGTCCCTTTCAAGATAGAAGCAAGGAAATATACAAGCGCCCTTCAATCTATTCGGCGCAATTTTTCCACCGAGCGTTCTCCTCTGTCCCCTCTCCCATGCCAGCTATAAGACATCTGTCTCCTACGTACGTACAGATGTCTTTTTTCGGTGCCTGACACTGGATTATGGTTTTAGTACGCGTTGGCCGGCAGCTTTTAGCAGGCGGTTCATGATAGCCTGGCCGACGCCTTGATTTGAGAACATTTCGCTGTAGATCATGTCGACACCTGCTTTATTAAAGCAGCGCAGCGCCTCATAAATAGAGCTGGCAACAGTTTCGAGGTGCGCCCGCTCGCCGCAGGCAAAGATATAATCGGCATCATAGTAAGTTTCGTTTTCCTTTGTCGTTAACACCCCGACCTTTAAGCCCTTTTTTCTCCCCTCATTTACGAGCTCCTGCAGTGCCTCCCTGCTTCCGTCTACGAGACAGAATGGAGCATCTGGGGCATAATGGCGGTATTTCATTCCGGGGGACTTCGGTTTTTCTGATGCATCCGTCAATGCTGGGTCTACTGACACTTTGCCGATCACCGATTCAATCTGCTCCTTCGTGATGCCACCCGGTCGCAGGATAACAGGAACATCTGCCGTGCAATCAATTACGGTTGATTCCACTCCAACACCCGTGATGCCGCCGTCTACGATTCCGGCTATTTTCCCCGCCAAATCCTCCTTCACATGAAGTGCGCTTGTCGGACTGGGTCTGCCTGACTTATTTGCACTGGGCGCAGCAATTGGCAGTCCGGATTTTCTGATAATCGCCAAAGCAATCGGGTGATCCGGCATGCGAATGCCGACCGTATTCAATCCAGCGGTGGCCGCATCCGAAAGTGAACCTTTTTTATAGGGAAGAATCACCGTAAGCGGTCCCGGCCAGAAATGATCCATTAGCTTTTCTGCCTTCTCAGGAACCGCTGCGGCAAATTCATCTAACTGCTTTCTTTCAGCGATATGTATGATTAAGGGGTTGTCGCTCGGCCTTCCCTTTGCGGCAAAGATCTTACCAATCGCTGTATCGCTTTTGGCGTTTCCTCCAAGACCGTAAACCGTTTCAGTCGGAAATGCCACGACTTCATTCTTTGTTAAAAGATCAGCAGCTTGTTTGATTTGTGGATAATTTTCCAGGCTATCCACAAATTTATCCACTGACCAATATGTTGTATCCATGTTTTTCCACCTTCAAAATTTCTTTATTAATATATTTATATCGCTAATTTCTTTTGAAAGTATAAAAGAGATTCCTGGATAACTCAAGCTTTATCCACAAATTGTGGATAAAAAAGGTCATTATGTGGATAATTTTGTGGATATTAACATCTATTTGCAGCTTTCATAAAAATTTAATGAGTTATCCACAGATGGAGGTTTCTCATCCAACAAAAACGGCTGAGCTATCCCTTATGCATTCGAGGGACTAAAGCCACTTACCGGCTTCTTCCGTTCTTATCCAAAAATTTTATTCCATACCTCTTTAAAGAAAAACTTTACCTCTACTTCGTCTTTTTCATTCATGTATACCGGTTCCTGCTTTTCAGCGGATTCCTCCTGATCTTGTTTTTCTTCCATTTCTTTTGTCGCCTTTTCTATTTGCGTTGTTTCTTCCTCCACAGACTCGTCACCTTGCGCGTCTGCTTCTTCCATTCCTGCTGCAGCAGTTTCAGCTTCAGCAGATTCTTCTTCCGATTCAACCGCTTCCTCTGCCGAGTTTTCCTTTTCTCCATCCTCTGTTTGTGCTTCAGATTCTTCCTTACCCTCGGCTTCCTCTTTTCCCGACTGCTCTTCAGCTGCCTGATTGATAGATTTATTGTCTACGGCTGCTTTTTTTGCTTCATTATCCGCTGTTACTTTTGCTTCTTCCTCTTCAAAGCCTTGGCTAACCGCAACACCATTTGAGAAATCCAGGAAGCACAGCGGAGGAAATAGAACACACCACCAGTTGGCTCCCGTACCATCACCCAATGTAATTAAAATCGCCTCATATTTACCCGCAGGATAGAGAAACTCGCCGTAAAGCTTTGTAGGGAACTTCACTTTGCCAAACTCGACCTTTACAGCTTGGTCTGAATTTTGCTTGGCAACTACCTTCTCGGCAATTTCTTTGATGTCAGGCATCCCTGCCTGAATAACCTTTCTAGCCTCTTCCTTTGAAGTCAGGTCTGCCACCCATTTGGAAATTTCTTCATTCACTGCATCCCGGACCAATCTCTTCAATGCCTGATCCTCAGCACTATCGCTGTTCGCCAAAATACGCAGACGTATGGCATCACTCGGAATGACGACAGCATCATTAGCAATTGCTTCATTTTTCGGAATATATAAACTCAAAATGGTACCAATCGATAATAATAATAAATAAATAATGGCTAGATATTTGCGTTTCATCACTGACACCTTCCCCTCACTAACCCATTGTGGACAGGTCGGATGAATTTTAAACTAGCAAAAAGGAAAAATAGTTTAGGAGATTTTTTGTATTTAACAGCACTCTACCGCTCATCTGCATATACCCCTCCCAATGCACTATGCCATGACCGTATTCCTGCAATCGCAACTATTTTGTCTTAAACCAAACTAAAATAAGCCTCCCTCGTAATATGACAAGGAAGGCAAATCATAGCAAAAACCGAACGGAAATGTCCACCCCAAATAAACATTTGTCCATTTTCGGTGTCAGGCACCGGTTGTGCACATTTGTCCATTTTCGGTGTCAGGCACCAGTGGTGGAAGTACTGGTAGTGGTAC
>NZ_CAMLDX010000064.1 GCF_946478885.1 uncultured Bacillus sp. | reverse complement strand
TATCTTCGAGGTCATTTGGGTCGAGGAGTGTTGAACGACCAGTTTGCATACAAACCACAAGAGGTTTTCCAAAGAATAGAGTGGTATACACAACACCAAAGTCATAGCGGGTATTTTCTGTAATAAAACCAATAAAACGAACCTTTACATTCTCATCTTCATCGTAGAGTTTTTCAAAACCAATATTCATCATATAGATCTCTCCTCTCTTCCTATTTATATTCTTATTAGAATTTAATTATATTTTAAAACCAATAATTTATGCAAGTAATCAGTGTTAATATTCTCAAATTTGTCAAAATATTTCGTAACATAGCTGACAAATATTTTCTGTAAATATAGCCTTACTTATTTATCAATTATGTAACAAATAAATGACATTACAAATATCCACTAGCATCTGTGCTAGAATAAAGAATATTTTCTAGCAATCATTCATAAGCTAATATTTTCAGAGTAATGAAAAAAGTGAGGCAATGGACAAATGAAAGGGAAACCCCTTCTAATGATGGTTTCTACGCTTTTTTTAATGATTTCTTGTGAGCATAAAGAGCAAACGAATTCATTATCATTTGATAAAAATAGCAAACAAATCGTATTTTTTTCTAATGAAGAAGAATATGAAAATGAAATCTCGTACTATAATGCGATTATTGAATTAAAAAAAGAGTATCCCGAGGAAATTAAAAACATGAAAGTTCTCACAGCATTAGAGATGAGAAAGTACTATGATCAATTCAAAGTGAATCATTGCCCCGCCATACTGGTCTACTATAACAATGATGTCATTGTTCAAATACAAGGTGACGCAGAAACAAAGGATATCGTTACCCCGATTGCCAAAGCACTATCAACTATTTATTAAGCAGCAGTAGAAGTAATCTGCATATGCTAAAAAGAGACTGGTATACGCCAGTCTCTTTTTAGCATACTTCAAAACAAATTAAATGTGAGTCAAGCACCGATCTTTTATTTCATAACATGGATTGGACTTCCTAATGCAACTTCAGCCGCTTCCATAGTCATTTCACCAAGTGTAGGATGGGCATGAATCGTCAAGGCAATATCCTCAGCAGTCATTCCGGCTTCAATAGCTAATCCTAGTTCAGAAATGATATCAGAAGCATTAGCTCCGGCAATCTGCGCACCAATCACAACGCTATCTTCTTTCCTAACGACTAATTTTACAAAGCCGTCTGTGCTATCAAGTGATAATGCTCGTCCATTCCCTGCATATGGGAATTTCGCCGTAATCACTTCTATTCCTTCATCTTTAGCATCCTTTTCTAAATAACCCACAGATGCAAGCTCGGGGTCGGAGAATACAACAGCAGGAATACCGATATAATCAATTTCCACCGGATGTCCGGCAATGGCTTCTGCCGCAATTTTTGCCTCATAAGACGCTTTATGTGCAAGCTGCGGTCCAGGCACAATGTCACCTATTGCATAAATATTACTTACATTCGTGCGGCATTGTTTATCAATTTCAATAATACCGCGTTCGTTTACCTTCACTCCCGCCTGCTCCAAACCTAGCTCATCAGTATTGGGACGTCTGCCTACCATCACAAACACATAGTCAGCTTCGATCTTTTTCTCTTCCCCTTTAACTTCAAACGTTACAACCACACTTGTATCCGTTTCTTCAACACCTTTGGCCATTGCTTTTGTATAAATTTCAGCACCCTTTTTCTTCAATGCCTTTTTAACCAGCGCGGACATTTGTTTTTCAAAGCCAACACTTAAAATATCCTCGGCCCCTTCTAAAATAGTTACCTGTGATCCAAAGTTTGCATAGGCACCGCCTAATTCAACTCCGATAACTCCGCCACCAATTACCACTATTTTTCCTGGAACTTCATTCAGATTTAACGCACCGGTTGAGCTTAAAACACGTTTAGAAAATTTAAAAGCCGATAATTCAATCGGGCGCGACCCTGTAGCGATAATCGCGTTTTTAAAATTATATGTTTGTGAAGATTTTTCTGTCATGACCTTTAATGAATGACTGTCGACAAAATAAGCTTCACCACGTACGATCTCTACTTTGTTGCCTTTTAATAATCCTTCAACACCACCGGTAAGTTTTTTCACTACACCTGATTTAAATTCCTGTACTTTTGTAAAATCTACTTTTACGTTTTCTGCAGTGATGCCATATTTATCAGAGTGTTTGGCCGTTTCGTAGCGATGTCCCGCTGCAATAAGCGCTTTTGAAGGAATACATCCTACGTTTAAACAAACGCCGCCGACATATTCTTTTTCAACAATCGTTACCTTTTGCCCCAATTGGGCAGCACGAATAGCTGCTACATATCCTCCAGGTCCTGCACCGATGACTATAGTATCTGTTTCAATTGGAAAATCACCAACTACCATTTCTTACGCCTCCATTAACAATAGTTCAGGGTCATTTAATAATCGTTTTATATGATTTAATGCATTTTGTCCCGTTGCACCATCAATCATGCGGTGGTCAAAGCTTAACGATAGAGCCAATACAGGAGCCACTACAATTTCACCGTCTCTGACAATCGGCTTTTGTGCGATGCGTCCAATTCCTAAAATCGCCACTTCCGGATGGTTAATGACCGGTGTAAACCATTGACCTCCGGCAGAACCAATATTGGAAATTGTACATGAGGCGCCCTTCATTTCATCAGGTGCCAGTTTGCCGTCACGAGCCTTGGCTGCTAATTCATTGATTTCATTTGAAATAGTAAAGACAGATTTACGATCTGCATCCTTCACAACAGGTACGAGCAACCCTCTGTCTGTGTCTGCAGCTATCCCAATGTTATAATAGTGCTTATGAATAATTTCATTTGTTGCATCATCTAAGGATGTATTTAACGCAGTGAATTCACGCAGCGCACTTGTTAATGCCTTCACGACATATGGTAGAAATGTTAACTTAATTCCTTTTTCAGCTGCTACTTCTTTGAATTTCTTACGGTGTGCCACAAGTTTTGTAACATCTACTTCATCCATTAATGTTACATGCGGTGCAGTATGCTTAGAATTCACCATAGCTTTCGCAATCGCTTTGCGAATTCCGCTCAACGGTTCACGAGTCTCTGGGTACTGTCCTTGCGGAATAGCTACGGCGGTCTTTGTCGCGGATTTTCCCGCTGCAGCCTGTAGTGCTTGCGTTTCGACTTGTTCTTGAGTCTGCGGTGCTGGACCTCCCGTAGCAAATGCATCAATATCCGCTTTCAGAACACGACCGTTTTTACCGCTTCCGCCAACCAAACGAATATCGATCCCTTTTTCACGAGCATACTTACGGACAGATGGCATCGCAATGACGTGACGGTTTGGTTCTGCCTTTACCGCCTCTTGCTGTCCTGCTACTGGAGTCTCTTGAAGAGGGGCAGAAGGCTGCTGAATATCATCTCCCTTAAACTGAAGATTTTCATATCCTGGAGCATCGAAGGTTACCAATACTTGACCAACCGTCGCGACTGTTCCTTCGCCTACTAGTATTTCTTTCACTGTCCCTTCGACAGGAGAAGGAATTTCAACTACTGCTTTATCATTTTGTACTTCACATAAAACAACATCTTCCTGAACTTTATCCCCTGGTTTAACATACCACTTCACAATTTCGCCTTCGTGAATTCCTTCACCAATATCCGGCATTTTAAATTGAAACAGTGACGAACCTGTATTTGCAGGTGCTGCTGTCGATGGTGCCGCTGCCGGAGAGTCATCTCCTTTAAATTGTATATCTTCATACCCAGGGGCATCAAATGTAACTAGAACCTGTCCGACCGTTGCAACCGTCCCTTCGCCAACTAAAACCTCCTGAACCGTTCCCGTTACAGGAGAAGGAATTTCGACTACAGCCTTATCATTTTGTACCTCACATAATACATCATCTTCTTGAACTTTATCTCCCGGCTTAACAAACCATTTGACGATTTCACCTTCATGGATTCCTTCACCAATATCAGGCAGCTTAAATTGAAATGCCAATGAAATTCACCCTCCTATTATGTCATATTCATTGTACAATTTGCCTAAATACTATTTTTCGGATGAACTGACATAATTTATTATGACTTTTTTTCAAGTTTATCATTAGTATAAAAGAAACAAAATATTTGCCATGCAAAACAAATGGTTTCTATCTTTGACGAAACTAAAACGATAGAAACCTTTTTTTCAATTCTTGCAGGGCAAGCTCTTGAGTTTAATGATCTATTTGAATTAAAACTCAAGCACTTTTTTCGCGGTATCAAGTACAACTTTCGCATTTGGCAGCCATACTGACTCTGCCTGCGGGAATGCAAATATCGTATCAGGTGCCGTAACACGCAGAACGGGTGCTTCGAGACTCAAAATGGCTCTTTCATTTATTTCAGCCACAACTTGAGCTGCCACACCAGCTTGTTTTTGAGCTTCCTGTACAACAATAGCACGTCCTGTTTTTTCTACAGAAGCGATAATGGTTTCAATATCCAGTGGACTTACAGTGCGTAAATCAATGACTTCTGCTGAATAACCTTGCTTTTCTAGCTCTTCAGCAGCCTTTAATGATTCGTGCACCATTGCTCCATAGGTAATAATCGAGATATCTTTCCCTTCGCGTTTCACATCCGCCTTCCCGAGCGGAATCGTATATTCTTCTTCAGGTACCTCCTGACGGAATGAACGGTACAGTTTCATATGCTCCAGAAAAACAACCGGATCATTATCACGGATGGCAGAAATCAACAGCCCTTTTGCATCATACGGCGTTGAAGGAATGACAACTTTTAATCCCGGCGACTGCGCCATTAACCCCTCCAGACTGTCTGCGTGCATGTCGGGTGTATGAACGCCTCCGCCAAATGGAGAACGAATCGTTACAGGAGCATGATACATTCCACCTGTGCGATAACGCAGACGGGCTAATTGCCCGGAAATGGAATCCATTACTTCAAAAACAAAACCAAAAAATTGAATTTCAGGAACTGGACGAAAACCTTGTAAGGACAGACCAAAAGCAAGTCCGCCAATACCAGACTCGGCAAGAGGAGTATCAAAAACTCTTTCTTCCCCAAACTCTTTTTGCAAGCCATCCGTTGCCCGGAATACCCCGCCGTTTATGCCAACATCTTCTCCAAAAATTAATACATTGGGATCATTGCGCAATTCTGTACGTAATGCATCCGTAATGGCTTGAATCATTGTCATTTGCGCCATGGCTTACTTCGACTCCTTTGTTTGATAGATCTCATATTGTTCTTTTAAATTCTGCGGAAGTTTTTCATACATAATAGAAATTAAATCAGTCACTTTTTGTTTCGGAGCAGCATCCGCCTTTTTAATTGCTTCTTTAATATCTTCCTTCGCTTGTTCGATTACTTCATTTTCCTTTTCTTCACTCCATAGTCCTTTCCCTTCGAGGAATTTACGGAAACGGACAAGCGGATCCTTTTTTTCCCACTCATTATCCAGTTCTGATGTACGATAACGAGTTGGATCATCACCAGCCATTGTATGAGGACCATAGCGATAAGTAATCGTTTCAATTAATGTAGGTCCCTCGCCATTAACAGCACGTTCCCGTGCATCACGTACAGCAGTATACACTGCCAGCGGATCCATCCCATCAACCTGAATTCCGGGAATTCCAGCAGCTACTGCCTTTTGTGCCAGCGTTTCAGCTGCTGTTTGTTTTTCGCGTGGGGTAGAAATCGCAAATTGATTATTCTGCACTACAAAGATTGCCGGCGCTTTAAATGCCCCCGCAAAGTTCATTCCTTCATAGAAATCTCCCTGGGAAGTACCGCCATCACCGGTATAAGTGATTGCCACTGCCTTTACACCACGCTTTTTAAAACCTAATGCAACACCAGCAGCCTGAACATATTGAGCACCAATAATAATCTGAGGCATATAAACATTAACCCCTTCTGGAATTTGCCCTCCGGCAAAATGTCCTCGTGACCATAAGAATACCTTATAAAGCGGAAGTCCATGCCATACGATTTGCGGAATATCACGATAGCCAGGTAGGATAAAATCCTCTTTTTCTAGAGCAAATTGTGAAGCCAGTTGTGAAGCTTCCTGTCCTGCAGTAGGCGCATAAAATCCTAAACGCCCTTGTCTATTTAATGATATCGACCGTTGATCGAGAATTCTTGTGTAAACCATACGGCGCATTAATTCTTGAAGTTGTTCATCATTAAGCGCAGGCACCGCCGCTTCATTTACCACTTCGCCCTCTTCATTTAAAATCTGGAGCATTTCAAATTTCTCAGCAATATTACTTACTTGAGTACTTGCATCAAAATATGCTTTCTTTGTATGTGAAGCCATCCCAGTCACCCTTTCTTTTGTTTGCATAGATGTTATTAAAGTATCCAAAAAAGTACATTTCCAATGCTTTTTAAAACAATAAACGCATATTAGTATTTTTCCACAAACATTGGAAAAGCATAAACAATAAAATCAACCTGATAAATGAGAATATCCCTGCAACTTCATCTTTGTTTAGCATAAAAAGATCGAGGTAATTTCATTATATTCTGTATTAGTTCGTTTTTATATTTTATATGATACAACCTCTAAATCTTTTTTAGTTTATACTAAAATAAATATATTAGTCAATGAATATGATTATCTTTTATTTAAAGTTTGTGAAAAACTTCTTAAACTGTTACATAAATAATCAAAAACTGTATTATAAAAATTAAGTGGAAATTACACTGTTATAGGAAATAAATATACTATTTACTATTTACTAATCAATATTTAATATTAATGATTATCATTTTTATTGAAATAAAATAATAAGTAGTGAAGCTGGTTTTTCATTCCTTTATGATGAAACGATTCTGTTTTATTAACTTTTTTGATTATTTTTGCTACAATTGTGCTAAAATCTTTGGAAGGTAGTGATGAGGATTGTTAACAATGAATGATATTATCCGTGATGGACATCCTGTTTTACGTCAGACAGCAGAAGAAGTAACTCTTCCTGCTTCTGATGAGGATAAAAAAGTATTAAGCTCTTTAATGGAATATATTCAAAACAGCCAAAATCCGCAAATTGCTTCTGAATTAGGAATTCGTCCCGGCATTGGAATGGCTGCTCCTCAATTAAATGTATCAAAAAGGATGATTGCTGTACATGTACAAGACGGAACGGGTGAATTATATAGCTATGCCCTATTCAACCCTAAAATCATTAGCCACTCCGTCGAACAGACTGTTCTGTCATCCGGTGAAGGGTGCTTATCTATCGATGAACCACATCCAGGTTATGTACCAAGATATGCAAGAATTACCGTTAAAGGCGTAGATATTGATGGAAACGAAGTCAAACTTAGACTAAAAGGGCTTCCTGCCGTAGTATTCCAACATGAAATCGATCATTTAAATGGAATTTTATTTTATGATCATATTGATAAAGAAAATCCGATGAAGATACCTGAAGATGCCATCATAATCGAATAATAATGGCTATCCCAAAAGGGTGTTCGGCATCCACCATTTATACCAAATCCACATGCAAATTTATGCAAAGGGATACTAGAGACTATATGGTGGGCCTAACACCTTTGCTATGGGTATCGGAAAAACTCCGACTAATAAATGGATAAAATCAACAATGGCCGTTATATTAAATGCAACTGTTTTAATCCATTCCAAATACCATGTTCATCAACATCGGTTGTAATATAATCGGCATGCCGCTTTAATTCCTGCACCGCATTTCCCATTGCAACAGCAGTACCTGCTGTCTGAAGCATCTCAATATCATTGAGACCGTCTCCGAATGCGTATACATCCTCCATTTTGAATCCAAGCTGTTGAATAATTGTTTGTATTCCTTTTGCCTTAGAACCTCCGATAGGCAGGACGTCGGTAGAAAATTCATGCCAGCGAATGAAGTTCAGATTTGCTAATTCTTCTATATACGGCTCTTCGTCTGTTTTCTCACAAAAAAGCAACGCTTGATAGATATCGCGTTCATGATAAAAATACTCGTTCTTCTCAGGCATTGGTAAAGACAGACTACTCATGCCTCTTTCAATAAACACATGATAATCGACATTAGACTTCATCGTTTCCTCATTCATAAAAACTAGCGGATGCTGATGAATAGCTGCGTTGCGATATAAAGCATTCAAGTCCTGTTTCCGAATAGGGTTGCGACGGATTACCTCTCCCTCAAATACGACATATTGCCCATTAAAGCTGACAAATGTCTCAATTCCAAGTTCTTCCCGCAACAATTCAAACATGAATGGACCTCTGCCGGTGGCAATAGCCACATAGATCCCTTTTTTCTGCAATTGCCATATAGCCTCTTTTGCCGAATGAGGCAGCTTGTTTTCATGCCCGAGCAATGTCCCGTCTATATCAAAAAAGACAATTTTATTCATCGAAAATTACTTCCTTTCTTAAAAGCTGCGAAAAAAAATTCTGTTCACATTGCTGTTTCATAAAATGAAATAGTTACCAGCATTTCACATGAAAATCGCCGTGCTTTTTACATATACTATTATTAAAAAAGAAGAACAACTTATTTTAAACACACTTTCCTACTTTACTTTACACTAGGATTGTTTAAAATAGAAGTAAGGAGATGATCCACAATGTTGAAGAGACTTCGAAAAAAGCTCTTAAAACAGTGGAATGATATGTTGCGAAAAAAATCAATTGCGTGATTATTTTGAGCCCTTCACTCTTGCGAAGGGCTCCTTCCTTCTCAAGGTCCGGAAAAATCTTCTTGCTTTTTTCAGCAAAAGGCATTGTAAATCCCGAAGATGCACATTTCCTTTAGATTTGCTTAAGTTTCGAACGATTGCGGAATAATAAGGTAGACAGTTGTCATTGTGCTAAAAAAACTCAAACGTTTACACTACGACTTTATTCTGACCATGAAGAAAGACTGGGTTGATCGATGCAATAGCAGCTTATTTTCAGGAAAACTGTCCTAAAACATGAAATTAACATTAATTTTTTATATAATATTAAAAGTCTATATTGAATGAAGGAGCGATTATCATGATTTTCAAAGTTTATTATCAAGAATCTAAAACTCAAGTACCGGTTCGGGAAAATACAAAGAGTCTCTTTATAATGGGTGAATCAGTAAGAGACATACGTGGAAAATTAGCCGAACAACCTTACAATATCGAGTTTATAACTCCGCTGGAAGGTGCAAGCTTAGAATATGAAAAACAAAATGAAGATTTTAATGTATTGGAGATATAATGTATGAAATTTGTAAAAAATGATCAAACGGCTGTGTTTGCCCTTGGAGGACTCGGGGAAATCGGCAAAAATACGTATGGCGTTCAATTTCAAGATGAGATCATTCTGATTGACACTGGGATAAAATTTCCAGAAGATGAGCTTTTGGGAATAGATTACGTGATCCCTGACTATACATATCTTGTAAAAAACCAAGATAAGATTAAAGGTCTCTTTATTACACATGGGCATGAGGATCATATTGGAGGAATTCCTTATCTTTTAAAACAAATCAATATTCCAATTTACGGAGGGAAACTTGCCCTTGGTTTAATCAAAAATAAATTGGAAGAGCACGGATTATTGCGACAAACGGTTTTATATGAAATAAAGGAAGATGACATCATTAAATTCAGAAAAACGTCTGTTACTTTCTTCCGCACCACTCATAGCATTCCCGATTCATTCGGGATTGTGGTAAAAACTCCCCCGGGACAAATTGTCCATACGGGAGATTTTAAATTTGACTTTACACCTGTAGGAGAACCGGCCAACTTAACCAAGATGGCTGAAATTGGGAAAGAGGGTGTTCTCTGCCTTTTATCTGATAGTACGAACAGCGAGATTCCGAATTTCACCATGTCTGAAAGACTTGTTGGTGAAACGATCGATGATATTTTTCGGAAAGTAGAGGGTCGCATTATTTTCGCAACGTTTGCCTCAAACATTCATAGACTGCAGCAGGTTACACAGGCAGCAGTGGCAAATGGACGAAAGGTAGCCGTTTTTGGGCGCAGTATGGAAGCAGCGATTAATATCGGTCTGGAGTTAGGTTATATACAGGCACCAAAGGATACTTTTATTGATGCGCAGACGATCAACAGGCTACCTGCAAATCGCGTAACGATCTTGTGCACCGGGAGCCAGGGAGAACCTATGGCAGCACTTTCGCGAATTGCCAGCGGAACGCATCGCCAAATTCAAATTATTCCAGGAGACACGGTTGTTTTCTCATCCTCACCGATCCCTGGAAATGCAACAAGTGTTAATCGAATCATTAACATGCTGTTTAAAGCTGGAGCAGATGTCATTCATGGAAAATTGAATAATATCCATACCTCTGGACATGGTGGGCAAGAAGAACAAAAATTAATGTTGCGCCTGATTAAGCCAAAATTCTTTATGCCTATTCACGGTGAATATCGAATGCTCCGTACACATGCGAAGCTTGGCGTAGATTGTGGTGTACCTGAGGAAAACTGCTTTATTATGGAGAACGGTGAAGTACTTGCCCTTAGTGAAGATTCGGCACAGGTTACCGGAAAGATTCCATCCGGAAGTGTTTTTATTGATGGAAACGGAATCGGTGATATCGGAAATATTGTTCTTCGCGACCGTCGTATTCTATCTGAAGAGGGACTGGTTGTCGTCGTTGTCAGCATTAATATGAAGGACTTCAAGGTAGCAGCCGGACCGGATATTATTTCCCGCGGCTTTGTCTATATGAGAGAATCCAGTGATTTAATCAATGATGCCCAGTCCTTGATTACCAAGCATTTGGCAAAAGTAATGGAACGCCGAACGAGTCAATGGTCAGAAATCAAAAATGAAATTACTGATACGCTGGCGCCATTCTTATATGAAAAAACAAAACGCCGTCCAATGATCCTGCCGATTATCATGGAGGTATAATCAAAGGGGCTGTCCCATAAGGTGTCAGGCATCTACAATTGTCTATATCCAGTGCAGATTGATGCAAAGGATACTAGATAACTGTATGGTAGGTCTGACACCTTTTCTTTTAGGACCGCTCCTTTATATCACAGTGCTTTTTTTTCGAAACGATTAATATCAGCATCAGCCCCGATTACTATAAGTATGTCATTTGTATGAATCACTTCACTTGCCTGTGGTGAAACAATAATTTCATCCTTTCGTTTAATTGCGACAATTGTGATGCCAAATTTAGCGCGGATATCTAAATCAATAATGGAATGCCCATTTATCTTTTCATTGGCAACAATTTCCACAATGCTGTGTTCATCAGAGAGTTCCAGATAGTCTAAAACACTATTTGAAATCATGTTATGGGCAATTCTCCTTCCCATGTCCCGTTCCGGATGTACAACATGATCAGCCCCAATTTTTAATAACACCTTCTCATGATAATCATTCTGCGCCTTCGCTGTAATATTCTTCACACCGAGTTCCTTTAAAATAATCGTAGTTAAAATACTGGCTTGAATATCATCGCCGATTGCTACAATCACATGATCAAAGTTTCGAATTCCTAATCCCTTCAGCACCTTTTCATCCGTAGAATCGCCAATAACCGCATGGGAAGCTATCATTGAATACTCATTCACACGATTTTCATTGATATCAATCGCCATTACTTCCATGCCCTCTTCGGCAAAAGTGCGGCAGATGCTCCCTCCAAAACGGCCTAATCCAATGACTGCAAATTCCTTTTTCACGATAAACTCCTCCAACAAAATACAATATGGCATTATTTTATCACATTGCGTCCAAGAGAAATATCATTCTTTTCCTATAATAAAAAAGGCCAATCAAAATAATCGATTGACTACTAGAGAAAAAGAATGAATCATTATGATTCATTCCCTTTAAATTCAATATATTGTGTTATCAATTTAATCGCTATCTCGATCGCCGCTTCATTCGGTGTTAATTTGGCGTGATGAAGACCGTACTCTGATTCAACGCCGAGCCAGAACATAAAACCAGGAATTTCTTTTAGCATAAAACCGAAATCTTCGCCAGTCATTTTTTCATCGCAGACAATAACATCCACATCTGTATGATTTTCGGCAAATTCCATGAATTCCTGTGTTAATTGGGCATCGTTATAAACCTGGTAATACATACTACCAAAATCAACCTTTGTTTCACATTGAAAACCAATCTCAATTCCTTTGATTACCTCTTTTACTCTTTTCTGAACTTTTTCCATTGACTCTGCAGACAATGTACGGATTGTGCCTTCCAATCTGGCATTTTCCGCAATAATATTTTGCACTGTACCGCTTTCTATCTTTCCGATCGTGATAACTGCGCTGTCTAACGGATCCACATTCCGTGAGATAATCATTTGTAATTGTGAAACTAACGCACATGCCGCAACAACCATATCATTTGTTTGATGTGGGTATGCGGCATGGCCGCCTTTACCTTTTAGATCGATAAACAATTCGGATGTATTAGCAAACAACAGTCCTTCTCTGATAGCTATTGAACCTGCCGGATATTCGGGAGCAATATGCAATGCCAAGATCAAATCAGGCCACCATTCTTTCATGATATCTGTTTTCATCATCGGTTCTGCTCCGCCCGGACCTTCTTCTGCCGGTTGAAAAATAAATAATAGATCATCTTTAATTGGGTTTTGCACAAAGTGCGTTAATAAACCGAGGGCAATGGACATATGGAAGTCATGCCCACATGCATGCATTTCCAAATTATGTTTTGAACAAAACTCAAGACCGGTTTCTTCTACAATTGGAAGCCCATCGATATCAGTCCTGTAGCCAATCAATTTTTGCGGTGCTGTCCCTTTTACCTTAACAAAGATCCCTGTTTCCCACTTTTTTATTTCCACTCTTTCCTGGGGCAATGTCTTAATATACGATAATAAATAGGCTTGTGTTTTAAATTCTTTAAAACCAAGCTCTGGAATTTGATGAAGATCACGGCGAATTTTTACAAATGGATTCAATTTGATTTCTTCCCCTTCCTTTAGGTTTATGTCCAGTTATTACCTTCATCATCTGTTTTATTTTTGTGAGGCAGTATATGAAATAAAGAGGCTGACCCTTTTGCGGATCAGTCCCCTATTTGTTTATAGCTTACGAAGCTCTTGTTTAATTTCGGTTTTTGATTTTGTTTTTTCATCAATTTCTTTGATAACACGTGCTGGTGTTCCTGCAACGACCGTATATGGAGGTACATCCTCAATTACTACAGCTCCTGCAGCCACCACTGCACCTTTCCCAACTGTAACTCCTTCAAGGACAACACAATTAGCCCCGATAACCACGTCATCTTCCACCACTACCGGTTTAGCAGAAGGTGGCTCAACTACACCCGCTAGGACTGTACCGGCGCCGATATGGCAGTGTTTCCCAACAGTAGCTCTTCCCCCAAGAACAACGTTCATGTCAATCATTGTTCCCTCACCAATAACAGAGCCGATGTTGATTGATGCTCCCATCATAATGACGACATTATCACCAATTTCAACTTGGTCACGGATAATGGCACCTGGTTCAATTCTTGCATTAATGCCTTTCATATCTAATAAAGGAATAGCAGAATTTCTTCGATCATTTTCAACCACATAATCATCTATCTTAGACTGACTCGCTTCAATAGCCGCTTTAATTACATCCCATTCCCCGAAAACGATGCCGCTTGAGCCGGTAATAAACGTTTTGCTTTCTGTTCCAAAATCAATGCCTTCTAAATTTCCTTTTATGTATACCTTAACCGGGGTTGATTTCTTGCTATTTGAAATAAATGAGATAATTTCATTCGCATCCATCATTTTCATATTTACATCCTCCATATATTATTTAAGAATATTGCTAAAAATTACTTTATCAAACAAAAGCGATGAAAACAAGCAAAATTAACTTTGTTCGTTTTCCGCCACATGCTCCTTCAGAATATCAACAAAGGCTTTGACCTGATTAAGTCGGAACGATGATTCATACCCAAGCAGCCAAGTTTCCCTTTTAATCACCTCGTTATGTTCATCAAGTAAAGGAATCTTAAAAATATCCTTCTCCGTACCATTTAATGTGATAGCCGGCAAAATAGCATAGCCAATCCCGTTAAAGGTCATTTGTTTACAGGTTTCGATTTGGTCTACAATGATTGTACGCTTTGGCATTGTTTGAAATTGTCTATGCCACCATTCCTGAATTTCCTGGTAATAGTTTGAATCACTTTTAAATTGAATGAAGGGACGATCAGTAATCAAAACCTGATCAATGCTCGTCATTGCAGTATCCACCAAATACAGGCTGTCATCAAAAAGATGAATTTTTACCCCTTTCCAATCCGGTGTACCGCGGATAATGCCGACATGTACCTGCCCATCATAAATTGATTTTAATATTTCGCTGCTCCAGCCAGTTATTAACGATATCTTTGCTTGGGGATAGCGCTGGACAAATTTCTTTAAAACCTGCGGAAGCCAATTTTGACCGACGATCGATGCAACGGCAATCTTCAATGTTCCATGTACCTTGGAATCAAGTGATTGAATCGCTTCCCGCACCTGTTCCTCCTTTTCCATGGTCTCTGCAGCAAACTGAACGAGTAGTTCTCCTGCAGGTGTAAGTGACAGCCCCTTCTGCGAACGTAGAAATAATTGTACTCCCCATTCCTTTTCGATATGCTGCAGCCGCTGAGATAGAGCAGGCTGGGTCACAAACAACTTTTCCGCTGCCTTTCTCATATTCATTTCTTGTGCAAGGACCGTCAATAAATGCAGTTCAGACAATGTAGACATAGCATCCCTCTTTGATAAGGCTTTCTTATATAATAAATATTCATGCCTCCACCTTAACAAGGGTAAAGAGATATGTCCATATATTTTCATAAAATATGAAAAGAGACTGACATAAATCAGTCTCTTTTCAGCATCTGTCACGTACCAATGAATATCTGCACCCATGCTCCATTATAATAACCAACACCGATTGCATTGTAACCTGAATCAAGAATATTTGCCCGATGACCCGATGAATTCATCCAAGAATTCATCACTTCCTGAGGCGATCTTTGTCCCTTTGCAATATTCTCTCCTGCTTTACGATAGGAAATGCCAAATGTTTGCAACATTTGGAACGGACTTCCATAATTCGGACTGTTATGGGAGAAATAATTACTATTAATCATATCCATCGCCTTTTTCTCTGCGACATTCTTTATATCTGCACGATGCAGCAATGAAGCCAATCCTTGCTTTGCCCGTTCAGCATTAACAAGTCGCACCACTTCCTCTTCAAATGAAGAAGGGGCTGCAGCAGATGCCTTTAAGCGGATGACAGACCCCACCTGCATATTATATGGATTCACAGTTGGATTTAAAGCCATCAGCTTCTTATAATCAAGCCCATAGCGCTTGGCTATAAACCAGAAAGAATCTCCCTTTGAAACCTTATAGAATTCAAATGGAGGTTCCTTAAACATTTGTATCGACTGAGCTTCTGCAGTTTGAGGCAGCATTATTCCAAAAGCAAGACAGCAACTACATAAAATAAAAAATACTTTTTTCATTCATCATCCACTCCTCTCATTCAATAGTTTGCGAAAAATGAGAGGAAGTATAATTAGGTTTTTAAGGAAATAATTCAATGGCTATCATAGCAATTCATTCGATTTCTTCCCTGATTATTTTCTCTTCTCCTCTTTTGGAAAAAACAAAATTAAGATGAAACTAATGACAGCAATTAGAAGGACAACATAATAAACAATATGCAAGGAATAGGTTAATCCCTTTTGCAGCAATTCCAACATCCCTTTTGAAAGATGATTTCTCGCCTCTGCATTTAACAGAATGTCTACAGAATCCACACTAACATCAGAAGAGATATGCACGCTTTGTTCCTGAAAATATTGTTTTAACCGGCTATTTAAGATTCCACCAAGGAACGCAGCAGCAATCGTATTACCCAGATTTCTCATAAACGAATTAGATGCAGTGGCAATACCCCGCTGACTCCAACTGACGGTACTTTGAATCAAGACAATAAAGGCTGTCGAGGTCAGCCCCATACCAACACCAACAAAGAAAGAACCAATGGCGGCCCATATCGGTCCAGCCTCCGGTGTTAACGAAACAAAGATCACGCTGCCAATAACGAGGGCTGCCCCTCCCAAGAGAGAGGTCGAGCGAACCCCTATCTTTAGCAATAGCCTTCCGGCAATCGTGGAAGCAATCGGCCAGCCAATTGACATCGTGGTTAAACTGAATCCTGCTTCAATAGGGGAACGCTCCATTACCCCTTGAACAAACGCCGGAAGATAACTGGAAATCCCTATCAACATGATGCCTGTCGTCAATGAAGTAATATTGGCAATAAATATAGAACGATTCCGCCAAATCGAAAACGGCATCATCGGTTCGATCGCCTTTTGTTCTTGAAGGAAGAATAAGAGAAAGACAACAACGCTAATCAGCAGCAGTCCAAGCGATTGATACGAGAACCACGACCAGCTCGTTCCTCCTTCCACAAGCGCAATCATCAAGGCAGAAATCAAAATCGTTAAATAGATGGATCCTGCATAATCAATGGTATGCTTCTTCTTTTCCACTTTCTCATGCAAAAATAGTGTAATTCCAGCCATTGCCAGCAATCCTAGAGGGATATTCAGCCAAAAAACAAATTTCCAGCTTCCATAGGAAACAAGAATCCCGCCAAGGGCCGGACCGAGAATGGCAGATACTCCCCATACACTTGAAAGATAACCCTGTATTCTAGCCCGTTCCTCTTTTGAATAAATATCCCCGACAATCGTTGTCGCAATGGATGTGACGGCTCCTGCCCCCAATCCCTGTACAAGCCGATAAACAATTAGCATCGTCATCGATTTCGCCAATCCACATAACAGGGAACCAATGATGAACACAGTGATCCCGACATTGATGACTGGTTTTCTGCCATACAAATCAGAGAGCTTCCCATAGATTAGGACAGTGACAGTATGCATCAGCAAATAAGCAGAAAAAACCCAGCTGTATAATGAAAAATCGCCTAAATCTCCAGCAATGGCAGGCATAGCCGTCGATACAATCGTTCCCTCAATCGCCCCCATATACATAGCAAGCATAATAGATGCTAAAACAAAGGGGCGGTTCGTTTGTCTCTCCGGCCGCCTTTCAATCAGAACATTATTCATATGGACCCCCCTGTTCTTACAGAGTAAGGGAAGTAGTTCTTCAAAAAAATGATGACCATCCTAAAGATGATCATTTAATATCTGCAAAACAGCACTCCTGGTGATAATCCCTTCAAAAAGTCCCTCATCATCTTCAGCACATAAAAAAGAATGATTGATAAGCAATTCCAAAGTATCTCTCATGGAAGAGTTAATTTTCAATCGCGGTATTTCCTGCCTCATGACCTCTTGAACTGGTTTTTGCTCCAATTTTTCATATTCAATCCGTTCAAGACCAAGAATTGATTCCATAATAATCGACATACTGATTAATCCATGAAGCTTATAGTCTGGATCTAATACTGGAATGGCCGTATAGCCGCTTTTGGTCAAGACCAATAAGGCATGTTCCAAACTATTTCCAACTTGAACATGAGCCACTCGCTCAGAAGGAATCATAAGGTCAGGAATATTTAATTTTAAAAACTCACTTCCAAGATTAATCATGGATGACCACACCTCGAATCACAATTTCATGATCATCATTTTAACATAGTTTTCCTAATTTCGCTTTTAAAACGCTTTCAAAAAGAAAAAAGCGAAATGACCTTGCCCCGAGTTGGACAACCCTCAGGTTGTATATCAATAAAAAACAGAAAAGGAACCCTTTTGAGGTTCCTCTCAAAAAATTATTGAATTAAATCAAAAAT
This sequence comes from uncultured Bacillus sp., assembly GCF_946478885.1. The sequence continues at coordinate 2,796 of NZ_CAMLDX010000064.1, read as the reverse complement.
TTCAATAGTTATCATATCAATATTATCGAACTGATATCGTTTTGGTTTTTCTTTGTCAAAATAAACCTCTAACTCAAAAGTCTCAGTCTTTGGCTGATAGGTCACTTGACATTTTCGTTCACCATTCACTTCAAAAAAACGTTGTGAAGGTTCTCCGCTATTAGATTGCTCTTGAAGGCTTTTTAGCCTTGAAATAATACCTTGAAGCTGTGACATGCTCCCTCTCCTTTCAAAAAAAAACCAAGTAGTTATTACTAGGTTTCTCATTTGATATGTTTCTAAACGCAGCTTATGAAGTCAAAATTTCCCTTCATATCTCCCTAACACACATCAATAATTACAGCATAAAATAAAGGCAGTCGTTTCACAAGTAAAACATGAAGAATAATCATCTTTTTTTTACAAATTAGGCTTAATAACCCGTTTATTCGATCTTCTTTTCTTTATTTTTCGACATTTATTAGCAGATCTCTTCTGAAAAAAACGTTTATAGCAATCCTTCATTTCGGTACAGAAACTCATACGATAAATCAATAAATAAATATTCATGAGAATTTAATGGGTATGAAAAGGTACGAATCGTTTCCCCAGTTTCGATATCGCGATATAAATCAGAGAGAATTCCCTTTTTATCACTTCGCATTTTAAAGATATTCTCTAAATAATAAGGACGCCAACTCCAATTCTTTTGCGTGTATTCTGGTTGAATTTCCCACTCTTTGTCTTTTTTAAACATATTCGCTGTTATTTGAAATCCGTCTTCATCGCACACATACATTCTAAATGCAATATTATCAAAATGCTTCATAAGCAACTTCAATATGGCCTCATAATCTGTTAATTTACGATTTTTACTTAGCAGTTCCTGAAGCTCTGCTTGAAATTTCTCCGAAATAGTAAAAACGGCTTCCAGCCTTTTTTTCTCATACAAAATAAATTCATGAAATTCGCTTTTTAACTTATCTTTTAAAATGTCCCTCGAGATAAATTTTTCACTTGGCTTTTCCAAATAATACCCTTGATAGTAGCGGCATCCGTGCTGCCAAGCAAATTGAAGCTGATATACCATTTCAATATTCTTGAACAACAGCGTAGCACCCATTTTTCTTGCTAAGATCGAAAGGGAATATAATACTTCCTTATAAGCAGGGGATGGATTGATTGAACGCAGTGGGAGCAGATCAACCTTCACAATATCCGGCTTAAGCTGCCCAATCCGATCCAAATGGCTGCTGTCATCACCCTTTTTGTCAATAGCAATTTTTATCCCATATGTACGATAGTAATTTATTAAATGATCAATTTCGTCATACTTTGGATCCTCCACGGCCAATTCAAGGACAATCCGATTTAAGGAAATTCCTTTTCTTTGGAATTGAAGTAAAAGCTGTAAAAAGCTTTCTCCATCATCATAGGTTAACAGTCCGGCATCGCGATTAATGAATAATAATATATCTTGATCTAATGCAACCGCCTGTTCCAATGCCTTTGTAAGAACATCATTATCAACCTCAAGCCGATATTCATCTGGGATGCTTGTATCTTGAAAAAGCGGCCCTAAGCTGATCATGTGACCGTTGCTGCTGTATCGGCCAAATATTTCATAACCGATGACTCGATGTTCATCAGCACTGAATATCGGTTGGAAATATGGAATTACATGTTCTAAATCAGTCAGGATATCCAATGCGTCCATTTTGAACCTCCCATTAAATAATGTTCTATTATATCACAGAAAAAATAATTATTAATAACAAATCACTATATATTTCTCCAGAACCCGGGAGAAAAAATTATTTCATAACTTTTTCAATTATGATTCTTTTTCAAAGAAACCTTTGATATTATATAATCATGTATCATTTTTAAGATAGGTTGGTAGATTATATGCCGGAAATTTCACGCAGAAACTTTATGAAGCGGGCATTAAGTACATTATTTGCACTGATTGCAACTGGTACAGGCGGTTATTATTACGCAAGGGAAATAGAACCAAAATTACTTGAGATTAAACGACTTACCGTTACCCACTCCCTCATCCCGCGGAGCTTTGATCAATTCAAAATTGTCCAATTCTCAGATACCCATCTTGGTTTCCAATATACTATTGAACAACTGGAAAAACTAGTTGAACGTATCAATCAGCTTGAACCGGATATTGTTTTCTTTACAGGAGATTTAATGGATCAACCCAATAAATATTTGGATCACGACAAAATTGCTCCGATTTTACAAAATATACAGCCACTATACGGAAAGTTTGCTGTTTATGGCAATCATGACCATGGCGGCTATGGTACTGATATTTATCGGAAAATTATGGAGAATTGTGATTTTATCCTGTTACAAAATGAATTCAGGAAAATCCAGCTGCCTGATGGGAGCTCCATTCATATCAGCGGACTTGACGATGCTCTGCTTGGCAAACCTGACTTAGGACAGGCCGTTGCCAGACTACCTGCAGATACATTTAACATTTTGCTCTCACATGAACCTGATATCGCTGATCAGGCTTCCGGATATCATGTACACCTTCAGCTTAGCGGTCACAGTCATGGGGGACAAGTCAAAATTCCCTTTGCCGGAGCGCTCTATACCCCTCCCTACAGCGATATATACCACGAGGGTTTATACGAAATTTATGATGCTTCTCAATTTTTTTTATATGTGAATCGTGGACTCGGAACAACCAGACTGCCGTTTCGTTTTCTATCAAGGCCTGAACTGACCTTATTTACATTAACTGCGAGACAATGAACAGCCGCAAGACAAGTGTAAAAAGAAAGAGCCCGGCAT
>NZ_CAMLDX010000063.1 GCF_946478885.1 uncultured Bacillus sp. | reverse complement strand
CAGAGGCTTTCAGCCGCAGAACAAACCACCCGTTCTCACGGGTGGTTTTGATTTGGTGCTTAAGGCAATGACCGCACAAAGAATATTTTGTAAAAAAAGAGAAAGATCGAAGGTTTGATGTTTGGGGTTGAATGGATGAAGGATAAGCGCTCTTATTGCTGAAGTGCTGCATGAAAAGAGCAAGGGACGAAAAAAAGAGGGAATGAAAGCTAAAACGTAGAACATATAGAGGCTAACGCAAGCGATCAAAAAAAATATAGGTGCTGCTGAAGTAAACTTCGTCATCTTTCTGAAATATTTCATGCCAAAATTCAGCAGCGATTTACCGAAATCCATAAATATATCTATAAACTAAATCTAATGCCTCAAAAAATGATAAAAATGAACATAAGTCTGATTCCATCAGTTGATTTGTTCAAGGAGAGAACGGCTTTATGATGCGTTTTAATTTTATGAAAATAATGAAAATAACAAGTATTATGGATAATTGTACAAATTATGTCTTTGGGGACCGGAAAAAGTCGAAATATATTTGTAATAATTGAAGCTTTTTTATTGCATAGATAGTAATATATAAAGGACAATAAAGATAGTAGATGGTAAAATAAAGATTAAGTTGTAAAAGGAGATGATGGTAATTTACGCAGCCAATTCATTAGTAAGCATTATCTCACATCTTGTCTTTATTGCTTTAGCATGGTGGGCATTGCAGGCAGTCAATTTTGAAAAATTTTTACGACCGAACCGGGTATTTCAAGCGAGGATTCTATTCATCCTTTTATCGATCATCGTGGGTTCCATGGTGAGCAATTTTTTCTTGGATTACCTCTTTTGGTCGCAGCAGCTGCCGCAGTTCCTTTTTTAAAAATATAGGACAAAGTACATGTTCCAAAATTGCTACTTTTCCAGTACAATTCAATTTATTATGTCCTTTCCATCTGCCGTACAGCTTAGAATGATAGGCAAATAGTGAATAGACCAGCAAGCCAATGTCATACCGCAACGAATTTGGTTTTCATGACAAAGATGAAAAATTAAGGAGGGAGCGGTGTATGGTTGGTTATTGCCCATGGCATTTTATGGTTGAAACAGGAAAGCCAAGTTCATGGGGCAGGCTGGTTAGAAAGCAGCGGGCTTGAACAGATAGATAAGAGTCCGGTGCGTTGGCTGATGATTGCCTGAAGCGTATTTTTTCCGAAGAACAGGGATGAATTCGCTTTCGTCTGCTTTCATCTTTAAGTTGCACATAAGAAGTGTATGTAAAAAGAGAAACAGTACATAGGGACAGTGATTGTGTAGTTTTATACAAACTTAAATTGTCAAAATGTGACGATGTGTTTGAAGTATGTTCCTCTTTTCCTTGGTAACAATGGTACTAAGGAGAGGATGAACGGATGAAAAAGATATTATTGGTTTTATTGAGCTTGTTTACCATTAGTTTTATTTACTTTAATTTCGTAAGTGCAAAAGAAGAGCCGGGGACAGATTTACAAAAAATGGCTGATGTTTTGCAACGCGAGAATATTTTCATCCATGAATGGACTTTATATGTAAGACAAAAAATGGAAGGCTCTGGGGAAAAACAACAGAATATGTTAAGGGAGCAATTTCCGGAATTAAGCTGGAATATTTCCCAAGGGGAAGATCAATGGGAAACATCAGCTTTTTTTTCAAAAAAGAGAGATGTACAAGAATCGATTCGCCTTCTTTCCTCCGGCTCTGAAGCGTACCTCATATATGAGGTTAAAGGAAAAGGGTGGAGTGATGAAACAGAGGAGTTTTTACAGGAGTCTGTTCAGCAAACGATATCCGAAGTTTTTCAGGAAGATGTCACAATTTTTTCTTGTCTAACAGGTGAGTTCGGTGATAAGCTAGATAAGTCTTTGGACTTGTATGCAAGCAATCTTTTAGCTGCATTTGATGCACAGGAGATTGAAAGGCTGGAGGAAGGATCCTTTGTATCCGCAACAGCTTATTCACCCCTGTTTCGTGAATCGATTAAAGGTCAGTTTGAAGACATGAATGTTCAGGTTGGTTTGAGAGAGGAAGGATTGGGCGGGAAGACTACCCTTGTAGTTGGAACACCAATCATTACGATTGAATATTAATATAGAGAGAATGGACGCGGAGGGGAATACACTTTGGAAAAAATCATCGTCCGTGGCGGAAGAAGGCTGAGCGGCACTGTTAAAGTAGAAGGTGCGAAGAATGCTGTTTTGCCTGTAATCGCTGCATCATTATTAGCAAGTGATGGAAAAAGTATTATTCGGGATGTTCCTACGCTCTCCGATGTATATACGATCAATGAAGTTTTACGTTGTTTGAATGCCGATGTGGTGTTTAAAGATAACTGTGTGATAGTGGATGCATCTAGAGAGTTGAAAGTAGAGGCACCATTTGAATATGTGCGAAAAATGCGTGCGTCAGTTTTGGTAATGGGATCATTATTAGCAAGAAACGGCCGGGCAAGGGTAGCGTTACCGGGAGGTTGTGCAATCGGCTCTCGTCCCATTGATCAGCACTTAAAGGGCTTCGAGGCTATGGGTGCGAAGGTAAAGGTTGGAAACGGCTTTATTGAAGCAGAAGCAGATGGCCGTTTACACGGAGCAAAGATTTATTTAGATTTTCCCAGTGTCGGCGCAACAGAAAATATTATGATGGCAGCTGTTCTGGCTGAAGGGACAACTGTGCTTGAAAACGTTGCAAAAGAGCCAGAAATTGTTGATTTAGCAAACTTCCTCAATAAGATGGGGGCTAGGGTTAGAGGTGCCGGAACCGGTACAATCAAAATTGAAGGCGTTGATATGTTATTTGGCGCTGATCATGCGATTATCCCTGATCGTATTGAAGCAGGTACTTTTATGGTGGCAGCTGCGATTACCGGTGGCAATGTATTGGTACAGGGTGCTGTACCTGAACACCTGACTTCTCTGATTGCTAAAATGGAGGAAATGGGTGTTACGATTATCGAAGAACGAGAAGGTGTTCGTGTAATCGGCCGTGATAATCTGAAGGCTGTCGATATTAAAACGATGCCGCATCCCGGGTTCCCGACTGATATGCAGTCGCAGATGATGGCCTTGTTGCTTCAGGCAAAGGGAACTTCAATGATTACTGAAACGGTGTTTGAAAATCGATTTATGCATGTGGAAGAATTCCGCCGTATGAATGCCGATATCAAAATTGAAGGGCGTTCTGTCGTGATGAACGGACCGGTGAAGCTGCAGGGAGCAGAGGTTGCCGCAACCGATCTTCGGGCAGCTGCAGCATTAATCCTTTCCGGATTGGTGGCTGAGGGCGTAACCCGTGTAACAGAGTTAAAACACCTGGATCGGGGATATGTAAAATTCCACGAAAAACTGGCAGCCATTGGAGCAGACATTGAAAGAATTAGCGAACCGGAAATAGAAGAGATCCTCTACGATCAGCAGCTTGATATGAATGCCTGACAAGATAAACACCCGGCAGGATTGTCTTGATATACCGGTGTTATATCATATGCAGAAAAACCGCAGGACTTGTGCTTAAACCGCACAAAGAATGTGGTTTTTCTGCTTTAACCGTTACGACTATTTTCAAAATGATTTCTCAAATATCATGCATAGCATAACCAAGATCATGTTTATTTTGTCTATTTTTATTTGAGTTCTTTCTTTTTGAAATGACTTTGGATGTTCGTGTTATTTTTCATTTGTCTGAGGTTACTTCTTTATTTCTTCATAAACAAAACCATTGGTATCTTTAACCATCATTGTAGACTGTACCCTGATGTATGGGTTTTTTCTTTGGACTGATTATAAAAAGTTCTTATGGTTATAAAGGTCTATTTTTCTTCCACCTTTAAAATTTCTATATTATTGTCAGCCATTTCTCCGCCTAAAGATAAAACAATGCCTCTATCTCCTTCATAATAAGCAAATATTTTATTATAAAATTCCCTTGAAATGTTGTATGAAAAAAGGTCCTTTGCACGAATGCCGAAACAATTCCGTTATCCTTTAAAAAAGATTCGCAGCCTGATTTTAGTCATAAAAGCTTGTCCGGCCCCATATGAATGAATTGAGCAGGGAATTGGAAAGGCAATAGGGGGTTCCCACAGTGTGCCTCATCCTACAGTGACGGTGTGCCCCGCCATTGTCTTCATGGGTCTGACCCGTCCCGTATAAAAATAAAAAACAGTTTTTTACCTAAAAGGCTCTGTTAAGACAGTTGTTGGTATGCGGAAAAATGCTGGGATGTTGAAGAGGAGGAGAACCAATAAGGATAAACTTGGTATAGCTGATAGGAACGCTCAACATTGTTTAACAAAGCCAACATTTAAAAAAATGGAGGCAGTCCATGAAAAAAATAAAACCGATCATGCTCTTAGCCGTAGTATTGATTACTGTCACACTGGTTGTTCCATCAATCCTTGTGCTGCCATTTAATGAAAAGAAAGTGGGTGGCATGGTGGTGGAAAATCAGCAGAAACCACAGGCTGAAGAAGCAGCTGTAGAGCCGCCTGTAGAGGTGGCTGTCTACCGGGCAACCAAAGAGGTTGTTGAAAATATTCCGTTGGAGCAGTACGTTGCTGGGGTGGTTGCCTCGGAGATGCCAGCCGATTTTGAAAAGGAAGCTTTGAAGGCACAGGCTCTGACTGCGCGCACATATATTGTAAAGCAAATGATGAATGAGGAAAAAATGAAGCTACCAAAAGGTGCGATTGTTGCGGATACAGAGCTGTATCAGGTGTATAAAGGCGAGGATGAATTGAAACGTATCTGGGGCTCTGATTATAGTTGGAAAATAGAGAGAATTACGGAGGCTGTTGCGGAAACAAGTGGGCAGATCCTGACCTATAACGGGTCTCCAATTGATGCAACGTTTTTCTCGACGAGTAACGGCTATACGGAGAGCTCGGAAGCAATTTGGTCTAATTCGGTTCCGTATTTAAAAAGCGTGGCAAGCCCTTGGGATAAAAATTCGCCCAAGTTTAGCGGACAAAAAACGTTTACCGTGAAGGAATTTGAATCCCTGCTTGCTGTGAAACTGCCCGGCGGTTCGGCGATTGGTACCGTAACGGAGCGGACAACCGGCAAGCGGGTAGCAAAGGTGGAAATTAATGGGAAGATCGTAACTGGAAAGGAAATTCGCGAAAAATTAGGTCTCATGTCAACTGACTTTACATGGGAACGCAAGGGCGATAACGTTGTCATCCATACGAAAGGCTATGGTCACGGTGTTGGGATGAGTCAGTACGGGGCAAACGGTATGGCGAAGGAAGGGAAATCCTACAGCGAGATTGCCCAGTATTATTACCAAGGCAGTGAAGTCTCCGGTGCGGATACGCTGATGGCGACGATTATGGCAAAAAAATAAGCTTTTGAACAGGCAAGGGGAAAAAAGGACAGTTGTGTACTGCACCCCAAAAGTTAGAGTGAAATCTGACTTTTGGGGTGCAGTACATTTTGGGGGTCACCTCAAAACTGTGCCTTTTTTTTATGTGAAAAAGGCACAAAAAGCAAGCGGGACCGACACATGCTCTCTTGTTTAATACCAGTTATCCTGACGGGTTTTTCCCGCTTCTGTCTTCAAGTTGATGGAGTAGCCGTCCAATACCTTGGAATCTTTTTCTACTATATGCACTGTACATGATCCAGGAAGCAATGAGAACGCCGGTTACATCCTTTATAAGATCGATCAGCGTTGCGGACCTAGCTGGGACGAAGGATTGGTGGATTTCATCAGTCAGGCCGTATAATGACGCGATAAGGACACAAATGAGATTCAGCTTCAGCGTCAATCCCCTGATGGTCAGAAGCGCAAGCACGAAGAATATATACAGAATCGCAAACTCGACAAGATGAAGCGATTCCTTAATCATGCTGTCCCATTGAGAATTCGGCAGCTCGACCACAGCATTATCTGGCATGCTCGACATCACCCAAACCGCAATCATATATATAAAAGGCAAAAATCTAAATAGCCATTTCAACAACATAAACCCCCCATACATGGTCCGGTGTCAGGCACCAGAAAAAGACAAGTGTACACGTCTAACGGACATTCCACCGGAATATAGATTTAGTCCATTGCAGACGTACAAATGTCCATTTCTGGTGCCTGACACCAAATAATATGAATAATTATAAACGATTTGTCGAAAAATAAGGAGTAAAAATTTTTCTCTATGGATGTATAGAACCTTGGCAATTTGTTCAGAATGATTGCTGAGGTGATGACAAATGAGAGAGGAAGAAAACAAAAAGTCTTCTCAAGATTCAAAGGTAAAAAGCGTCTTTAAAAAGCGTTGGGTGTTTCCGGCTATCTATATCGCAAGTGCAGCCATTATTCTAATCGGAGTCTTATGGTTTCAAAACAGCAGTACAGACAATGCTATTGATTCAGATAAATACGGCATGAATGGTACAGGGGAGCAAAAGAATTTTGACGACCTTGCTGTTGAAGTAAACCGTTCGATGGAAAATGTAACAATGCCGCTTACTGCGAAGGATCGCGAAACAGTTGTCATTCAGAAGAAATTTTATGATGATCAGGCATCTGACAAAGAACAGGAAGCCGCTCTTGTCGTCTACGAAAATCAGTATCATCCGAACACAGGAATTGATTTAACCGTAAAAGACAAAGAAGCATTTGATGTTGTAGCATCTCTTTCGGGTACTGTTACCAAAGTTCAAGAAGATGCCCTTTTAGGGAATGTCATCGAGCTTGAGCATGAAAACGGAACCGTCACACAATATCAATCTGTAAAAGATTTTCAGGTGAAGGTTGGCGAGGATGTGGAGCAGGGCAAGGTAATCGCTACTGCGGGTAAAAGCATGATTAATGAAGAAGCTGGTGTACATGTTCACTTTGAAATTCGTAAAGATGGCATACCAGTAGACCCTGAGGATTTCTTGGATAAACCAATGAGTTCATTAGACGATGCTGCAGATGAATCTTCAGTGAATGAAGAAAACGCTGCAGGAAATCATGAACTGACAGAGGAAGAAGCTACTGAAGGCCAAAAGGAATCTGCTGATGATCAGAATGGCTCAAACAAGGATGAGTCTTCTGACGAGAAGGACGAATCTACTAAAGATGAGTCTGAAACTACAAAGAAACCAAATTCAACAACGGAAAAAGAAACACCATCCGACAATACAGACAATAAGGATGAAAAAGATTCAAAAGAAGAATAATCACAGTACAAAGATGATCATAATTGCATTCATCTATACATGGTGTCAGACACACACAAATGTGTTTGGCACTATTTTTTGTTGCTTCCCTGTCCTTAATTGTGGAAAATGTGCATAAATTCCCACCCAAGCTAATAAACTGTTACAAACCTGCAAAGAGAATGTATGAGGTGAGGAATCGTTTGAACTGAATGAAATCCCAGTTCTGAATTTGTCTATACACTGTAAGGGGAGAAAGCAGCTGCTTTCTGCCGTATGATCCTTTTATTCATACGGGAATCCAATAGTTTCCAGGCCAAAAAGCGAGTCTCATTTCACGCTTCTCACATCCAATTTAGGGAGGGCGAGTGGTGTGCACGATTACATCAAAGAGAGAACTATCAAGATTGGAAAGTATATCGTGGAGACGAGGAAAACAGTTCGCGTCATAGCGAAGGAGTTTGGCGTATCCAAAAGTACAGTCCACAAAGACTTGACAGAAAGACTTCCTGAAATCAATCCTGAACTGGCAAATGAAGTGAAAGAAATATTAGATTATCATAAATCCATCCGTCACCTGAGAGGCGGAGAAGCCACAAAACTGAAATATAAGAAAGAAGAATATGAGGAAGAACCGGTAAATTAACCGGTTTTTTACATAACCTATCCGTAAATGGTTGACGGGAGACAAACCTGGCCAAGGCGCCGCCGGGTTCCGTTAACAAGCGAAGAGATACGAAGTGGAAGATGCTATATGGCTTCATTCAACAAAACGAGGGCATGACATAATAGCGTTAGTGCAACACCTCCTTGAACCTAATGAAAGCTTTTCAAATCCATCCTCCTCTTGAATTCTTTTCCAATGGATTTTTTAAATCATATCTTGCATTTTCCCTGTAATCGGAATAATATCATAGGAGTTGACTGCTATTTATGAGGCAGTCGTTTGTAAGCGACTGCAGGGATTTTGAGAGAGCTATTGTTTTTTTTTTGTAACAAAAGAATTTTATATTCAAGTTATTTGTAAAATTCATGACAATTAGTCGACTTTTTTTTACAAAAAACTCCTAAATTTGACGACAAAGAGTTCCTTGTATTCGTCTAAGTATGGTAGAATAAACAATTAGAATGGATCCTGTTTTGATCGAAATATACATTTATTTTACAAAAAGGCAAAGAAATTAAACAGGTGGATTTGAGTCGGAATATAACATAGTGCTGGGGTTCGTCATTTCAGTACTTTAAAAAGAAAATTTCACGTCAATGGGGTTAACGTATGTTGACGATATCCGACCAATAGGATAAGGAGGAAAAACTAGCAATGTTCGCAAGGGATATTGGGATTGACTTAGGAACGGCTAATGTATTAATTCATGTTAAAGGTCGCGGAATTGTATTGAATGAACCATCCGTTGTTGCGATCGACAAAAACACCAATCGGGTGCTGGCTGTGGGTGAAGAAGCCCGCAGGATGGTCGGACGGACACCAGGGAATATTGTGGCTATCCGCCCGTTGAGGGATGGGGTCATTGCTGACTTTGATGTAACGGAGGCAATGCTGAAGCATTTTATCAATAAGCTGAATGTTAAGGGCTTTCTTTCTAAACCGCGCATTCTTATTTGTTGTCCGACAAACATCACAAGTGTTGAACAGAAAGCAATTAAAGAAGCGGCTGAAAAGAGCGGAGGCAAGAAGGTTTATCTAGAGGAAGAGCCAAAGGTAGCAGCCATTGGAGCCGGTATGGATATTTTTATGCCTAGCGGAAATATGGTCGTGGATATCGGGGGCGGTACAACCGATGTAGCCGTGCTTTCAATGGGTGATATTGTAACCTCTTCATCAATTAAAATGGCCGGTGATAAATTCGACAATGAAATTCTTCACTATATTAAAAAACAATACAAACTTCTGATTGGTGAACGGACAGCTGAAAATATTAAAATTAATATCGGAACCTGCTTCCCTGATTCAAGAAAAGAAGAAATGGATATTAGAGGTCGCGACATGGTTTCTGGCCTGCCGCGTACGATTACCGTTTCATCTACGGAAATTGAAACAGCCCTTCGCGAATCTGTGGCTGTCATTGTTCAGGCTGCAAAAAGCGTGCTGGAGCGGACACCACCGGAATTATCTGCGGATATCATTGACCGGGGTGTCATTTTAACAGGAGGCGGCGCGTTGCTTCACGGCATCGATTTACTGCTTGCTGATGAATTAAAGGTACCTGTATTAGTCGCAGAGAATCCAATGGACTGCGTTGCCATTGGAACCGGCATTATGCTCGACAACATTGACAAACTCCCAAGAAGAAAATTTAGTTAATCAAATGAAAGCCTGTTGCAAAGAGGAAGAAACTCCTGCAGCAGGCTTTTTATTATGTAAGAACCCGCACGCAAGCCGTCGTCCGTAAGGTGTAGGCTGGCGCCTCAGTTATGGGAGCCTCAATCGCGGCCACAAAAAGATTGCATGTTTTTACAGATAAATAAAAGTTTCACTAAAAACTTACTATTTATTTTCGACAATCTTTTCTATAATAAAGAAAGGTACATATATTTATTGGAATGTTGATGTTGAGGATTGATTATATAGCATCTTTATAAAGTGTGTTTTTTAATAGAGTGATGAAGAGGTGCGGGGTTATGCTGAGAGGGTTTTATACAGCTTCTTATGGTATGCTGGCGCAGCAGAGGAAGACAGAGATGCTGTCGAATAATTTAGCCAATACGAATACACCTGGATTCAAAGCAGATCAGGCTTCACTAAGGGCCTTTCCGGAAATGCTATTAAAGCGGATTGAGCAGCAGAAGACCGGTACGGAAAAGGAATTTACTCTGCCGGTTCAGAAGACGATAGGTGCTCTGAATACAGGGGTGTATATGCAGGAAACAATGCCCAAGTTTATGCAAGGGAGCATTCAAGAGACGAATTTGAATACGGATATCGCGCTGCTGGATATCAACTTCCCGGTAAACCCTGAGACCGGAGGCCAAGGTTCTGTGTTTTTTACAATAGAGAACGCTAATGGAGAGACGCGCTATACGAGAAACGGAAATTTCACGCTGGACAGTCAAGGATATTTAACAACTGCGAGCGGGTTTTATGTGCTGGATCAGCAGGGTGAGAGGATCCAGCTATCCAGTGAGGAGTTTGAATTGGATGAGGCCGGGAATATTACCGATGCAAATGGTAAGACCTCCCGAGTCGGAGTGGCGTATTCTGACAACCCGTTGGCATTGGTGAAGGAAGGAGACGGGCTGTATCGTGCGGAAAATGCACTGCCGGATGCTTATGGAATGAATGGTGTGCAGTTTAAGCTGCAACAGGGCTTCATTGAGCAATCCAATGTGGATACGGCACAAACAATGACGGAAATGATGACCGCCTACCGAGCCTTTGAAGCAAATCAAAAGGTGCTACAGGCGTATGATAGAAGTTTGGAAAAAACGGTGAACGAGGTGGGCAAGGTATAACGGTCTCCCCCACAATCCGACATTAGTTGAGTGCTACTCCTTTCATGTAAAGCTAGAAAGTGCGGAGGATTTTGCCATGTTCGGAGCCGGTACCATCAAGCTGGAATCATATTAACAAGAGTCTTTCATACAAAAAAGAGGAAGGGAGCGCCAGCCGGAATGAATCGGACGATGATTACAGCGACGAATACGCTGACGCAGCTACAAAAGAAGATTGATGTCATTGGAAATAATATGGCTAATGTAGATACAGTCGGTTATAAGAAGCGGGATGCAAAGTTTGCGGATTTGTTAGTGCAGCAGTTTAATAATCAGCCAAATGAGGAAGCTGAAATCGGGCGCTTGACGCCGAATGGGATTCGTTCAGGTACTGGTGCGAAGCTGGGACAAATTCAAATGGTGACGTCTCAGGGAACAGTGAAGGCGACGGATCGGACGCTGGATACAGCATTTACGAAGGAAGGACTGTATTATCGGGTTCAAGTACGCAATGGCGAGACAAATGAGATTCAATATACACGGAATGGGGCATTTTATTTATCGCCGATTTCCGATACGGAGACGATACTTGTGACAGGCGAAGGAAACCCTGTACTGAACGAGGAGAATCAGCCGATTGTGATGGCTGCGGACTCGAAGGAATATAGCATTGATGTGAATGGCCATGTAGTAGTCACACTATCTGATGGCCGTAAGCAGGCCTTCGATCTTGGGGTAACACGAATTGATAAGCCACAGTTTCTTGAACTGAAGGGCGGTAATTTACTGGGTCTTCCGGCAAATGCAGATGTACTGAATATAGGAATCGATGTACTGACGGATCTGGATGGCGCCCTTCGCGGCGAGATTGCCATTCAGCAGGGGGCGCTTGAGCAATCGAATGTGGATTTGTCAAAGGAAATGACAGATTTAATGAATGCGCAGCGTTCCTATCAATTTCAGACTCGTTCAGTTAGTATTGCAGACCAGATGATGGGCCTCATAAATGGAATGAGATAAAGGGGAAAAATCAATGGCTATAAATGAAATGGAAACGAGCCGGGCGTTGGTGAAAAAACAAAAGGCTGAAAAGAAAGAGAAAAAGAAGGCGGAGAAGCAGATAAAGGAACAAATTCGTTTGATCCCTATTTGGCTAAAGTTTGTCATTGTGCTGGTGCTGATGATTGTGTTTGCGATCATAGGCGCGATGATTGGCTATGGTGTGCTTGGGGAAGGATCGGCATGGGATGTCTTTAAGCCTTCAACCTGGACGCATATTTATGATTTGATATCGAAAAAGTAAAAGACAGGCCGGGGTAGGCTGAAGGACAAGTGATTCCTATCCCCGGCTGTTTGCACTGCTGTACCTAAGCCGTCCAGAGCGGCAGATTTGGTTGAAACTGCTTGGAGAAGAGGATATACTCTTTGTTAGGTGATAGTGTTAATATATGGCAGTTTTTCACGCTGTCTTCATAGTTTTAATTCAGCGGATGCCGGAAATCGGCTTCTGCGAGTGAGGAGTGTACCTATGGAATTGAATATTGATCAAATAAAGGAAATTATTCCACATCGTTATCCGTTTCTTTTGGTAGATAAGATTACCGAACTGGAAATTGGGAAGCGTGCTGTAGGCATGAAGAATGTGACGGCAAATGAAGAGTATTTTAACGGACATTTTCCGCAGTATCCCGTAATGCCTGGTGTCCTGACACTGGAACACGCTGCACAGGTTGGTGCTGTGGCACTGTTGTCGATGGATGAATACAGAGGTGCGATTGCGCTGTTTGCCGGCGTGGACAAGCTGCGATTCAAGCATCCGGTAAGACCCGGAGATACAATTGTCACGGAAGTGGAGTTGCTGACAGTTCGCCGTGGCATTGGCAAAGGAAAAGTCCTTTCCAAGGTGGATGGCAAAGTATCGCTGGAAGCGGAAATTATGTTTGCCATTCAGAAGAATAATTGATGGAAGAGAAGCAGCCATACAAGTAAGCTGTCTAAGTACTTAAAGGGGATCTGTCCCATAAGGTGTCAGGCATCCGCAATAGATCTATATCCCGTGCAGATTGATGCACAGTGATACTAGATCCTATATTGTGGTGCCTGACACCTTTTTTGTTGTGAAAAAAGAAAATTCCTACAGCTATGAAAAAAGGACGTAATAAAATCAAGCATTGGGGCAACCTAATTAAAGACCAATGGAAGGTCTTATGAAAGATAAATGGTTTGAAAGGGGATGTATCGAATGAAGAAAAAATTACTGGCGCTTTTGGGCGGGTCTATTTTATCCGCAATGGTATTAACTGGGTGTAATAATGATGACGAGCAGAACCCTCCTCCAGAGGATGATGTGATTACGGAGGACGATAATGGCAACAACAGAAACGATAACGATAACGGCGTAGACAATGATGTCCGTGATAACAATGTAGGTGATGACAGAAACAATGACATTAATACTGATAATGATGGGGATCCGGCAGTTGATGAAAATACGCCGGAAGAGGACATCGTCGAAGACAGGCTTGACATGAACGACAAGGACAACAGAGATGAATAATGGCAGAAAGGCAAGGGACAGAGCTCTCTTGCTTTTTTGTGTCCCCGGCTCAAGGAAGAAGAACGGAGATTACGAGTAAAAAAAAGCCCTTCATCGCTTGGGCGAAGGGTCTCCAATGCCCAATGAACCGATTCTCATCCAAGCTGGAAGATTGGCTTCCGGGTGATTGCCTGTCAATTCAGCATCGGTTTGATTACCATCTTTTCCTTAAAGGAGCATAGGAGATCGGTACCGCTCAGACCTTGGCTTATCAAATAGGTCAGCAGTTGTTCCGCATAATCATTCCGCGAACGGTTCATTTTACAAAGAAATAGGACGCTGACATGCTCCCCGAGCTCTTTTATCGAAATCGGTCTTCCCTGAACATGTGCTGGATCGTTTTCTTTCCGAGAAATCACAATCTGCATCGAAATGTTTTTCTTGGAGTCCAACAGGGAGGAGAAGTACGGTTCATATGAGCGGCTGACATAGGCCTCAAGCACCCAATTTCGCTGTTCGTCCTCTTTATTGATAATCAGGCCATCGTCCAAATGAATATCAATCAATCCAACATCTTCAACAATCTGCAAAGAGATGAGTCTAAATGTCTTCACTGCTATCCCTCCGATCTTGTTCTTTCCAAATTATAACATGGTTTATTTTCTGGGTAAAAAATAATTACATGAATAATCAGAAAATATAGCCATCTTACAGTGAATCCTCGAAATGAAATGAGATTTTTAGAAAAAAAGCGAAATATTATTTTTACATTGAAAACTCGTTCAAAGTAACAGCTATACTATCCGAAAAATATATTTTGGGTGCAAACATCCTGTCAAAAACACGAAAATGTTCGATTTTACAACCAATTATGATGGGAAGTATGATGGGTTTATCAGCATGGAAAGGAGAGTTAGGATGATTAATCAAGTGACGCTTGTGGGAAGGCTGACAAAGAATCCTGATTTGCGAATCACACCGGATGGTTTATCCGTAACCAACATTACCCTCGCGGTAAACCGCCATTTTCGCAACCATGAAGGAGAAATCGAGGCCGATTTCATCCAGTGCAAGCTTTGGAGAAAGTCAGCTGAAAATACCGCTAAGTTTTGCCGGAAAGGGTCGCTGGTGGGAGTCACTGGCAGAATTCAAACCCGAAATTATAATAATCATGAAGGCAAAAAGGTATATGTGACCGAGGTTGTAGTCGAAACGATCCGCTTTCTTGGAACAAAGCGGTCAGAGGATACAATCGACCATTTTGAACAGGAGGCAGAGCAGAGGATTCCGATGGTTCAGGAAGATAAAGCAGCTGATCTTATGAAAGGGTGACATGATGAACGTTGACCTGAAAAAAGAACAAAACCTCGAGCTTCTTTTGGAAAATTTGATTAGAGTGCAGGCAAAACTGATTGAAAAAGTGGAAATCTTAAACAAACGTTTGAATCAAATCGAACAGTCCCTTCAAAAGACAGTACACCATGATATTTTCCTGTGTACAAAGGATTAAAAGCCAGCAAATGTGAAATGTCTTTTGTCGGACAGCGTCCAGTGTGTTCTGCAAAGCCAGAAATGAGCCTGTTTGGATGCTTTGGTGTCACAGAATAACGAATGCAAGAGCTCCCGGATTAATTTCATAAAGGCGGAGCTGGATAACAGCGTCTCTGTTTAGTTAACATCCTTTCTATCTGGGTAGCATCTCCGCACGGAATCCCTCACTAGAAAAAATCAATGATCTCCACATTCCCATCCCCATCCTTTAAACTGACGGTCCCCCACCGTTAGTTTTTTTTCGTAATCGCTGCTTCGACATGGGGCTCACAAATAGATTAAGCAAGAATAATCCTGCTTTATTTGTGGAAGCTAAATAAAAAGGAGGTTCTGCTAATGATGAGATTATTTATGGTATTCCCTATTGTTTTAGGTATATTGCTTTTTGGAAATGGAATGGTATCGACTTCAGCAGAAGAGGTTTCCCGGATGGAACGAGCGATTCCGCCTTATGCAAAATGGGGTCAGATAGCGATACAACGTGTAAAAGAGAAATATCCCCGCGCCGATATCATTGACTATCTTCATGTCGGCAAGGAAAAAGGAGCGACGGAATCCACGGAAAAATTCAAGTTATGGTTAAGACAAAACAACAAAGAATTCGGTGTGTTTGTTGACATTTCGTTTGATAATGCAACGGAGAAAATAACCAAGATTCAATACAAGGAGACTACCCGCTGAAGCACGATCATTTCGTGCTTCAATTATTTGTAAAAGCTTTTTTTAGAGGATAATGGCAAAGATTTATTGTCAACTTAATTTAAAATTGGTTGACAATAAAGTGGTAAAAGCGGTAAATTTAATTCAATGTACGTTGTTAGTTGTTGGGGGTTTCAACTCCGGAATTATATCGGCCAGTTCCGACGCTATATCGGCTACTTTTGTCATTATATCGGCCAGTTCCAACATTATTTCGGCCACTTTCACCCAAATATCGGCTTTTCGATAAAAATAAGGCCGTTCTCTAGATTAAAGGGACTATTTCAAATCCAGAGTGATGCCCCGACTCATTTTTCTAGTGCGAAAAGGAGCCCCCTCTGGTTCGAACCAAATTCGGGGTGTCACTGTGGAAGTTGAAAAGGATAGTAAAGAAGCGTTCCCTATTTTGGATGGAGAATATAACATGAATGAAAAAGGCGGAGAAGCAGGCAGCAACAATGAAATCGGACTGAGAGTCATAGATATCTTTTACAAAGCCAAATTATCGAAAAATTTACAAATCTTTATCTTATTTTTGCAGAATCACGATATAATCAAAAGGGGGAGGAGGATGGTGAATGGTAAAATTGAGTGTAACCTTACCACAGGATTTGGAACCATATCGTGAGCAAATTGAGAAGACAGTGAAGCCGGTGGTTAGAATCAAAGCAGTCAGAGGTGAAACGACACCTTATGAAAGCAAGTTCGGCGGGTATCCCTATATGCCGAAAGGGTTTGAGCATCCACGGGATAAAGAAGGAAATCCGATGGTACTGTTTGCGCAAATTAATTTTACAGAGGTACCGCATATCGACCCGATGCCTGAGAAAGGGATTCTGCAGATTTTCCTTTCGCCGTACGATGATGTGTACGGATTGGATTTTGATGATCCGACGAATCAGGAGAATTTCCGCATCGTGTATCATCGGGAGGTGCTTCGCGATGAGACGCAACTTGTTTTAGATTTTTCTTATGTGCCGGAAATGAGCGATGATATAGGTCCTATCTGTTCTGAAGGCAGAATGAGCTTCGAGCTGCAGCAGCTACCTGTGTCTACGGGAACCTATCAATTTGAAGAATTGCTCGACATTGATTTGGATCAAGACGCCGAGGAAAACCCGAATGAAGCATTATGGGATATTTACACAGATGTGGCTCAGGGAGAAGGTCATAAAATCGGGGGTTATCCGTATTTCACGCAATATGATCCGAGAGATGCCGATGAGGAATATCAGAAATATAACATCCTCTTATTCCAGGCGGACATGGACGACGGGATCGATCTGATGTTTGGCGACAGCGGTATCGCAAACTTTTTTATAAAAGAGGAAGACCTGAAGAACCTCAATTTCAGCAATGTCCTATACAACTGGGACTGCTGCTAATTCGGGGTATAAAAGGAGCAAAGAATCACGGGAGCGGAGAGCAATTTTGCTGAGCGGATGCAGTATATTCCCCACAGAGGCAGTCAATGAACGGGACTGCTGTTATTACAGGTTTTGTTCATGAGTCTGGCTGTGTGCCCTTGTGGCCATAAAAAGAAAGACAAAAAGTACAGCATCAATGCAGCGGCGCACCTATTTGTTTTCGGTGGTCCTCGACTTGAACGAGAGGCTCGAGGGTTTAAAATACTTGGCACCGTCTAAATACTTTGAAACGAAATACCTGATGTTCGGCGGCACCTGGAGATTAAGTATATCTTCCTGTCGCTCGCTTGTACCGCTGCATCTATATTTGTAACCTATTTTTTATAGCAAAAAAGACCTGTGTTCACAGTGATGCACAACATGAAGGCGGGAATGAATTCTTGTGATAATAGATGTTCAATGGGATGAATAAAGCCTGTGGAAAAATAAAAGCCGCAATCCCACTGAAGCTTCAAAAGCAAATAGCGGCGCAGCCCCTGATAAAGGTCGGACTGTGCCGCTATTGTATTGGTTTATCCATTCTATTTAAGTAATCGTTACACCAAAATTAGCGGTGCTGTGTTATTCAACAATTTGCATATCCTTTGGCGGCCAGTAGATCACGTTGGTGTTGCCGACCACTTTGTCCAAGGGGATAACGCCGATATGGCGGCTGTCTTTACTGTTTCTGCGGTTGTCCCCCATGACAAAGATGGTATTCTCGGGGACGGTCTCATAGCCCCAAAGATCTTTGAGAGTGAAGTCCTCTGTCAGCAATACGTCTTCGCCGAACAATTGTTTAATTTCTTTTTTACTATCCTCTAAATATTCTTCCTCGTAGGCTTTTCCATTGATGTACAGAACATCATTTTTATATTCAATTTTATCACCGGGAAGTCCGATGACGCGTTTAATATAGTCCTCCGTTTTATCCGCATGGAATACAATAATATCAAATCGGTCTGGTGTTCCTATTTTCGAAACGACCATCCGGTCAGCGTTTTTTAAAGTGGGCTCCATAGATTCTCCATCCACCACAATCGGTGTAAATACAAATGTACGAATTACAAATGCGATTAAAACAGCAAAAAGAATTGCCTTTGTCCATTCAAAAATTTCATTTTTCTTTTTTGTCATGATTTTCATCCTCTAAAATATTTGATAAATTCATTTTACAAGAATTTCCGACAAAAGAAAAAACTTTATCTTAATTATTTTTGCTGTAAATATTGGAACCAGCTTCATACGATTTCTTCTATTGGCCTTTGGTTTATCTATTCCCCTTTTTAAAATTTCATTTTCAATGGGTCATGCAGCCGAGACTAGTGAAATTAATCCCTTTGTTTATTTTTCCCCTCATATATACACGGTATATTTGAATAAATAGCTTTGTAGGTGAGCTTAATGTCTCCAGAAAAATATATATGCGATAATGAATAGAAAAAGATAATAAACTAAAAGGGCTCTTTTTAACAAGAATAAAGGTGAATGTCGAAGGGATGAAAGTTTATGTATCAATACGAATGGCATACAGCATATTCCACGAAATCGTCTAATATCCTTGATGAAGAAGGAAAAGTGATAGGCACTATAAGGAAAAAATATTCTAAACCATTCAAAAGAATACTAGACTTACCTTTTAGCGGAAAATTATTTGTTGAGTATTCCATAAACGATAAAGATGGAAATTTGAAATTCGAGTCTAGTCAGGTACTAGCCTTATTTAAAAGACGTCAATATAATATTAACTATTATGAAGATAATCAACGTTATCAGTTTCTCTTAATGGACAAGAAAATGCTAGATTTAGGTGATACAACCTTTGAATTTGATGGTGTTACTTACCAATTGAAAAAGCCGGTGTTTCAATGGGCTAAAATTCTTTTAAATGATTAAGTTATTGCGGAATGGCATATACCACTTAAACCTCCTTTTAAAGTTCAATTCAAGTTACATGATAAAACATATGAGGAAAGAGTATTGTTTCTTATTGGTATTTTCCATACATACTTACATGCACTTTGATTAATAGCTAAAATTTAGGATGAAAATATACAATGTTTCTAATATCTTATATCAGAATGTATGAGGAATCTAAGTGAAGAAGGAATGAATCAAAATAGTTTACATGACCCGAAAGTTTTTTGGGGGATAAAACAGGAAATGAAGCAGAAGGGATGGGGATGTTCGGACAAAAAGAACGGTTTATCTTGCTTTTGCCCGATGCCGGTTTTCCTAAAGGGATGGCGGCGGAATTGGTTTAACATAGGCGACAAGAAATAGCGTACATTATTTACAAATAATAAAAAAAATCATGTCGCTCAACTTAACAAACAATGATTATGATCAAAGCAACATTTTAGAATGAGAGGTAGTGGTTTTCTGGGGCTGCATGTGAGAATCCTAGCATTTCTGTTTTTGATTGCATTGCTGTTATGGGGAACTTCCGAATATATTCTGTCTATCAGTGAAGCTGTTTTGACGATTGCAGCGGATATTCAGCAGACTGGCTTTCTGCTGCAATGGCTCAATATCTTTATACTCACTTTTATACTCGCGCTCCCCTTTGCCTTTTTCCTAGTGATCTATCTATTATTTATGCGCTCAATTATAAAATACAGGAGGCTGAAAGAAGGAGATTGATCGCATCTTTTCTTCGATAATAGGCAACGGGATGAGTGAAAAACACAGATGTCAGGCACCGCATCATTGTGACTTAGACAAATGGTGGATGCCTGACATCTTATGAGGTATTCCCCTAGATAAAAAATAATACAATAAAGTAGACTGTCATGGTTACCAGGCCGACTGGTACACCGAAGCGGGCCCATTCCTTGCTGGTGATGTTGAGCTTGCCGGCTGCAATAATATTTGGAATGTTTCCTGGAATCAGCATTCCGCCGCTAATAAGCAGACCAAGCAGGATGGCGCGTATCATATCTGTGTTCATCGAAGGGCTGATTTCTGCGGCAGCAAGGGTTGCATTATCAAGTACAGCGGAAATCATGTTAATCCAGTAGAGCAACAGTGGGCTGAGACCAAGGATATATTTTTCAATCAGCGGCTCAAATCCGTGTCCGAGGAATGTTAAACCCATGACAAACAAATATATTTTTGCCGAGCGAAACAGAATTTCAATATAGCTTTCCGTATCCTTGTCAGCATCTAGGCCGTGCATGCTCTCGTGCGGTTTAACAAAAAACATCGACAGCAGACCGAGAATCACAACAGATGTGATAACCTCCCAGCCGATTAAATCGATTAAATAGAAGAATTCCTCATTCAATTTACTAATAGTAATGGTGGAAAGCGGTTCGCCAATCGGTGTTAATGCAGCTCCCAAGCCGATGGAGAAACAGGCCAAAACCGTGAAGCGTACCTCTGACCGGCGATCGAGCGGAAGAACATTAATGATAATGACCAGCACAATTGCAGCAATAATCGCGGTAATAATACTAGAGGCTAGTCCTAAAATAATAATGGTTAAAGCGAGAAAAATCCGCGGCGACAAAATCCGGCACATCGCCAAAATGAATTTTTCCAGTGGTGCCTGAGCCCATTTACAAATCAAGCCTGCCATCAACACGGCAATAGTAATATTAATCGGGTCCACTAAAGCCTTTTCAATTAATTGAATATTCATCATTCCGCTGATTGAAGCGGCAGCAATCCCCATGATAAAGAGGAAGACCTCCAGGTTGTGCTCGACCTTTTTAACGGTAAATGGTAAAAATAGTACGAGAATTAAGATAATAGTGAGTCCAAAAATCATACGCGCAAAATCCCTTTCTTCAAAAATTCACGTAAAAAGCCACATATATTCATTATACGCTAGATAGTAACTATCAGATAGATCAGATATATGTAACTATTTTCTTACTATGGAACAGCGAATACAAGAGTTTTATTGCTTAAGTGCTTTAAAATATTGTTACAGTACTTGGCTGGTGGATTCTCAATACTAAGATAAAAAATCCAATTAAAGCCTCTCTTCACAAATCTGTAAAAAAAGAAGAATCCTCCGTGTTTAATGGAACCACA
>NZ_CAMLDX010000062.1 GCF_946478885.1 uncultured Bacillus sp. | reverse complement strand
GGATTAGCTCAGCTGGGAGAGCATCTGCCTTACAAGCAGAGGGTCGGCGGTTCGAGCCCGTCATCCTCCACCATATTGCCGGCCTAGCTCAATTGGTAGAGCAACTGACTTGTAATCAGTAGGTTGGGGGTTCAAGTCCTCTGGCCGGCACCATGATTGATCATCCCACAGAGGGTGAAATCTTTAATGAAAGAAAAGCCTTTGAAGCACGCTTTTATTGAATTAAAGATTTAGTTTTATTCGGAGGGGTAGCGAAGTGGCTAAACGCGACGGACTGTAAATCCGTTCCCTTGGGTTCGGCGGTTCGAATCCGTCCCCCTCCACCATTTATGAATAAGCGCTTTAACAGTGGACAAAATAAAAATGTCCTTTTTATTTTGGTAAATACTATTGGGCTATAGCCAAGCGGTAAGGCAACGGACTTTGACTCCGTCATGCGTTGGTTCGAATCCAGCTAGCCCAGCCATTTTAATTGAGCCATTAGCTCAGTCGGTAGAGCATCTGACTTTTAATCAGAGGGTCGAAGGTTCGAGTCCTTCATGGCTCATTCATCTTAAATAGGGCTGTCTCATGAGGTGTCAGGCATCCACAATTCATCTATATCCAATGTACATTTATGCAAGAGGATACTAGACGCTGAATTGTGATGCTTGGCACTTTTCTTGTTGAGACAGCCATTTTTTTGTGATAGGCCATTTAACGATAATATATTATAATTAGCTATAAATAATTATAAATTGTATAACAACATCATTTTCAAATGAACGTCTGGTTAAAGACTGATATTTAAGGGGATGACAAGAATGGCTGGATTGCAGCTGCAGCATGTCCATAAAGTCTATCATAACGTTACAGCAATAAAGGATTGTAATCTGGATATTCAGGATAAGGAGTTTATCGTATTCGTCGGTCCTTCGGGCTGCGGGAAGTCTACGATTTTGCGGGTGATTGCAGGTTTGGAAAAGATAACAGAAGGAGATCTTTTTATAGATGGGCAGCGGATGAATGATATTCCTCCAAAGGATCGTGATATAGCCATGGTATTTCAAAATTATGCGCTTTATCCTCATCTGACTGTTTATCAGAATATGGCATTTGGATTAAAAAATCGAAAATTTCCAAAGGGAGAGATCGAACATCGGGTCATGAGGGCTGCCCGTATTCTTGGGCTTGAGCGATATCTAGATCGAAAGCCAAAGGCTCTTTCCGGAGGACAGCAGCAGCGTGTCGCATTGGGACGCGCTATTGTACGTGATGCTAAAGTGTTTCTTATGGATGAGCCATTATCCAATCTTGACGCCAAACTTCGTGTTCAAATGCGGGCAGAGATTATTCAACTTCATCAGCGTTTACAAACCACCTTTATTTATGTCACGCATGACCAAACAGAGGCAATGACAATGGCAACCCGCCTTGTTGTTATGAAAAATGGCATCATTCAACAGGCCGGTGATCCAAAGGAAGTTTACAACAAACCTAACAATGTTTTTGTCGGTGGATTTATTGGTTCTCCTGCGATGAATTTTTTTATGGGTATTTTAACAGAAGCAGGCTTCAAAATCGGACATACCTTGATTAAAATCCCTGATAAAATGAGACGGAATTTACAAAGACAAGGATATGTGAATAAAGAAATCATCCTTGGGATCCGTCCGGAGGATCTGTACGTTGAATCCAATTACATAGAAAAACATAAGGGCTCTGTCTTTGAGGTCACAATCGAAGTCATTGAATTTTTTGGTGCGGAAACGATTGTCTATACCCATATCGCCGATCAACAGCTGGCTGTGCGATTGAATCCTCAGCAGGAGGTTAAGTCAGGACAGGTTCTTACACTTAGAATGGATATGAACAAGGTACACTTCTTCGATGTGGAAACAGAAGACCGGGTTCTCATAGATGAAGGTGAAAGGGTATTGCAATCTTTGTATAGCATTTAGGTATACGACAAAAGATATAGGAAAATGGTTGACCAGTCCAATTGATTATAATATCATTTATAATGAGTTATAACTAAATATAACTTATTATAATTAATTATAATAAGGAACTGAGGTGTAGACATGAAAAAAGGGTTAAAACTGATCGCTTTTCTTTGTTTTTTACTGATTTTTGCAACTGCCTGTACGGACAATAAGACTTCCGATGCGTCCTCATCAAAGGACAAAGCACAATCGGATAGTAAGGAAAAGGTAGAGTTAACAATTTCCGCGGCAGCCAGCTTGAAGGATGCGTTGGATGTCATTCAAACAGATTATCAAGAAGACCATCCTGAGGTAACGCTGAAATTCAATTATGGAAGCTCAGGTTCATTGCAAAAGCAAATTTCGGAAGGTGCACCAGTAGATTTGTTTTTCTCAGCTGCAGAAGATAAGTTTGATCAATTGGTGGAAGAAGGAAGTATAACTAAGGAAGATGGCGTTGATTTACTTGGAAATGAGTTAGTTTTAATTGTGCCCAAGGAATCGGATGCAGCAGTGAATAGCTTTGAGCATCTGGCTACAGCTGAATTAAATCAACTTTCCATCGGTACTCCGGAGACTGTTCCGGCAGGGCAATATGCGAAAGAATCTCTAGAAAAGCTTCAAGTTTGGGACAAGATTGAATCGAAGGTTGTATTTGCAAAGGATGTACGTCAGGTACTATCATATGTTGAAACGGGAAATGTTGATGCAGGGATTGTCTACAAAACAGATGCCTTAATTTCGGATAAAACTAAAATCGTTGCTACGGCTGATCCTTCGACGCATACACCTATTATTTATCCTGTAGGAGTCATTAAAGAATCAGCGCATTTCAAGGAAGCGAAGGAATTTTATAATTACCTGCAAAGTGATGCGGCATTAAAGGTATTTGAAGAATATGGATTTACAATTCAATAGTGCTTTTATGGAAGAATTCTTCACACCCATTTGGCTTTCATTAAAAATAGCCGTTATAGCCGGTATAACAGTTATAATAATTGGGACATTGGCGGGGCGCTTGCTAGCTAGGAGGAATTTCAAGGGAAAGGTTGTTTTTGAAACCTTTCTTATGCTGCCAATGGTACTTCCTCCTACAGTGATTGGTTTCTTTCTAGTTGTTATCTTTGGGAAAAATAGTCCAATCGGGCAGGCTTTTGAATGGCTCTTTCATCAGCCAATTATCTTTACATGGTGGGCAGCTGTAATAGCCTCAGCAGTAGTGGCATTTCCACTGATTTACCAGTCTGCCAAATCAGGGTTTGAAGGAGTTAACTCCGATATTGAAGAGGCTGCGAGAGTTGATGGTGCCGGAGAATGGAGAATATTTCTCTTTATTACCATTCCCCTTGCTTCCAAAGCCCTCATTTCGGGAAGTATCCTTAGTTTTGCTCGTGCCCTAGGGGAATTTGGCGCTACTTTAATGTTCGCCGGCAATATTCCAGGGAAAACACAGACGATTCCTACAGCCATTTACATAGCTATTGATTCAGGGAATATGACAATGGCCTGGCTTTGGGTCATATCGATCGTGATTATCTCCTTTGTCATGATGCTGACTGTCCGGGCAAAGCAAGCATAGTTATGAATCAATTAAGAGGCTTGAGCTGTATGACTCAAGCCTCTTTTTATGAATGCTCTCCTTCTGTTCTGTTTATTTAGCAAAATCGATGTTTTGATCATTCCGATCCCTGAAAGATCTTATCTATTACGTTAAAATAGTAGTAAGGAAAAGAACAGGAAAGCCTGCATTGGCAGATTGATTTCAAAATACTCAGGATTAATTGGGGGAAGGGACATGGAGCATAAAAATGAATCGCACACGATAGAAGAGATTGCACAAATCTTAAAAGTGTCGAAATTAACTGTGTATGACTTAATTAAAAAAGGAAAATTGGCAGCATATCGTGTTGGTAGGCAAATGAGAGTAGATGAATCCGACCTGCGGGCCTATAAGGACAATGCAAGGGAAAATGTGACAGCGGCACCGGCGGTTATTTTGCACCATGTATCAGATGAAGGTCAGAATCAATCCTTAAGGAACCTTATCATTAGTGGCCAGGATTCCTGCTTGGACTTATTGGTAAAGTTTATGGAGGGGGCTTCCGATCATTACCGGCCGCTTCGAACGTATACAGGAGCGTTAAACGGATTGATGAGCTTATACAATGGAGAGGTGGACATTGTCGGCACCCATCTTCTTGATGGTGAAACAATGGAGTATAATCTGCTTTATGTCAAAAAAATTCTGGTTAGCCATTCATTTATCGTAATCAATATCATGGCTAGAAAGGCCGGATTTTATGTTCAAAAAGGGAATCCCAAACAAATAGCTTCATGGTCTGATTTGATGAGGGGAGATATAACAATCCTCAATAGAGAGATTGGTTCAGGAGCTAGGGTTCTGCTTGATGAACAATTGCGGCATAATAAAATCAGTCCTGATGCCGTGAATGGTTATGATAATATAGTAACCAGTCATTTAGGATTAGCAGCCAGCGTTTCCAAAGGAGAGGCAGATGTAGGGGTTGGAATTGAAAAGGCAGCAGCGTATACAGGTGCCGATTTCATCCCATTAATTAAAGAGAGGTATGATTTAGTAATATTAAAGATCCCGGAAAATGAAGAGCTGATTGAAGTACTGCTGAAAATCTTGAACAGCCGTGAATGGAATGAAGCTTTATTTTCAATGGGGTATGACATTACAAATACCGGTAATGTGATTTATGAGCAGTAGTTAGGGGTCAGAAAATCTGACACAATGAAAAGCTGGACAAGAGATGAACGAATAAATCTATTGTCCAGTTTTTTTATTAGGAGTAATGACTGAATGCGAGCGATTATTTCGCATTGACTATATGCAAAAATTCACAGCATTGTTAGGTTGGATTATTGGCTTAAATACGTTTAAAATGTTAGTAATATAAAACTCTAAGTGTCTATAAAGCATGAGAAAGAACCTGCGGTGAGGAAGCCTTCAATCAATGAGATGCCAATGATTGAAAGCAGACGAGGTGTAGACTGGACATGGGATCGAATGCGATCCACTATGCTGGCATATATGAAAGACCATAGAATTATGATTATGGTTTCCATCTATCATTAGAGTTAGATGGGCTTGTTCCGATTGATGCTCCTGATGTTGGGACATCCGTCAACGAAGGAGTCAGCTGCTGTGAGAGTTATTTGACAACGGAGATGCTGGTCGAAGCAGAAATGATCATATTTGCCGAATTTGTCGAAGTTCATCTAATATTAGATGAAAAAAAATAAAACAGCAGGTATCTCGGTTGCTTTAATGGGTTCATTATTTGGGGAAAAACTATTATAATAAGGAAAAAAGCGGTAACTTTTTGGCAGTTACTGCTTTTTATTGTAAGGGTTCTATGGATAAATACATATCTATTTAGTCAGGGCGAATGGCATGTATGCCGATATAATGAACCCTTATAGGTAGGAAGTAGCTTGGCCTTTTGACATCCAAGAGAAAAAAGCAACCTCGTAATCCGTGCGGCAAAATGAAATAATGATGCTAGGGTAATAGGAGGAGCGGGTTCAAAAAGTACTTAATTCAAAGAGTTCGACAAATTTTTATATAAAAGGACATGGTAGAATGTCCGGCAGAGCATCGGTTTTATAAGGATTGAATATTTGTTAAAAACTTTATGATGAAAAAGTGAAACCTTTTCCGGTATCGATTCGTATATCGAGTAGCCGCATAGAGCGGAGGTAAAAGAATGGAAACACTTGTGAAAACGAGAATACAGCAAGTACTTAAGGGAGACCGAAATGCATTTGGAGAAGTAGTAGAATTATACAAAGATAAAGTGTTTCAACTTTCTTTTCGAATGCTTGGCAACAGACATGAAGCTGAGGATATTGCTCAGGAGGCGTTTATTCGAGCTTACGTGAATATTCAAAGCTTTAATATGAATTTAAAGTTTTCGACCTGGTTATACCGGATCGCCACGAACCTTTGTATTGACCGAATACGGAAAAAGAAACCGGATTATTATCTGGATGCGGAAGTAGCAGGAACGGAGGGATTAACGATGTATTCTCATATTCCGGCCAATACTTCACTGCCAGAGGATGATGTAGAGAGTCTTGAACTGCAGGAATCAATACAAAAGGAAATCTCAAAATTACCAGAAAAATACCGTTCTGTTATTGTATTAAAATATATCGAGGAATTATCCTTAAATGAGATTAGTGAAATCCTGGATCTCCCATTAGGAACGGTAAAAACGAGAATTCATCGCGGACGGGAAGCATTAAGGAAACAATTACGACATGTGTGATAAGAAGGTGAGAACTTTGAAATGTCCAATAGAAATTATCCATTATATGCATGAGTATTTGGATGGAGATATCTCAGCCGAGCATGAAAATAAATTGAGAGAGCATCTAAACAGCTGTCTTGAATGTAAAACCCATTTCCATCAGTTAAAGAAGGCCATTGCACTTGTGCAGAGCACTTCTCATATCAAAGTGTCATCGGATTTTACGGCCAATGTGATGGCCATGTTGCCCAAGGAAGAGAAGAAGCATAGATGGAAGCTGAAACGCTGGTTTATGAGCCACCCTTTACTAACGGCAGTGTCGATGTTCCTTGTACTAATGGGCGGAAGTCTCCTGTCTGCATGGAGCGGCGAACAGCAGTTTTCTGTATCAAAGCAGCCTAATTTAATCGTAAAAAATGCCACCGTTATCGTTCCTGAAGGAGAAGTAGTGAAGGGTGATATTGTCGTCAAAAATGGTAACCTGAAGATTGAGGGAAAAGTGGACGGAAATGTAACGGTCATAAATGGTGAACAATATATGGCCTCAGCAGGCAAAGTAACGGGAAAGATCGAAGAAATTAACGAGGTCTTTGAGTGGATATGGTACCATGTGAAAGATACTGGAAAAGATGTTATAAATATGTTTGACGAACAAAATGAAACAGCTACCAACTAATCTTGAATCCCTGCACGGCGGGGATTTTTTTTATCTCACTAAAATGGACAGTAAGATTTTCGTTTCGATAGAAGTATAAAATGAAGACAGAAGGGAAACTAACTGTCAGTAAAGGTCCAATAAAAGTTTACGATTTCGATTCCTAGAAAAAAATCAGACTTTGTAAGGCTTGACGTTCAGCAGGGGATGAAAATGGGCTTAGAACGCAATGCTCTTATCCCCTTAACCGCATTAATAGTACTTCCTGCTTACGAAAAAAAGTAACGCTGCTTGATTTGCCTGCTTCACAAATAATCAGCGATACACGGTCAGGAGGCAGGATCATTAAAATTATCCGGTATGTTCACCTGTACATACATTGTATGCCAGTCAATTGTGTTATAATGTAAAGGCTACGTATATAGGGTTTACACTTGCGGGGATTAAAGAATATTTCCTCATAAATAAATATAGATTTTGATCGGTGGTCAGGATGAGCCTTCATTCTTAAAACCCGAAAAATATCTGTACCAAAGCTTACTAAAATAAATGGGGGAAGAACAATGTTGTTTGCAGATCTGCCATTGATGAAATATTTAGCTAATATCGTTGATGTCCTCCTTGTATGGTACGTCATCTATAAATTAATAATGATAGTAAGAGGAACAAAAGCAGTGCAATTATTGAAGGGGATTTTTATGATTCTCCTTGTACGCTTTATTAGTGAATTCCTCCATCTCCAAACGATTTTCTGGATAACGGATCAGGTTATTTATTGGGGATTTTTGGCCATCATTATTATTTTTCAGCCTGAAATACGAAGAGCACTTGAGCAATTAGGAAGAGGAAAGATTTTTTCCAGAAGCGGCTCGCGGGAGGAAGACGATCAAGAGGACACGGTCGAGTCCATTATCAAGGCTGTCGATTATATGGCCAAACGTCGTATCGGGGCACTGATTTCAGTGGAAAGAGATACTGGAATGGATGATTATGTTGAGACAGGAATTGAATTGAATTCTAAAGTTTCAGCGGAATTGTTGATTAATATCTTTATCCCGAATACACCGCTTCATGATGGTGCGGTTATTTTACAAAAAAACAGAGTAGCAGCAGCAGCTTGTTATTTGCCCTTATCAGAGAGTCCTTTTATTTCGAAGGAATTGGGGACGAGGCACCGTGCAGCGGTCGGTATCAGTGAAGTGACCGACAGTATTACGGTTGTTGTGTCAGAAGAAACCGGTGCAGTTTCGCTGACAAAAAATGGGGAATTGCATAGGGATTTAAATAAGGATACATTTCGCGAGATGCTGACCAATGAACTGTTATCACAGTCAGCAGAAAAAAGCGCTTCTTCATCCCGCTGGAATTGGAGGAGGAAGAAAAATGGATAAATGGCTAGATAAACTAATGGATAACCGTAATTTTATGAAATTAGTTGCCCTCGTGATGGCCTTACTGTTTTTTAGCTCTATCTATGATAGCAATAATCAATCCAATGATATTAATATTCCGGGAGAACAGGACACAGAGACAATTGAGGATATCCCTGTAAAAAGCTATTATGATACAGATAATTTGGTGGTTTCAGGTGTTCCTCAAACGGTTAAATTGACTTTGAAGGGTCCTAAACCAACCCTGCAAAACGCTAAAGCACAAAAGGATTTCGAGGTTTATGCCGACCTGTCCGAAGCAAAGGTTGGAACACAGCGGGTTAAATTGAAAATCAAGAATTTATCTGACAAACTAACAGCCAAAATCAATCCTGAATATGTGAATGTCACAGTTCAAGAAAAGGTTACAAAGGAATTTAATGTCAAAGTTGAGTTTAACGAAGACATGGTCGCCGAAGGCTATGAGGCAGGTACTCCGGTTGTGAAACCAGGTAAAGTAAAGATTACCGGTGGAAAAGATGATATAGAAAAAATTAGGTATGTGAAGGCAGTTGTGGAAACAGATAAGAAGTTGAATGCCACATTTGACAAATCTGCACCGCTCGTCGCATTGGATGAGAATTATAAAAAGTTAAATGTTACCTTTGAACATGTGACTGTGCGGGTGACGATTCCAATCAAACTTGCGAATAAAAAAGTTCCGATTGAAATAGAAGAAAAAGGAACACCTCCTGAAGGGGTACACATCGACTCCATCACTTTGGATACAAAAGAGGCAAAGATCTCTGGAAGTGAAGAGGTTCTGAATGCTACAGAGAATGTCAGAGTAGAAGTGGACGTCAGCGGCATCAATGGTAATGCAGAAATGACTCTTCCTGTTATCATCCCGGAAGGCATCCAAGAAGTGGAGCCAAAGACAGTGAAAGCAACTGTAAAGGTTACGTTAGATAGTGAAGAGGCCATTACGACGAATGTAACCACTACAAAGACACTTGCCAATCTTCCTATCAATATAACGGGAATATCTGAAGGAATGAGTGCTGTGTTTCAGGATCCGGCAGGAGGAAAGACAAGCTTAACGATTACAGGCACGAATGAAGAAATCGAAAAGTTAACAGAGTCGGATTATCATCTTTCGGTGAATGCAGCTAATCTCACAGAAGGCGAGCATGAAGTCAGGATTCAGGTAAGTGGCCCGACGACGAATTCGAGCTTCGCGCTTGCAAGGGAAACAGCAAGAGTACTCGTAAAGGCTAAACAGGGGAATAATGGACAAACTTCATAGGGATTTAAGCGAAAGATATAGATAAAATCAAAACGAGCGAAGGGCGATCCGAGGTGATGGGAAAAATCATCTCGTTCCTTCCTGTCATCATAATAGGAATAATCCTAAAGGAGCGATTCAAGAAATGGGTAAATATTTCGGTACTGATGGAGTACGCGGAGTGGCGAATACAGAACTAACACCTGAGTTAGCTTTTAAATTAGGACGCTGTGGCGGTTATGTGTTAATAAAAGATAAAGAGCGACCAAAGGTATTAATTGGGCGTGATACTCGCATATCAGGTCATATGCTAGAAGGGGCGCTTGTTGCCGGACTTCTTTCCATTGGTGCAGAGGTCATGCGATTAGGAGTTATTTCCACACCGGGAGTAGCCTATTTAACCAAGGCAATGGGGGCACAGGCAGGAGTCATGATTTCCGCTTCCCATAATCCGGTTGCCGATAACGGGATTAAATTCTTTGGCCCTGACGGATTTAAATTATCAGATGAGCAGGAATTAGAAATTGAAAAGCAGATGGATATGGAGACAGATCAGCTTCCAAGACCAATTGGGGCAGAATTAGGACAAGTGAATGATTATTTCGAAGGTGGGCAAAAGTACCTGCAATATTTGAAACAAACGGCGGATGAGGATTTTTCCAATATTCATATTGCATTAGACTGCGCTCATGGTGCGACATCAGCCCTTGCTACATATTTATTTGCTGATTTGGATGCTGATATTTCCACAATGGGGGCATCGCCAAACGGACTTAATATTAATGATGGTGTCGGCTCCACGCATCCTGAAACCCTTGCAGCCTATGTAAAGGAAAAAGGGGCAGATATCGGGCTGGCATTTGACGGGGACGGTGACCGTTTAATCGCGATTGATGAAAATGGGCAAATCGTGGATGGCGATCAGATTATGTACATTTGCGCAAAATATATGAAGGAACATGGTCGTTTAAAGCATGGAACTGTTGTATCTACAGTCATGAGTAACCTTGGCTTCTATAAAGCACTGGAGACCCATGGCATTGCCAGCATTCCGACAGCTGTCGGCGACCGTTATGTAGTAGAGGAAATGAAAAAAGGCGGCTATAATTTAGGCGGCGAGCAGTCAGGTCATATTATTTTCCTTGACTATAACACTACTGGTGACGGACTGTTAACAGGTGTTCAACTCGTTAATATTATGAAAATGACACAAAAGCCGCTTTCTGAGCTTGCAGGGGAAATGAAAAAATTCCCGCAAATGCTGGTCAATATCCGTGTAACTGATAAACATCATGTCACGGAGAATGAAAAGGTAAGCGCAGTAATTGCTGAAGTAGAGAAGGAAATGAATGGAAACGGCCGAATTTTAGTCCGTCCTTCGGGAACAGAGCCACTGGTTCGTGTTATGGCTGAAGCATCTACAGAGGAGCTTTGCGCATCTTATGTAAACCGGATTGCGGCAGTCGTGAAAGAAGAAATGGGATTGACCGAAGCAGAATAATTCATGTATGCATAAGGGAACTTTCAGCTCCTTTATGCATATTTTATTGTAAGAAACCTTCCTCAGGAAGGGTGGATGATACTCGGAGATTGACGAAGGTTTCTATTTCATGTATGATATCTTTGTTTCTATGCATAGGAGAAACGCATATACTGGAAAAGGGGGAATCACCCATTTAACCATCAATGAAAAGCGCCTGAACTAATCCTGCGAACGATCGATTTTGGGATTAGTTGACGAGGAGGAGGTTTATCGAAGTTTTCGGCGGATACCTCCCGATTGACCAGCACAATCGAAAGCTCTTCTTTAAATCATTAAGGCAACTTAATGGACAAAGGGAAGAGAATGCTGGAGAGATATAAATATGAGATGCGGGGACAAGTTGCCCCGGAAAAGGTTCAAAATTTGCCTTTCTAGCCTGAAAGCGACCGATCGCTATAATGGGCTTGAGAGCCAGCTTTCATTTTGAACAGAGGCTCCTTGTTCCCATCTATGGGAGGAAGTACAATTATGTGTGGGATTGTTGGCTATATAGGAAATCAGGACTCGAAGGAAATTTTATTAAAAGGGCTGGAAAAACTGGAGTACAGGGGATATGATTCAGCCGGAATTGCCTTGATGGGTGATGAAAATATACGTATTTTTAAAGAAAAAGGGCGGATTGCCGATTTACGAAAAATTGTCGATCCAAACTTCTCTGCCAATATAGGAATCGGACATACGCGTTGGGCAACACACGGTGTGCCAAGTCAGGCTAATGCACATCCTCATAAAAGTGCTTCAGGCCGCTTCACACTTGTGCATAATGGTGTGATTGAAAATTATGAAGCAGTGAAACGGGAATATTTAATGGATGTCCCTCTTATGAGTGATACAGATACAGAAGTAATCGTACAATTAGTTGAGAAATTTGTGAATACCGGACTTTCAGTTGAAGAGGCATTCCGCTCAGCCCTTAAACAACTGAAGGGTTCCTATGCCATTGCTCTATTAGATGAGTTCAATAAAGATATGATTTATGTAGCAAAAAATAAATCCCCTCTTTTGGTCGGATTGGGAGATTCCTTTAATGTTGTAGCCAGTGATGCGATGGCAATGCTCCAGGTGACCGATCAATTTATGGAAATTATGGATAAGGAAATTGTCATTGTGACAAAAAACGATATTATAATTAAAAACCTTGACGGAGAGGTTTTACAGCGCTCGCCGTTCACAGCTGAACTCGATGCAAGCGATATTGAAAAGGGAACATATCCGCATTTTATGCTGAAGGAAATCGACGAGCAGCCGCTTGTGATTCGTAAAATTATCCAAAAGTATCAAAATGATGCTGGAGAATTAACGATTGAAGAAAGAATCATTGATGCTATTAAAGAGGCTGATAGAATTTATATTATTGCAGCCGGTACTTCTTATCATGCCGGTTTGGTCGGAAAACAATATATTGAGAAGTTAGCCGGTATTCCTGTGGAAGTTCATATTTCCAGTGAATTTGGTTATAACATGCCCTTATTATCTGCGAACCCGCTGTTTATATTCATTTCACAAAGCGGTGAAACAGCAGACAGTCGCTCCGTCCTTGTCCAAATTAAAGGGATGGGCTATAAAGCATTAACGATTACCAATGTTCCGGGTTCTACTTTATCGAGAGAAGCCGATTATACACTGTTGCTTTATGCAGGTCCGGAAATTGCAGTCGCTTCAACGAAAGCATACACGGCACAAATTGCCGTACTGGCAATTCTTGCCCAGGTAACTGCACAAAGTATTGGCAGAGTAAGCGATATGGATTTGCTGAAAGAGTTTGGCATTGCGGCAAATGCGATTGAAATGCTATGTGATTCTAAAGTTGACATCGAAGACATGGCAAGGGAATATTTAGCCACAACACGGAATGCCTTCTTTATTGGCCGCGGCATTGACTATTATGTCGGTCTTGAAGGGGCACTAAAGCTGAAGGAAATTTCCTATATTCAAGCTGAAGGATTTGCCGGGGGAGAATTAAAGCACGGCACAATTGCCCTGATTGAAGATGGAACACCTGTTATCGCTCTAGCAACTCAAGAAAGTGTGAACTTAAGCATTCGAGGAAATGTAAAGGAAGTTGCTGCCCGCGGCGCACATCCATGCATCATCTCCATGAAGGGTCTTGAATCAGAAGAAGACCGCTTCGTGATCCCGGCTGTGCACGAATTACTAACACCACTTGTATCCATCATACCGCTACAGCTCTTTGCCTACTATGCCGCTTTGCACCGCAACTGTGACGTAGATAAACCACGCAACCTGGCAAAATCAGTCACCGTTGAGTGATGCCATGTGGGTTGGTATTTTGTTCTTGTGGATTTAAAAGAAAGATGTACCGTTTAGAAAGTTATACCGTTTATAACAAAGTTGTACCGTTTTACCCCTTTGGATATAATTGTCTAAAGGGGTGTTTTTATGTCAAAAAGAAAAAGAACATCTAAAATTGAGGCTGAAGAAATGATTTGCAACTATACTTCCAATCAAAACTGGATATTTAGGTTTGTATTGGTATAAGATTGTGAAATAATGCACTTAAAGTAACTGGCAGTTGTGCGGCCGAGCCTAGGTCGTATCATATAATGAATAGAGGTGGCAGTAATACAATACATGGATAATCCGAAATCAATAACAAGCAGCGACTGGGTTAATCCCCAAGTGATTTAAACCGTTGGAAATCTACTCCTACTCTATACAAAAAAGCGATTAGCCTAGTAGCTAACCGCGTTCTCTCTTAAATATTCTCATGCTTCAAGCTCTCAATAATGTTTTCATTTTTTATTTTTGAAATCGAATACAGCATCGCAGACCCTACAATCAAGAAAATCACGATAATAACGAATAGGATGCTCATCCATGGAAGACTGAATCCATACTCAAAGGTGTAGCCAATGGAGCGATGAATACCAAACATAACAAGCACACTGATTGGCAGTCCGTAGGAAAGAGCCTTCACCCCATAAAAAATGCTTTCATAATTGATCATTTTATTAAATCCTTTTGGAGTCATACCAACGGATCGAAGCATTGCAAATTCACGTTTTCGCAGCGAAATGCTTGTCGAGATGGTATTAAAGATATTGGCGATCGAGATTAAGGAAATCAGTGTGATAAACCCATAGCTAAAGACGGACATGAGCAATATCATCTGTTCCTCTTGTTGTCGTTGCTGGAAGACATTGTAGACATCAATGTTCGGATCTTCCCGGTCTTCAATCGCTGTTTGAGTGGCCATTGGGTCTGAACTATTTAGATATACAGAGTGTATCACTTCCTCTTTAGCAAGAGCCAATTGGTCCATTGTTACTTCAGGGAAGATGAGATTAACGCCTCCTAGCATAGCTGTTTGGACGCCCATTGGAACTTGGTCGGTAAGGGCGCCAATTTGAACACTGCTCACAAATTCCCGTTTCGGTTGTTCATTCTCCATATCTCTGGATCGCGTGATCAATAAGTCAATCTGATTCCCGACTTCTGACTTAATTGCTTTTGTTTCGATAAATTTTCCCGAGACAGCATCCTCATAGGAAATTTGGTCGATGACAATCGCGGTTGGTGTATCTTGTTGGGTGAAATCTTCAGCATTTACACCAAGTTGTTCGGCATATACTTTAAAACTCTTTTCATCCAAACCATGCAAAACAACAGAATAAGGGTATTTTCCATCCTCGAGGGCTGCTTTGTTTTCTTGAATTTGCGTTTTCAATTGTTCTGGAAGTTCTTCCATCCCAATGAGCGCCTCAATTTGCGCTTCCTCAATGATGGTGGATTCTGTGACATGATCAAGTTTCGTAAACTCGGCTAACTCTGATTTCTCTACTTGACTGCTCGAAATTCGAATATCAAACTGAAGGTCATCTTGCGACATCTCCAATGATTTCTTCAAATTATCGGTAAAGTAGCTGACCGCTAAAAACAGGACAATACTGATCACAAGCGAAAACACAGTTGCAAAGTATCTTTTTTTATTTCTTTTGACGTTCTTCAACCCGATTTCTGCTTCAAGCCCAAAGATTTTTCGCACAAGCTTTGAGGTTTTCACCGTTTTCCCGGACAACTTGATGTCATGGGTTTGGCGGATCGCATCAATCGCTGAAACCTTTGATGCTTTTTGCGCAGGGATATAGGTTGAAATAAAAATCGTCACGATCGAAATTCCACATGCAATGATAATCGAAGCCGGTGTAACCACTAACTCTAGCTTTTCCGAAATCCCAAGTGCATTTTCAATAAACGTATTGATAAAAGCAAAGGTTGTTCCAATCCCCGCAAGGCCGGTAAGAATTCCAATCGGGATACTGATCGCTCCAATCACCGCTCCTTCAAAAAAGACCGAATTCCGTTTTTGTCTTTTCGTTGCGCCAACGCTCGAAAGCATTCCTAAATGTCTGGCCCGCTCGGATACACTAATCGCGAACGCATTATAAATCAAAGCCACAGAGCCAACGATAATGACGCCCATAATGATGCTAGTTAAGGAAAAAAGCGTCCTGCGCAATTGATCATTATCCGTAACCCCATAGTAACGAAGTAATTCGCTATTAAAATTGACTTCTTCGATCCCATGTGCGGTAGCGAAACTTTTTGCGTGTTCAAAAACGGAACTATTTATATCCGTTAACATGACAAAAGCATCAATAGTCTCTGGTCCGCTTAAAGACTTTTCGTCAACATAGCCAATGACCGTATAACCAGGCGACCAAGTCGGTTCCCAAGAGGGGCGTTCAATCTTCCCAACGATTGTCACCGTTTTTGTTTCGTTGATTTGCAGTTCTTCGTTGATTATGTCTTTATCCCTTTGGAAAGAGTTATTTTGCGTTAGCGTCGTTCCTTCTGTTTTGCTCCATCGGTCACCAATGTCAACCGTGAGTTGATCTCCAATTTTGTAATCCACCTTTGCATTGCTTATAATTGCTTCCGAAATTGCAATCTCATTTTCATTCTGAGGAAGTCTTCCTTCGATGACTTCCATCGGGAATTGCTCCATGCCGATTTTATTATAGTTTTTAAAATATAAGTACGGTTTATAGGCATTGTTCGATTCTTCTAAGGCTGCATAGCCATCGCTAGAGAGGACAAGCGTTTTGGTTTCATTGTCTTGTTCAATGGCTTTGATTTGGTCTGGAGTGACATCCTTATATTGAACATGCCATTCTCCATTTTTAACAATTTCCTGTCGAATCATTAAGTCTAAAAAGGAAACACCAAGTGTCGCAACCGCGGTGATCATCGCAACCGAAATGATGACGCCGATAATCGTCACGAGTGATCGGCGTTTGTTCTCTTTTAAATGCCTTACCGTGACTTTATTAATAATATTCATGGCCGAATCACCTCATCTTTGGCAACCTTGCCATCTTCAATCGAAATGATGCGGTCTGCTTGAAGGGCGATGCGCTCATCATGGGTGATGACAATCAAGGTTTGATTGTAGGTTTTGTTAAACATCTTGAGCAGTTCCATGATTTCCTCACTATTTTTACTATCGAGGTTGCCTGTCGGCTCGTCGGCAAGCATAATCGCAGGATTGCTGATTAACGCTCGTCCGATCGAAACACGTTGCTGCTGGCCGCCTGAAAGCTGGTTTGGCAGATGGAAGAGACGTTTGTTCAAACCTAAAATGTCCACAATCTTGTTAAACTGGTTTGGATCCACTTTTTGTTCATCTAAAAGCATCGGCAGCGTAATATTTTCTTCAACCGTTAAAATGGGAATCAAATTATAAAATTGATAAATCAAGCCAATTTGCCTTCTTCTAAAAATCGCTAGTTGTGTTTCATTCAAGTCATAAATATCGGTTTGATTAATGAGCACCTTTCCGCTCGTTGGCTGGTCGACTCCGCCAAGTAAATGGAGCAGCGTTGATTTTCCCGAACCAGACGGCCCAATGATGCAAATAAATTCGCCTTTTTTCACGGAAAAAGAAACATCATCAAGCGCTTTAACGGCCGTTTCGCCTTTGCCATACACCTTTGATAGATTTTTAACTTCTAATATGTTCATAAGAAAACCTCCGTAAGTTCTTTGTATGAGGTCAGTATATCGAGTCAATATGACTTTAAAGTGACTCTAAAGTGACAACTTATTCACTTTAGAGGTAAGGAGGAGGTGTTTATAGGGAGATAAAGGGCTAAGTCCAAAAAAAATAAGCAGGGGAATGATCTCTCAAATCACCTGCTTGTAAAATTTAATCTGAAACTTTGTCCCAACACCTGGTTGACTTGTCACTTCAATATCGCCTTGCTGACTAGTGATGATACTGTGCGCCATAGCAAGGCCAATTCCGACACTGTCATCACTCGCATTTTTCCCTTTGTAAAACCGTTTGAAAATATAAGGGAGATCCTCCTTAGCTATTCCTTTCCCGTTGTCAGAAATGGTGATTTTTGTGAATAAAGCATTCTCCGAAAATAGAATAGAGATTTCTCCGCCTTCAGCAGTGTGTTCGACACAGTTTTTTACAATATTGATGAGCGCTTCTGCGGTCCAGTTGAAGTCTCCTATAAATGCAGTTTTCTTATCGCCTTTGACATCCAAACTTTGCATTTTAATATCCATTGGAACCAATAGTGGCTCGACTGCAGTTTGAACAAGGGGACCGACCAAGACTTTTTCTTTTTTAAAAGCAATGGTTCCTGCATCGATTTTCGAAAGTTTTAGTAAGGAAGAAACAAGCCATTCCATGCGTTCCAGCTGTACTTGAAGATTCCGGTTGAATTCGGCTCGCTTTCCATCATCCAAGCGTTTATCACGCAATAAATCCGTCATGACCATCATCGAGGTGAGAGGGTTTTTTAATTGGTGAGAGATGTCTGAAATTGCAATTGTTAGTTTCGCTTTATCTTCGTGTAAGACCGCCCCTTGTTCAACAAGCATTTTTGTCACTTTATAAATTTGACTTTTTAAGATACTTAACTCTCCTTCAAGGTTATCACGGACATCCAACTGAAAGTTGCCATTACTAATTTGCTGTAAATATCCTGAAAGTTTTTCAATTTCACGGTAACGCCATTTGGTAAAAATTAGCGTGCAACTAATCAGTATGATGGATACGCATAGCACAAAAATGGCCGCATGCATGGAAACGAAAATGGCCGCCAAAGTAAATCCGATTCCACTAATCAAAAGATGAATGGTCAGGAGGATTTGAATTTCTCGATTGCGAAGCAACTCACTCACCAACCTTATAGCCCATACCTCGAACCGTCTTGATCATCGTTGGATTTTGCGGATCGTCTTCTAACTTTTCCCGCAATCTTTTAATATAGACGGTCAAGGTGTTGTCATTGACAAAATCACCGGCGACATCCCAAATTCGATCCAGCAGCTGTGCTCTTGTGAGAACCTGTCCAATGTGATTGGCAAAAATGAGGAAGAGTCGATATTCTAAGGCAGTCAACAATATTTCTTTGCCATTTTTATATACTTTTCCTTCTAATGTGTTAATTTGAATATTTTCGATTTCAATGGTGTTTTTCGGTTGGGTATGGCGATGGTAGCGGCGGAGTACAGTTTTAATTCTTGAAACAAGTTCACGAATCCGAAAGGGTTTTGTAATATAATCATCCGCCCCCATATCAAGACCCATGACGACATTCACTTCATCATCAAAAGCGGTCAAAAAGATAACCGGGATATCCCGTTGTTTTTTCACTAGTTTACATAAGTCATAACCGCTACCATCCGGTAAGGACAAGTCAAATACGCATAAATCTATTTCTTCGATTTTATCTTGAATGACTTCTGTTGCTGAAGCTGCATGATGACAAAGCACAGTTTCATAGTCCTCTTGTTTCAAGGAATACTCCAATCCAGATGCGATTGCCCGATCATCTTCGACCAATAAAATTTTCATTCGGTTCATCCTAGCTTTCAGTTTTTACTTTTATCTTATTGGAAGAGTAAGCTACTGTCAAAAATGTGGGCTAGGGGGGCTAGGCGGTACTATTATTGCATCACTGATAATATCCTAAATGTTAGCAACTTCAAGTGCAAAATCGAGGACTTACTGTTTAAATGGCACAACAGAAGAAGTCAAAGGAAATCCTTTACATGGGATAAATTCAGACTATTTCTTGATAAATATCCACTACCTTCACCAAGAATTAAAGTGAATATATATGATTTAAGAAAAGAGATTAGCTATATTTTGTAAATGATGACCAGGAGGAGCCGTGTGCATTAATAGTGCAAGCACGGTTCTGGGAGGGGGGGCGGAGTCCAATTTACCGCAAGGTAGAAAGGCTCCCTTCTACTCGACTTCTTTAATAAGAAGGTGTCTTTTTTATATGCTTCTACACAAAAGATTGTGAAGATTTTCACTTAAACTATAGGGGGCTTTAGTTGAAGAAGGGTAGTTAAAATAATTAAACTTTCTTATAAAAATTTAATACAAGATTTTTAAAGGTAACTCCATTTTGATCAATCTTTTTTCAAAATGGAGTTTTTATATTTGCTAAAAATAAGGGGTTACAGTGAGCTATTTAATCAAACTTTATTTTAAAGCTACAGTGATGTTGATTACAAATAAAGTCGTACCGTTCACAAAAAACATGTACCGTTTACAATAAAGTTATACCGGTTGCAAAAAAGTTGCACCGTTTTACCCCTTTGGATATGGTTTTTTTCTAAAGGGGTGTTTTTTAGTGGAAAGGAAAAGAACTCTGAATTAAAAGATCGATTGAGGAATAGTTGAGTGACAATAAGTTATTCCGTTAAAGGGCCATTTTCTGGAATAACACCGTCGGTGTTATTGATCAAACTTTTTTAAAAACTATGCTGAGCTGAAGATTTTACCTCATAATTGAACTTCTATATAAAAGTAAGAAAACCATCATAAAAGTATACGAAAAAGCTAAAACAACTTGCCATATAATTTTTGAATTTGATCTTTTAATTGCTTATTCTCTTCTTCTAATGCCTTAATACTGGTTTTTAAGGTCTTTACTAATACATCCTCGGAACGGATTTTTCAACACTAGGCCGTTCATTAATTCATCAATACATTCATGATCAAATTGAGCAGACCCAGGGTTAGGCATAGTAGACTCATAAAAGTTAACCGTCTTTTCTAAAAAACCTTCTATCCTTCTCTTTTTCTATTATGTTTAATTCTCATGCAATAAGAAAACCTTAAGCAAATAACCATAAGCGAGGGCAAAAATAGCTTGCGCTACAGAAATAAATGCACCTACTGTAATTTTAGCCCATGTATTTCCTACCAATGAGCCTTTAAATTCAACAATATAGTTTCTATTTGTTGAATCAACTAGAACCAATAAAACAATTGAAAATACAGTTAACATCAGGGTAAGCCAAGACATAATAAGAATCCCTTTCCCCTTCTTTACATATACAATGATCGGATTGATCATCACAAATAAAGTAAATGCACCTATGTACCACAAAACATAATGCTCGCCATTTAATTTAATTAACGCAATAAGATAGTCTACTATAAACCCCATACTTAACAACAATGTTGGAATGAGAAACAATAAATATTGAATTTTATTGTCTTTTTTACTAATTAGCAAAGCTATCGTGGAAAATAAAGCAGCTAGTATCCCGACACCCCAATAAATAGTAATGAATGTATTCATCCAACTAAAATATGGTTCTTTTAATGCAGGTTCTGTTATATTAAAGTCTGTTTCTGTACCAACATGACTACTCATAACCACCCATCCGATAGCTAAAACGCCTATCTGACAAATCATTAAGGTAAAAATTAATTTATAATCATCTTTTTTCACTCTGACCTTCCCTTTCATTTTTTGAATCTAAGTTCGAATTTTCAATAACGTGGATGATACCTTGTCCAAGTATTCTTTTATTCAATCATTCAATTAATTCATTTACTTCAAGACCGATGATAATTTGT
This sequence comes from uncultured Bacillus sp., assembly GCF_946478885.1. Next base: position 406 of record NZ_CAMLDX010000062.1, on the reverse strand, counting down.
TGTAATCCATGCTATCAAAACTAATAGGAACACTCTTTAAATTATATCAAATATTAACGGAATTGTTTGACATGTCCTGAATTTCATTCACCACACCTTCCTTACTCCCATCTTCTTACTTGATGGGAATTACTACTTGAATAGTATGTGTAGTTTTAAGTAGATAAAAATTTAATTTGATATTCAATTATCGGGCGCGATTGTTGAAGATTAAAGGTAGAAAATGATCAATCTTTTTTATAAAAACCAATCTTAAATCTGCTGAAAAAGAATCCATTTTGATCAAACTTTTTTCAAAATGGATTCTTTTTATTTATCGTAAAATGCTGGGTTAGGGGGTATTTTTGATCGAACTTTATTTCAAAGCAACATGTGATTGTTGGTTTGAAATAAAGTTGAATCGTTT